>JAFZME010000177.1 GCA_017553405.1 Bacteroidales bacterium
GGAACATTCCGCATCGGAATAGACCATAATGTCGAATGCGCGGTTGATATTGTCCTCCGGATTGACGCTGCTCCAGGTCACCACCACGGAGGAAGAGGTTATTGTCTCCGCCTCGCAGTAGAGGATGGCCGCCTCATAGTCGATCTCTGTGCTGTACATCTTGCCTGCTTCATAGGGCTTGGAAGGGGTGGCCTTGCGGGCCATTACTCCGCCGTCCACGTCGGTGAACACGACGCCGATGCCGTCGGTGTAGTCGCCTGCGGGAATCGCCATAATGACAGGCGTACCGGGGGCGATGCCGCCTTCGGGCATATTGAGAGTGACTATGTTGGACGCTCCGTCAAGTCCTGCGACCTCGTTGAAATCGGTCCCGAAAGTGCCGGAGACCGGTTTTGAGGAGGACGCGATGAACTTGATGCTGGCAATGTTGACGCTCCCGCCGGGAACGAACTTGAAAAGGCTCATCACCGGCTCGAAGGCGAGCGGGCCTTCGGTGTTGCTGTGCGCTACCATAACGTAGGCGGAAGGGTCATAGGATCCTGCCACATAAGTCTGAGTCGCGGGGAGCGATAGCTCGGCGGTCCCTTCCGCGTAGGCGGTGACGGCTGATGCCGGGTAGGCGGCATACAAGGGAGCGGCGGCTGAGGCGATGGTGAATTCAGCACGGCTCTTGCCGTTGAACGAGGCGTCCAGCGGGTCGGAAACTACGCCGTTGACGTTGATTGCATCGCCCGTAGCCCAGTAGTTGGGGTAGGACGTGCCGTCCTTGTCGCCGAGGAATGACTTGGTCTCGGGTAGCACGGCCTTGACGGTCTTGCCGCCTCTAACGTACTCGGGTGCATCGGCCTCGCGGTTGCAGGCGCAGAGAAGTCCGAGGCCCAGAAGGGAGAGAATCAGATATTTTTTCATAGCTAGTTCCCCCACTGGTCAATACCGGCATCTTCTTCCTCCACAGGAGAGAGTCCGCCGCTTACACAAAGCCCTTTCTGAAGCTTCAGGGGTACGAATCTGAGCGTCGGACTTTGATAAGTCCGTCCGCCTTGCCCGGTTTTAACAGTTTTTTTCATATCGATACGTTTGAATACAATTATTCTATTGAAGTTACCTCGACTTTGACTTCCGAGAGGTTTAAGGCACAGCGCTGGCCGTCGGTTGCTTTATAGGTGGTGCCGTCGGAGCTGGAGGTCGTGGTCGCTCCTATGATCATACGGTCGTCACGGGAAATCTTCATCCCTTCGAAGGAGAAGGTCTGCCAGCTTTCGGTCTGGCTGACGGTGATCTTCCTGTAGACGGTCGACGGCCTGTCGTTGGGCCAGGAGAAGTCGGACGTGTTTTCATCCTGCATATTGGCTCCGCCGCCGTGGGCGCCGTCGTTGTTGGAGTTGTTGACGAAACCGCAGGCGTAGATGGGGCTGGAACCGTTCAAGGCCTTGTTGACGGTGAGCGTGACCTTGACGGTCGCGGTCTTGCCTGACTGTACAGGGAACGGAGGGGTAAGCAGCCACGCCCTTTCGGCGGCGCCTGAGCCTATCGTGACATAGCCCGGATGGACGTGGAGACGGGAATCGGTGTTCACGTCGCGGGCCCACTTCTTCAGGCGGCTGGCCTTGAAGGCGTTGGTGTAGGTGAATAAGGTGTAGCTGCCGACCACCGAGACCCAGGGCACGTAGGTGCTGCTGAGTGCCTGGTAGGTCGCGGGTGAGCTTGGCGCTGCTATGCCTGCGCCCTGTCCGACTCCGTCGAAGTCCCAGCACAGCTCGCTGAAGTCTTCGGCGAGGACGACTCCGGTGCCGGAAATGGTCTCCGGCATCATCACAGGGGTGAATTCGAGTGTCTCGGCGTCGATGAGCTCCGACTCGTGCTCTTCGGAAGTGACCTTGAAGAACCAGGTGCTTCCCTGGGCAAGCCCCGCGACCGTGTAGCGAGGAGACTTGCCGCCCCAGCAGGATGCGCCTGCGGGGAAGGAATATTCCCGCACCGGAGAGCCGTCGGGATCATCATAGACGGAGAGTGTCCACTCGACGGCTGCGTCGTCCGACGGCGTGCCTCCGAGTGTCCAGGCGACAGTTGCCGTGGAAGAGGTGACGGAGACGACTTCCGCTTCCACGTCGGGCTCGGCGGCCGTGCCGTCGAGGCTGAGAGTGTAGGTCTCGCCGGCGGAGTAGCGCCTTGTTGGCAAGAGCTCGAATGAGCGCTCGTCTCCCTGGCTGTCGGTGACGACGACGGTCAGGCCGTCTTCGCGAAGGTCTGCCGGAGCGATGACTACCGACGCGGGCAGGGTGAAAGTCCCTGCCGCTGCGGTGAGCTTCACCTCCTGCGAAGTGCCTCCGGAAATTGTCCAGAAATTGGTGGAGAATGTACCCGCGATGTTGGCGGAGCCTCCTGCTGAAATCTTTATCGAGGATACCGCTCCCGTAATCGTCTCGGAGATAAGATTGACAGTACAACTAACCTCTGAAAGTGAAACGGCGGCATCGTCGGCTCTGCCTATGAGCAGCGGCTGCGTCTCACCTGCTTTTTGAGCGGTGGGGATGACGACCGTGCCGCGCTCGGCGGAATAGCTCTCGAGAGCGGATGCCGGGGCGGCCACGCAGAATGGCGCCTCGATGTCCTCCACTTCGAATTCGGCGGAATTGCTGCCGGCGTCGGCTGCGGAAAGTGAAAGCGACCTTTTTCCGTTGACGGACACGGCATCGCCTTCAGCCCAGGCCCTGTCGGGGCGGGAGACGGAGATCTTGCCGCCTTCGGGGTGGGGGAGGCTGCTGTTGATGTCGATGGAATAGGCCGCGCCCGCTGCGTAGGCCTGGGGCGGAATGAGTACGGCCTCTCTCGTGAGCCCGTCGGTCCCGGTCACGACAAGGCGCAGGCCCTGGGCGGAATAATCGTCCGGAGGAAGCGATATCGCAAGAGGAAGGGAGATGGCTTCGCCTCCCTCGCCGCGGACCTCGATGAAATCGGAGCCGCCTTCGCTCTCGGGAATGATGGAGGAGTAGTCAGTCGTGAAGGCCCCGGCGATCACCTTGCCGCCGAGAGCCGTAATCTTGATGCGCTTGAAGGTCTCTATGCCGCCCATAAGCGTGAGTGTGGAGAGCATAGGGGAGAGTGCGCATTCTCCTTCTCCCTTGCCGAGGTAGATCTGCCGGGCGGCCCCGGAAGGGAACCTCTGCTCCGGCAGGTTGATCTTCGCCTTGCCTTCGCTGTAGCTGAATATGGCATTATAAGGGCTCGCAACGTGCCAGGGTGCGGCTACGGGAGCGATGCCGAATACGACGGAATTGCCGTCCGCATCGGCCGGGAGGGCTTCCGAGATCTGTCCGTTGACATTGATCCTGTCGCCTTTCGCCCAACCCGTATTGCGTGAGACGGAGATTTGGATGAGCTCCTTATCGCCGCCGCCGGCCTGGCCGCCGTTATCTTTCTCTCCGCAAGCCGCAAGCAGCGCGGACACCATAATCATATATGCAAAGCGTTTCATAAGCCGGTCATTTCAGGTGGTTTTCGGCGAAGGAAAGGATCCAGTCCCAGTCGGTCTGAATGACACCGTGGGCGCCGTCGCGACGGGCGTAGCCAAGGTTGGGGCCGATGGCGGTCGAGGCTCCGGTCTCAGGGAAGGTGTCGCCGAAGGTGCTGTCCTTGCCGAGGAAGGACCACACGGGCGAGGCCGCCTGGACGGAGAGGAACTCGCCGTAGGCGTCGAACCAGAGGTTGTTGAATCCCAGCACCAGCAGGGGACGCGGGGCGACGAGGCTTAGCAGGAGATGCTGGTCGAACGGCATCTCGGACTCGCGGCCGGCCCAGGTGGCGTATTTGGGGCAGAACCAGGTCGTGTAGGTGCTTGTCTCGGAAGCTATGCTTTCCTTGTCAGGAGTGATGTGCTTTGTCATAGGGACGCCGCCGCTGCCGGTCTGGACAGGGGCTACAAGCGCAATCCTTTCATCGAAGGCTCCGGTCAGAAGCGCCGTCTTGCCAAGACGCGAGCACCCTGTCACCATAACCTTCGTGGCGTCAAGCGCGGGGATGTCTTCAATCATATCCATAGCCCGCATAAGCCCCCAGGCCCAGGCGCCGAGAGTCATTGGATTGTCCGTGCGCGAAGGGTCTCTCGGGCCCCAGAGGTCGAAGACGCGGGAAATGGAGCGTTCATTCTGGCCTGCGACCGTCTCGGGGTCGGGCGCGACTTCGGCATAGCAGGCCGTCACGAGGGCGTAGCCCCTGCGCAGGAACTCGTCGAGCGGATAGGCGTATCTCCAGTCGCCGTCGAGGAAGCGGCCCCGCCAGTCGGGATTGGCGCTGTGGTCCGAAATGCCGGCGGCGGGTTCGGTCTCCATCCAGCAGTCGGGCAGGATGACTTCGGGGTCGTAGATGAAGAGGTGGTTGCCCCAGTAATTATAGGTAAGTATGACGGGCACGGGGCCGGAGGCGCTCCTCGGCCTCACGACCAGCCAGTCGACCTTGATGCCACTGCGGTCTTCCTTGAACCACATCCTGTACTGCTCGCGCACGGCGTTGACGCCTTTGACGACGGTGTTGCCGCGGTCGATGCGGTCGACATATATGGGTATCGGGGCGGGAATCTCCCCGTACATTTCCCTCTGGAATATTTCCTTGATCTCCTCGCGGCGGAGGGCCCAGTCGGAAGCGCTTGCAACCGGAGTCCCGTCGACGAAGGTCAGCGGGTCTT
Organism: Bacteroidales bacterium; assembly: GCA_017553405.1. Taxonomy (GTDB): domain Bacteria; phylum Bacteroidota; class Bacteroidia; order Bacteroidales; family UBA932; genus Cryptobacteroides. The sequence goes on from JAFZME010000177.1 coordinate 4,682, forward strand.
CAGGGGCGAAAA
>JAFZME010000021.1 GCA_017553405.1 Bacteroidales bacterium
CCGATAGGTCGCGCTCCTGCGAAAAAAGGAGGCCGGCTCATCACTGAGCCGGCCTCTCTTTTTATGCCCTTGTGAATCCTTCGGGCGTGTAGCACAGCCAGTCGGCGCCATCCATCCAGTCGCCGAGGATGAAGAGCCGCGCATCTCCGACGGGCATATCCACCTTGCAGTGGTAGTGGCCGAAGATGAAGTAGTCGATCTTCTCGGGGAAACTCTCGCAGAACTTGTAGATGCGCTCGTCCTCGCCGCGGAAGATGTAGGCCTCGCTCTTGGCCAGGCGGCTGTGGCGCGACCAGTTGTTGCCTAGGCGGAAGGCAAACCAGGGGTGCAGTATCGAGAAGAGCACCTGGGCCGTGCGACAGTGGAAGAACGCCTTGAGAAGCTTATAGCCGCGGTCGCCGGCGCCAAGGCCGTCGCCGTGGCCGAGGCAGAATTTCTTCACGCCGATCTTGATGACTTTCGGCTGAGTACAGCGTATCATCCCGAGTGACTCGAAGTAGGAGTAGGACCAGATGTCGTGGTTGCCCTCGAAGAAGTAGACCTTGACTCCGGCGTCCATCAGGTCCTGCAGGGCCGCGAAAACCCTCGTGTAGCCCTTGGGGACCACGTCCCTCCATTCGTACCAGAAGTCCCAGATGTCGCCGAGAAGGTACAGGGCTTCCGTTTCCTGCCCCGGAATGCTCTTGAGGAAGTCGACGAAGCGCTTCTCCCTTTCGGCGGGATTCTTGACGTCGAGCCCGAGGTGGGTGTCCGACACGAAATATGTCCTTTCCCTTATCATCTTCCGAATATGAATATGAGGACGGCCACCGCCGCGCAGTAGATGGCGAACCAGGAGAGCCTGGCCTTCTTGACGAGGGCTATCATCACCTTGCAGGCGAAAAGGCCGGAGGCGAATGCCGCGAGGAAGCCGAGTGCGAGGCAAATCGGGCTTATGGCTCCGGAGAAGAATTCGCCGGTGTCCTTAAGGGAGCCGACGATGTCAAGGAATTGCTCGCCGATGATGGGCACAAGCACCATCAGGAAGGAGAAACGCGCCATCTCGTCGCGCTTCACGCCGGTCATAAGGCCGGTCGCGATGGTGGTCCCGCTTCGCGAAAGGCCGGGGATGACGGCGAGGGCCTGCCCGCAGCCGACGATAAACGCCTGAAGGAAGGAGATGCCGCCGCGGTGGGTGTTTTCCTTAACCCATCCGTGAGGCCCTGAAGCGAAGTCGGAGAAGAAAAGCAGCAGGGCGGTCACGCAGAGCGAGACGCCTACCACGATGAGACTGTCGCCGAAGAGCCCTTCGACGGCGTCCTTGAAGAAGAAGCCGACAATCATCACGGGAATCATCGAGACGATGAGTTTGCAGATGTAGTCGGTCTCGTCGTTGTAGCGGAATTTGAAAAGTCCCTTGAAAAGCGTCATTATGGCGCCCCAGAAGACTATAAGCGTGCTCAGCACCGTCCCGAGGTGGACGAGCACCGTGAAATCGAGAAATCCTTCGGCGTCGATGCCTAGGATCTCCTTCGCTATCATAAGGTGGCCGCTCGAGGACACCGGAAGAAATTCGGTCAGTCCCTGGATAAAGCCGAGCAGCAGTGCCTGCCACCACTCCATATCAGTCCTCCTTGTGACGGCCCATAATGGCCGCTATCTCTATGATTATACCGCAGATGATGACTATGGGCGCAGCGACAAGCCTTCTTGCGTCGAACATCGCGTAATTGAAGACCTGAGGGTCGTCGCTTCCTCCTCCGGAGAGGAGTATGAACCCTGCAATCATCACGACGAGACCCGCGATCATAAGGCGGATCCCCTTCTTTGTTATAGCCAGTTTCTTGCCGTCATCCGGCTTGTCCTGTTTTTTTACAGCCATAGATTATGCATATAATTCGTCCTTGGAGAGGGAAAGGAGACGATTGGTGGAAACGTAGGTGCTGAATGTGCAGACGAGAAGGCCGGCGACGACGATTGCCGCCGCGGTTATTATCAGGTTGGTCTTTTCGAAGACGTTGAACAGCTGGTAGAATTTCTCGTGGAGCAGGAAGAGGCCGCCGCCGATGATGAGGCAGGCGAGGACGGAGGCGATGATGCCCATAACGGCCGCCTGGCCCATAAAAGGCCTGCGGATGAAGCCCTTGGTGGCGCCGACCTGCTTCATCGTGTGGACCGTGAACCTCTTGGCGAAGACGCTGAGGCGCATCGTGTTGGAGATGAGCACGAAGGAGATGAAAAGCAGCAGGGCGGTGATGACGGCGAGGACGAGGGAGACTCTCCTGAGGTTCTCGTTGAGGGCCTCGACGAGGGAGGACTGGTAGACCACCTCGTCGACGAGGGGGGACTCTCCGATGTCGGCCTTTACGAGCTCGAGGCTGTCTTTCGACACGTATTCCGGCTTGAGGTTGAGGTCTATGGAGACGGGGACCGGAGTCTCTCCGAACGCTTCCAGGAAGTCTTCTCCGAGAAGGCCGGCCATTTCGGCCGTGCCCTGCTCGCGGGAGATGAGCGTGGTCGCTTTCACGTAGTCTTTCCCCGCGAGAGTCTTCTCGAAAGCCGCGGCGTCGGCATCGGGAACGTCGGTCTTGAGGACCACCGACACGGCGACGCTCTCCCGGAAATAATCCGAGATGCTGCGTGCGTTGACAAGAAGGAGAGTGGCTATCCCGACCAGCACCAGGACCAACGTGATACTTATCAGCATCGATATCCAGGCAAAAGCCATCCGGCGCCGGATTATTTTGTTTTCAGCTTTGCGCATATTACCCGAAATTCGCCCTAAATATACTAAAATCTGCAAAAGTCGAAAAATTTTCTTATCTTTGTTTGATTCCTGCTTTTGCAGGGCTTGTAAAACCTTGTTGAGACAATGGGAGATACGGTAAAAAGAGTCCTTTTCGTCAATTCGGAGATATACCCCTATATCCCCGAATCTCCCATATCCAAGGTGGGCCGTACTCTCCCGCAGGGCATCCAGGAGAAAAGGAAGGAGATCAGGGCGTTTATGCCCCGCTACGGCTGTGTCAACGAGCGCAAGTTCTCCCTCCACGAGGTCATCCGCCTTTCCGGGATGAACATCATCATCTCCGACACCGACCGCCCTCTCTCCATCAAGGTTGCTTCGATTTCCGCGGCCCGTCTCCAGGTCTATTTCATCGACAACGACGACTATTTCCACCGCAAGCAGCTCTACCGCGACGAGAAAGGCCATTTCTTCCGCGACAACGGCGAGAGGGCCATCTTCTTCGCCCGCGGAGTCCTCGAGACCGTCAAGAAGCAGCGCTGGGCCCCGGACATCGTCCACTGCCACGGCTGGATTTCACAGGTCCTCCCTCTCTATCTCAAGAAAGCCTACAAGGACGATCCCATTTTCTCCTCCAGCAAGGTCGTTCTTTCCCTTTATGACGACACCCCGAAAGCGACGTTTGAAGCCGGTTTCGCCGACGCTGTTCCTTTCGGGCCCATCACTAAAGAGGACACCGGTCTCGAAGGCCCCGTAGACGGCACGCTCCTTGCAAAACTCGCGGTCCGTTATGCCGACGGCATCATTATGGGAGCCCCCGGGATCGACAAGGGAGTCGCGGCCATCGCCGAAGAAAGCGGCCTTCCTATTCTTCCCTTTGACGGTGCTTCGATGGAAGACGGCAGCTACATAGACCGTTACAACTCTTTCTACGAAAGCATTCTGTAATGAAGAGGACTTCATTTGCGCTTCTTATCGCCGCTGTGGCGGCATCCGTTGCAATCTCCTGCGTCCCGGTCGATGAGGACCTGGGCAAGAACCTCATATCGTCCAACGCCCGTTTCAACGTCTTCACCGAGGAGTACGCCCTCGGCGGCCTGGAGACCAGGATGGCCGACGACCTCTCAGGCTTCTCTTCCACGAGGATAGTCGTCGGGGCCGTCCGCGACGAGGACTATGGCGTCTCCAAGCGCTCTTCGGCGTTCACCCTCGTGCCCGCCATCGACACCCTCGACTTCGGTGTCGATCCCGAGGTGGTCAGGTTCTATATCAAGTTCGAGTGCGACACGACCTGCGTCGTCCCCGGCGGCGAGTATAATCTCCAGAGCCTCAACGTCTACTCCCTCACCGACACGCTCGACTTCGTCGACAACGGCGCCAACCGCGTTCCGCCGCATTCCGACGAGAAGGTCTGCCTCGGCTCCCCCGTCATCAACGGCAAGGATTCCCTCAAGATAGAGTTCACCAAGGAGTTCGGCAAGAAGTACATCGACGGGATTACTTCCCTGTTCGACAAGGACGGCGACGGCAAGGCGGTCCTCGCGTGGAGGGACGGCGACGACGACAAGTCCGACGACGACATCGACAACCGCAAGTCCTTCACCGAGTACATAAAGCTCCTTCCGGGAGTCTATATCGAGGCGGACGCTCCGGCCGGCAACGGCGGGCGTTTCGATATGTTCAAGATATCCTGTTTCTCGATAGCCTACGACAGCAGCAGCCAGGGCTACTACTACCGCAACAACAACATCGGCATTCTCCACATCAGGGCGAAATTCAACGGAGTACAGAAGGACACGTCGTATCTTTTCCTTCCCGGAGAGATAGAGTTCCTCAACGAGAACACCTATCTTGAGAACCGCACGAAGTTCTACCAGTACGCCTTCAACACGACGATTCAGGATCCGCTTACGGAGACTCTCAAGGAGTCCAGGGAGAATGTCTATGTCGAGGGCGGCGGCGGTATGAAGCCTGTCGTGTGTGCCGACAGCCTCGGCCGTGTGCTCTACGAGGACATAGTCTCCAAGGGCGGCGACCCGTCCTACACCGTGATCAACAAGGGGACTCTGATGCTCAACTTCGAGGACCCGGGCCCGGACAACAACTACGCCGAGTTCGACCTCTTCCCGGCGGTGCTGTCCCCGACTTGCCGCATAGTTACCACGGACGATGACGGCGAGGAGGTGAAGACCTTCGCGGCGCTTGCCGACGCTTCTTCCTCCGCGGAGAACCAGGGCGACATCAACCGCAGCCTCCTCCGCTACAACCCGGACATCACCCACCACCTCCAGCAGATCCTCAAGGTCTACACCGAGAAGGTACGCAAGATCGAGGAAGCCGGAGAGAGCGGCAGGGAAGCCGTTGAGGAGGAGTACAGGACCAAGCTTGCCAACTACGACATCTGGTTCCTCAACGTCCACGAAGAGACGGTCGAGACACTGTCGTCTTCCTCCTACGACAACGACTACTACCGCAACCTCCTCTACGCCCAGTACTACAATTCCCTCTACGGCGGCTATGGAGGTTATGGCTATGGAGGCTACGGCTACGGCTATGGCGGCTATGGCGACTACGGCTACGGCAGCAACTACTACAGTCTCGCGATGCTCAACGCCCTGTATTCGTCGTCCAACACCACCACGACGACCTCCCAGGAGCTCGATAAGGACCGCTTCTACAAGGCGATTCTCAACGGCCCCGAAGCCGCGTCGGACCGCAAGCCGTCCTTCAAGGTCACATATTCTTTCCCTATGTTGTAGAAAATATTGCCCGTCTTCCGAGTTTGGCACGAAGTTGGCTATTACCTGATTCGGAAGACATAAATATTGATAAGATAAAATTCCGGAGCACGTCGCGAGATGTGTTCCGGAATTGTTTTACAACCCAGGTGATCATTTCTTGCTATCAGGCAGGCGCCGACAACCCCGGTAGCTAAAGTATTGAACCTCTGATTTCAATATCAGGAAAATCATTTCGCACCAACATATCCTTCCTCTATATTTCCTATTGTTGCTCTTTAGAACTACAATCATTGAGGTATTAACCATTCACCAAATGGCCAAAACCCAATAATTTCACCAGCAATAGCGTCATTAATAAAGATGATTAGCAAGGTTGTGAGAGGTATCACCAAAATAATACCGAAAATAAGTTTAAGATAATCTTCGAAGAAAACCAAGTTCTTAATTAAATGTTTGATATAAAAAATCGCAAAAACGATAATCAAAATTACATCTAGAGTTATTGTAACCCACGGGCCAAACCATTTAGTCATAAATCCAAATAAAACAAGAAGACCGATAACTACTGCGCCAATAAAAATCCCGGTTAGACTAATTGACTTGTGTTCTTCGAAAATATTACCAATTTGATTCCCGTGTTTATCATAAATTTTCATAAAAGAAACGATTATAGGATTTTCCCAATGTAAATATTACAATTTATGTGTTTAAAACAACAGAACTAATCCTCTCTAATCAACCAAGATTGAGTTATCGAAACGTGGCTTTATGTGATATTCATCTAGCGCTTCAAAAGACTCCCCATTATCAATATAAATGTTCGGATCTGGGTGATAGTGTTTTGTTATAATGTCTTGATTATCAACTTTAATATTATCACTAATAATACAATTTTGCAAATTGGCAGTACGTTCATTGACATTGTCCCATTGAACCATATCAGCATTAATATGGTGTTTTAATGGTGTCAGCTTGATAATTGCAAAAGAATCATCACCATCGGTATTCATTTGACAGATTATTTCATTCCATACTCTATGATCCGTGCTTCTTACAACAAATATTTTTCCCCTTCTCCCCTTTAATCCGTAAGATAGAATTGCATTAAGGTTGTTCATTGAAGCGATATGATAAAATGGTAAATTCTGATTAATATATTCGTCAATTGTCATGTGCTTAGCTTAAATATTTTAAATAGATTCGATTTAAAATAAGTATCAACAACCTATAGCCGCTAAAACAAAGGGCTCATGGTCTTAACGGGCACAACTTGTTCTGGAAATTAAAGTGTAACCTCAAATATTGGGGCCTTGAAAAGTTTTTTTCTACAGGTTACAGTGAACTTCCTCTTAATACTTGTTAGCAGAATTCTATTTTTGCTGTTACTCAAATCCCCAATCTGTATTTCTACCACGACATTATTTGTTTGACTAAAAACACCTCTCATCCCACATAGTACATAATAAGGCACCTTAAAATACCAATCTTTACAATTTACTTTATCAGATTCTCCCACAGCAGTTGATAATAAGGACAGATATCCGTCCGTAAAAAGATCTTTAGGGTCATTAAGTCTTGGCGGAATAGGCAACTCATATTGAGATCCTATAATAAAAGAAAATACTAGCCTGCAACAAAATAATCTGTCTTTAATATTGTACAAGTCGAAATCCACAAGGAAACCCAGTCCGAGGTGGGTGTCGTCGTATTGTATGTCTTTATCTATCTTTACGTTATTAATAACGGCTGATGCGGTGTTGTTTTTCTTTTCCATAATCACGGACGTAATGTTTGCTCTCATTACCGCAATGGTAATAAAAAACACGAGCGTTTCTTGCTCGTGTTGGGCCGTCGGATGACCATTAGCTAACAAGTCGCGCCCGTGTAAATCACGGACGTTTACGACTTGTTCCTTAGCTAATCTCGTAAATTGAAATTTCCGACGTTTCAACACGATGGAACAAATTGCAAACGCATTTGTTGTATTTCTTGTTAAGTGCTCGTATGCTTAACAAAAGACAAATATAACATTTTTTCTTTCATTCCCCGTATTTTAGAAAACAATTGCAATTTAATGTGCCATAAGACCGCAGCTTCGAGAATATGAACATTGCATTAATACGTATAATAGGTAAGTCGCCATGACTCATCTTTATGGGATATCGCTGTTGCAGTTTGATTCCATGAAAATAGCTAAATATAAATCCATATCCTCGACAACATCGACCTTCTTTTCATCTGTCATACCGAGGCCTTCAGGCCGAGCGTCCCCCTTTGTCATTTCGAGCGAAGTCGAGGAATCTCCTTTTCAGGGAAATAAAAATTTATGTTTCCCCGGGTACCCCAAGAAAAATATCGGACTACCCCTGAAACTATTTTTGTTTTTTTAATTCGATTCGGGGGAAATCCTATATTATTGTTGCTCGGCCCTCCGTTCGTCGGAGAGCCGGGCATTCTTTACGGTGAAGGGTGCATATGTTTAACAATAAAAGTTATTTGTAATGACAAAGTCTCTGTCTCCTGTTAACATTGAAAGACTTCTTGACGGTCATACTGTCGAGGGTCATAGGATTGAGTTTAAAGAAGGATGGAATCCAAATCCTATTTATCGTACTATTTGCGCTTTCGCAAATGATATTGCAAATGAAGGAGGCGGATATATCATAGTAGGGGTTGAAGAAGAAAATGGATTGCCAATCCGACCAGTAAAAGGGTTGCCACTAAATCTTATTGAGCATATTGGCAAAGAAATGGTGGCATTCGATAACCTTATCAATCCAGTATATCATCCTAAGACCAGTTTAGAGGAGGTTGATGACAAAATTGTTTTTGTAATTTGGTGCCCAGCTGGTCAAGACCGTCCATATGAAGTTCCTGACGATGTTACGGCAAAAGATAAAAGATTCAATTATCGGGTTCGATACAATTCGTCATCCATCATTCCCAAAGGACAGGTCTTGAGAGAATTATTAGATTTGGCGAATAATATCCCATTTGATGATCGGCCAAATACATCTGCTTCTATTACAGACGTTTCTCAGACGCTTGTAAGAGATTTTCTCGTGAAAACCGGTAGCAAACTTGCCCAGCAGATTGAAGCTGAACCATTCCGCAATATTCTTGAGGCAATGGAACTCTTGGCCGGTCCGCGAGAGGCTGTTTATCCAAGAAATGTGGCCCTGATGATGTTCAATGACCATCCGGAGAAGTTCTTTCCCTATTTACAAGTTGATATTACCATTTTCCCATCGGGAAAACTTAAGGATCCTGACAATTTCATAGAAGTACCCTCCATAAGAGGCCCAATTGACAGTATTTACCGCAAGACAATGGCGTATTTGGAAACCAATGTCATCAAAGAGAATGTCCAGAAAAGAAATTATAAGCCAGAGGCAGACAGGTCTTTTAATTACCCCATTCACGCCCTGGAAGAGATTGTCGGAAACTGCCTTTACCATTGCGATTACAGGAAACGTGAGCCCATCACAATAGAGATTGAGCCGGATGCAATGTATATAAGTAATCCGGGCGGCCCGGATAGATCGTTGAAAGTTGAAGATTTTGCAAAAAATATTGTTCGACCAAGACAATATCGGAATCGAAGAATAGGAGATTTCTTCAAAGAGCTAAACATCACCGAAGGGAAGTCCACAGGAGTTCCGACAATTGCTGCTGCTATGAAATCAAATGGGTCTCCATCTGTAAAGTATGAATTCGATGATACTTATTCCTGGTTCATGGTCACGGTTCCAGTGCATCCGGTGTTCTTGAATGATTCAGAAAATGTCACTGTAAATGTCATTGTAAATGACACTGTAAATCTTTCTAAGCTTTCTGAGAGACAAAGAACAATTCTATTACTGATTCAAAAAAATGAAAGAATAACGATAGATGAAATACAAAGACATTTTTCAGTGACAAGACGAACTATTGCCAGAGATATTGTCTCTTTGAAGGAACAGGGCATCCTCCTTCGTGTGGGCTCTGATAAGACAGGCTCTTGGATGATTGTAAAAAAAGTGAAGGGGGTATAGATTGCTAGACCCACTCTTACAGCATCGAGCCGCCGACGATGTCGAGGATTTCGGCGGTGATTTTCTGCTGGCGGCCTTTGTTGTATTCGAGGGTGAGGTCGCGGAGGATGTCTTCGGCGTTGTCGGTGGCGGTCTGCATCGCTACGGTGCGGGCGGCGTGCTCCGCGGCGGCGCTGTCTAGAAGGACGCTGTAGAGCTTCAGTTTGAGGACTTTCGGGAGGAGCGCGGCGATAACCGTCTCAGCGTCGGGCTCGACGATGAAGTCGGCGGTGAGGAGATACGCTCGGCCGGAGGCCTCGGTATGACAATTAGATTTCTCGGCAGGCTCGAAATGACAAGAAGCAGTCTCGAAATGACAAGAAGCAGGCTCGAAATGACAAGACGAGGGGTCGGGATTGGCGGCGAAGGGGAGGAAGGGCTCGCGGACGGTGGGCTGGGAGGCGGTGGAGGCGAAGTGGTTGTAGACGAGCTCCACGCGGGAGAAGCGGCCGGAGAGGAAGCCTTCAGTGAGTTCCTCGGCGATGGCGGCGGCGCCGTCGTAGGCCGGGTGCTCCGAAAGCTTCGAGAAATCCTTCGGAGAAGGGTGGCCGGCCTTTTTCATCGCGTCCGCCATCTTCCTGCCGATACTGTAGACCGTGGCGTCGGGGTGCTCCGCGAGGGCGTCAGTGACGCAGCGGATGGCGTTGGCGTTGAAGCCGCCGCAGAGCGAGGTGTTGGAGGCGATGGCGACGATGGCGACGCTGCCTGTCTCCTTCCCGGCGGAGAAGACGTCCCAGGGCGAGCCGCCCTCGTGCTCCTTGGAGGCGTAGTCGGCGAGAAGGGTGGAGAGCACGCTGGAGAGAGTCTTCTGATAGGGAAGGGCGGCGGCAACGGCCTGCTGCGCCTTGCGGAGCTTGGCCGAGGCCACGAGTTTCATCGCCGAAGTGATCTTCAGCGTGCTCCGTACCGAACCGATACGCGTCTTTATTTCCTTCAAGGAAGACATTCCTATATTACATTAACGATGTGCTAACCTCGGAGGCGACTTTTTCGATGATTGCGGTTATTTCGTCGTTGATCTTGCCTTCGGAAAGGGGCTTGAGGACGTCTTCGGCGTGGGTGGCCCTCATCGTGTTGAGGAAGATCTCCTGGAACTCGGGAACGCGGATCTCGGCGATGTCCTTCATAAGGGCGTGGGTGCCGCAGTAGAGGATGGCGACCTGCTCGCCGACGGGCATCGGGCTGTACTGGGGCTGGATGAGGAGCTTGTTGTTCTTGCGGCCCTTGTCGAGAGTCATCGCGGTGACGGGATCCATATCCGAGGAGAATTTCGAGAAGGCCTCCAGCTCGTTGTACTGGGCCTGGTCGATTTTCAGGGTGCCTGCAACCTTTTTCATACTCTTGACCTGGGCGCTGCCGCCGACACGGGAAACCGAGATGCCTATGTTGATAGCAGGGCGGACACCGCGGTTGAAAAGGTCGGTCTCCAGGTATATCTGCCCGTCCGTAATGGAAATTACATTGGTTGGGATATACGCCGCCACGTCGCCAGCCTGCGTCTCGATGATGGGGAGCGCGGTGAGCGTGCCGCCGGCCTTGACCTTGCCTTTGAGCGACTCCGGCAGGTCGTTCATCTTCTCCGCGACGGCCTGCTCGGAGATGATCTTCGCGGCCCTTTCGAGAAGGCGGGAGTGGAGGTAGAAAATGTCGCCCGGATACGCCTCGCGGCCCGAAGGGCGCTTGAGGATGAGGGAGACCTCGCGGTAGGCCACGGCCTGCTTCGACAGATCGTCATAGACGACGAGTGCGTGGCGGCCGGTGTCGCGGAAGTACTCGCCTATGGCCGCGCCGGCGAACGGGGCATAGTACTGCAACGCCGCCGGATCGGAGGCGGTCGCCGCCACTACTATCGTGTAGTCCATCGCTCCCTTGGTGCGCAGGGTGTTGACTATGCTCGCCACGGTGGAGCCCTTCTGGCCCACGGCGACATAGATGCAATAGACAGGATCGCCCTTCTCGTAGTTGGAGCGCTGGTTGATGATGGTGTCGATGGCGATGGCGGTCTTGCCTGTCTGGCGGTCGCCGATGATGAGCTCCCTCTGGCCGCGGCCGATGGGGATCATCGCGTCGATGGCCTTGAGGCCGGTCTGGAGCGGCTCCGTGACGGGCTGGCGGAAGAGGACGCCGGGCGCCTTGCGCTCCAGCGGCATCTCGCTGAGCTCGCCGCCGATCTCGCCGAGGCCGTCCAGGGGCTTGCCGAGAGGGTCGACAACCCTTCCGAGCATTTGTTCGCCCACCATTATGGACGCGATACGCCCCGTACGGCGGACGGTCATCCCTTCGCTGATCTCGTCGGTCGGTCCGAGCAGGACGGCGCCGACATTGTCCTCTTCGAGGTTCATCACCACGGCCATCTCACCGTTGTCGAATTCAAGCAGTTCGCCGGCTTCGGCGTTGTGGAGTCCGTAGATACGGACCACGCCGTCGCTTACCTGCAGCACCTTGCCTATCTCTTCAAGGTGCAGGCCGGTCGAAATCTGCCTGAGCTGCTCGAGCAGCACTTCCGATATTTCGCTTGGTTTGAGGTTCTGGGCCATTTTCTATACGATTCTTCTGTTTTTCAAGATAAACTGCCGCTGAATAAGATCCAGCTGCCTTTTTACGCTGGAGTCAACCTGATAGTCGTCAACGTCGAAAACAAATCCGCCTATGAGCGCCGGGTCCGTCTCGACATTGATGATGATGTCGAACCCGGCCTTCTCCCTGACCATTGCTGCAATCCTTTCAAGCTCCTCTTCGGAGGGCTTGCTGACTGTGCGAAGGGTGGCGATGCGGATGTTTTTGCTGAGGTAGTATTTATGGATGAAGGAATTGAGTATCATCGACAGGTGTTCATCCCTGCCGCTTTCTGCAAGGAGCCTTATAAAGCGCGAAAACTCATCCGAAATACTGCCGCCGAGAGCCGAGCGGACAAGGGATATCTTGTCGTCGGCACTGAGGCCGGAGCTGCCGCGAAGGGCCTGCCCCAGGCCGGAAACGGACTTCACGGCCTTCAGCAAAGCGGAGGCTTCGCCGCACACCTTCTCCCCTCCGCCCGTCTCTTCGACGAGGCGGACAAGGGCAGTGGCGTAGCGTGAGACTATGAGTCCGGTGTCCATTTAATTGACTTTTTCTTCCGGCTTGATGTCAGTGGAGATGCTTCCGGCCTCGTCGATGAGGCGGTCGAGATACTCCTTGCGCGCGGCTTCCGAGGAAAGCTGCTCGCGCAGGATTTTCTCCGACACGCTGACGGCGAGGACTGCCACTTCCTTGCGGATGTCCCTGAGGGCGCTTTCCTTTTCGGCGGCAATCTGGACGCGGGCTTCCGAGAGAATCTTGTCGCTCTCGGCCCGGGCCTCTTCACGGGCCTTGCGGATGATGGTGTTTTTGGCTTCTGTGGCTTCCTTGAGAATCTCACTCTGTGCCCGGCGTACCTCCGCGATCATTTCGTCGTGTTCCTTCATCGCGGCCACCATCATAGCCTCCACCTCTTCCGCATCCTTGAGGGATTTGTCGATGGCGGCGTTGCGCTTTTCTACCATCGAGGTGATTATCGGGAACCCGAATTTGGCCAGGATGAAGAAAAGCAGACCGAAGATGATGACCATCCAAAAGAGGAGGCCGGTGTCCGGAGTAACAAGATTCATCTTAGAGTACCATTGTCAGGACACAGACGATGATGGCAAAGAGGGCCGCGCCCTCGATCATACCGGCGGCGATGATCATACCGGTCCTGAGGTTGCCGGCGGATTCCGGCTGGCGGGCGATGGACTCCTGGGTCGACTGTCCGATCTTGCCGATACCGAAGGCTGCCGCGATTGCCGCGATTGCCGCGCCGAAGGCCGCACCGATTTTTCCGAGCGCCGCACCGGCTGCTGCTTGTAAAATAATCATTCCGATCATAACTATAAGTTTTTAAGGTTTATTCTTTTGCGTGTGCAAGTCCGATATATATGGATGAAAGCATTGTGAAAACGTAGGCCTGGATGAAGGCGACGAGGCACTCAAGCAGGTCGAGGAAGAGTCCGAAGATGACGGATATCGCCGTCATAGAGCCGAAGAGAACCGGGGAGAATTTCGCCATTATGAAGATGATGCAGACCATACAGAGTATCATTATATGGCCGGCAAGCATATTGGCGAAAAGCCTTATCGTGAGCGAAATGGGCTTGACCAGGGCGCTCATAACCTCGATAATCGGCATAATGGGCTTGAGAAATACCGGGACTTCGGGCCAGAAAATCTCTTTATAGTAGTGTTTGTTGCCGAAGAGGTTGACCGTAAAGAATGTGAACAGGGCAAGGACCATCGCGATTGCGATGTTGCCCGTCAGGTTGGCCCCTCCCGGGAATATCGGGAGTATGCCGAGGAAATTGTTGAGCAGGATAAAGAAGAATGCCGTACACAGGTACGGGGAATACTTCCGGTAGTTCTCCTCTCCGATATTCTCGAGCGCCATCGTGTGGACCATCATAACGAGGGGCTCCAGCAGGGCGGCGATGCCCTTCGGTGCTTCGTGAAGGACGTCGTGCCTGCGATACCATCTGGCGGAAAGCAGGATGAGCACCGCGAGAAGGATGCTGGAAAGTATCAATGAGACGACGTTCTTCGTGATGGACAGGTCGAACGGGCGGACTTCACCTTCGGGCGTAGTCTCCACGACCTTCCCGCTTTCGCCTATGCGGAAGCCTTCATAGGAGGCCCCGTGCTCCAGTTTACCGGAGGAGAAGCAGTGCCAGCCGCTTGTCTTGCTGCGGACGATTACCGGCAGCGGCAGGGCTACGGACCCCCAGGGGGTGTCCATAAGGTGCCATTCGTAGGCGTCGCCCACGTGGCTGAAAATGACGCCGGAGATGTCGAGGGGAGTAGATTTCTCGACTGCGGCTTCGCCTTCGCTCGAAATGACACCAAGAGAGTCGCTCGGAATGACAGAGAGAAGGACCAGTATGAGGAGGAGGCGTTTCAAAACTCGATGGCGGCGGTTACTTTGTTGTCTTGAACGCGGACAAAGCCGGACTTGATGAGGATGGAGCCCTCGCCGTCCTGTCCTTCGAAGGTGATGAGCCCCTTGTCGAGGGAGGAAATCAGCGGAGCGTGACCGGGGAGGACCGTAAAGGGACACAACGATCCCGGCAGCGACACATAGGAGACGTTGTCGTCGAAAAAGGTCCCCTCCGGGGTTACGACCTCAAGGTGTATGAGGGCATCAGCCATTGTTTTCCGCCTGTGAGAGAATCTTCTTGCCCTTTTCGACGGCTTCTTCTATCGTGCCTACGTTGAGGAAAGCCTGCTCCGGCAGGTCGTCGACCTCGCCGTCGAGTATCATATTGAAGCCCTTTATGGTGTCCTCTATGGAGACCATAACGCCGGGAACGCCCGTGAACTGCTCCGCCACCGAGAACGGCTGCGAAAGGAAGCGCTGGACGCGGCGGGCGCGGTTGACGGTGATGCGGTCCTCGTCCGAGAGCTCGTCCATACCGAGGATGGCGATGATGTCCTGGAGCTCCTTGTTGCGCTGGAGAATCTGCTTGACGCGCTGCGCCGTCTCGTAGTGCTCCTTGCCGACGACGTTGGGGTCGAGGATGCGCGAGGTGGACTCGAGCGGATCGACGGCCGGGTAGATGCCCAGCTCAGCAATCTTGCGGCTGAGGACCGTCGTGGCGTCGAGGTGGGTGAAGGTCGTGGCGGGGGCGGGGTCCGTGAGGTCGTCCGCAGGGACGTAGACGGCCTGGACCGAGGTGATGGAGCCGTTCTTCGTCGAGGTGATGCGCTCCTGCATACGGCCCATTTCGGTCGCGAGCGTAGGCTGGTAGCCGACGGCGGAGGGCATACGGCCGAGAAGTGCGGACACTTCGGAGCCGGCCTGAGTGAATCGGAAGATGTTGTCGATGAAGAAAAGGATGTCGTGGGGGACTTCCCTGTCGGCGCTGTCGCGGAAGGACTCGGCAAGCGTAAGGCCTGAGAGGGCGACGCTCGAACGGGCTCCCGGCGGCTCGTTCATCTGGCCGAAGACCATCGAGACCTGCGAGCTCTTGAGGAGCTCGGGATCGACCAGCGAGAGGTCCCAGCGGCCTTCTTCCATTGCCTTTTCGAAGGCCTCGCCGTATTTGATGACGCCGGACTCGATCATCTCGCGGAGAAGGTCATTGCCCTCCCTCGTGCGCTCGCCGACGCCGGCGAAGATCGAAAAGCCGTTGTGGGCTTTCGCGATGTTGTTGATGAGCTCTTTGATGAGCACGGTCTTGCCTACGCCCGCGCCGCCGAAAAGGCCGATCTTGCCGCCTTTGAGGTAGGGTTCGAGAAGGTCGATGACCTTGATGCCGGTGAAGAGAACCTCCTGCGAGGTCGTGAGCTCTTCGAACTTCGGGGGCTCGCGGTGGATGGGGAGGGATTCTTCGCGGGGCAACTCGTCGAGACCGTCGATGGCTTCGCCGGTCACGTTCATAACGCGGCCGCGGATGGCGGCCCCGACGGGCATCGAGATGGGCGCGTGAGTCGCTTTGGCTTCCATACCCCGGCGCAGGCCGTCCGTGGAGTCCATCGCCACGGTCCTTACGGTGTCCTCGCCGATGTGCTGCTGCACTTCGACTATGAGCTTTTTGCCGTCAAGTTTTTCGATTTCAAGGGCTTCGCTGATCTCCGGAAGTCCTTTTCCGTCCTTTTCAAGGTCGAAATGGACATCGACTACCGGGCCGACGATCTGGGAAATGTGTCCAACGAGGTTTTCTTTCATAGTGCAAACTGTGAAATACAAATATATAAAATATTGTCGTTTGTTGTCCTTTTCATAACTTTGTGCTGTAGACATAAAAAATCGACTATGAAGAAATTACTTTTGACAATTGCAGTGGCAATGATGGCGGCCCCGGCGTTTGCGGACGAAGGTATGTGGCTGCTGCCGCTGTTGGAGAAGATGAACGGCAAGTCCCTGGCCGAGGCCGGGTGCAGGCTCACGCCGGAGCAGATCTACAGCATCAACAACGGCTCGCTGAAGGACGCCATAGTCCATTTCGGCGGCGGTTGCACGGGTGAGATCATTTCCAACCGCGGTCTCATAGTGACCAACCACCACTGCGGCTATTCCTCAATCCAGAAGCTGTCGACTCCGGAGCACAACTATCTGATGGACGGCTACTGGGCGATGACCGACAAGGATGAGCTGCCGGTTCAGGGGCTCACGGTGACGTTCCTGAAGAAGATGACGGATGTCACGGACGCCATCGCCGATGCGAGGGCGAAAGCCGGGGACGATGCCGACAAGGTGGAGGAAGAGTTCATCGCTTCGCTCGAGAAGACGGCCGGAGAGGCCAACCCGGGCTGCGAGGCCGAGGTCGTGTCGTTCTACAACGGCAATGTGTACTACCTGATAGTCAACAAGGTCTATAAGGATATACGCTTTGTGGGCGCTCCGCCGGCATCGGTTGGCAAGTACGGCGGCGAGACCGACAACTGGATGTGGCCCCGCCACACGGGCGACTTCTCGATGTTCCGTGTCTATGCCGGTCCCGACAACGAGCCGGCCGAATATTCGGATGAGAACAAGCCCTATATCCCGGAAAAGAACCTGAAGGTTTCCCTCGAGGGGGTGCAGGAGGGCGATTATGCGATGGTAATGGGCTATCCCGGAAGGACCCAGAGGTTCCAGACGGCGGCGCAGCTTCGCAATATGATCAAGACCAACCGCATCCGCATCGATGCGCGCACTGTCCGTCAGGACATTATGTGGGAGGCGATGTGTGCCGACCCCGACGTTCAGCTCAAATATGCCAACAAGTATGCTTCCTCGGCCAACGGCTGGAAGAAATGGCAGGGCGAGGAGCTCGCCTTCTCCAATCTCGGCATCATCGAGCGTGAGGAGCAGAAGGAGAAGGAGTTTATGGAATGGGTTGGCAAGGACGCGAAGCGCCGGGAAGCCTACGGCGGCGCTCTCGACGCCATAGAGAAGGGCGTTGAGGCCCTTTCCGGGCCTTCGGCTGCGTTCACGCTGCTGATGGAGGGGCCGTATCGTATAGAGCTGGTCACCCTTGCGGCTGTCTATGACAGAGCTCTGAACCGCGCCCCGAAGGGAACGGATTCCCTTGAGTTCGCCCTCAAGGCTCTGGAGCCGTACTATAAGGATTATGTCGTGGCGCTCGACCGTAAGGAGGCCCCGGCGCTTATGGGATTCTACCGCGAAAGGGCGGCGAAGTCTGAATATCTCGACTCGCTCGGCGTGGGATTCGAGGATTTCTCGAAGATTGATTTCGAGGCGTATGCCGACTATCTGTTTGAGGGCAGCGTATTTACATCTTTGGAGAAGCTTCGCGCCGCGGCCGGGAAGGATCTTTCTGACGATCCGGCGTCAGTGCTGACAAAAAGGATTATGGAGGTTCTGATGCCTCTCTACAAGACGGCTTATGGCGACCAGCCCGCCCTTGAGGCCGGGACGAAGGCCTTCGGCGCCGGCCTTATGGAGTGGCAGAAGGGCAAGCCGTCCTATCCGGATGCCAATTCTACGATGAGGCTGACCTATGGCCACGTGCTGCCGTATTCTCCGAAGGACGGCGTCCTTTTCCGCCATTTCACCACCCTTGCCGGCGTGATGGAGAAAGAGGATCCGACGAACCCCGAGTTTATTGTGCCTGCGGGCCTGAAGGCGCTCTATGAAAAGGGCGACTACGGCCGCTATGCCGACCGCGACGGCACTCTCCACACCTGCTTCCTCACCAATAACGACATCACCGGCGGCAACTCCGGCTCTCCGGTGCTCGATGCCGACGGCGCCCTTATCGGGCTCGCCTTCGACGGCAACTGGGAGTCGATGTCGAGCGATGTGATGTTCGAGCCGGACCTCCAGAGGTGTATATGCGTGGACATCCGTTATGTCCTTTTCCTCGTCGAAAAGCTCGGCGGATGCCCTCGTATCATCGATGAACTCGATTTCAAGACGGCGGGAAAGGCCGTTAAGGCGGCCAAGTCCGGCAAGGCTCCTAAAAAATCGAAGAAGAAATAATGGATCTGCTGAAAATACTTGAAGAAGTCGTCCACCCGGCTCTCGGCGAGAAGAATATCGTCGAGCTCGGGATGGTCGAGAGCGCCGGTGAGGTTGACGGCAAGGTGGTTGTGGTCCTGGCGTTTACAAAGAAGCCGGACCCCTTGAAGGAGTATCTCGTCGGCGCGACCAAAGCGGCGCTCATTCGCAACCTTCCCGAAGGGACGGAAGTGGAGGTGAATACAGTCGTTAAGGCGCCTGCCCGCAAGATGGAAAAGCTCGAGCTGGATCTCGAGCAGCTCTCCTGCGTGCGCCATATAATCGGCGTCGCTTCCGGCAAGGGCGGAGTCGGCAAGTCCACCGTCGCGGTCAATTTGGCGATTGCGCTGGCGCGGGCCGGCTACAAAGTCGGGCTCGCCGACGCCGACGTCTACGGCCCTTCAGTCCCGCTTATGACGGGGACGGAAGGCGAGGTCCCCGACGCCGTCAATGAGGACGGCAAGGACCTGATAATCCCTATCGAAAAATATGGAGTCAAATGGATGTCGGTCGGCTATTTCGCCAAGCGGGGCCAGGCGCTGATCTGGCGCGGCCCGATGGCGTGTAGCGCCTTGAAGCAGATGATCCTGCAGGTCAAGTGGGGCGACCTGGATTTCCTGCTTGTCGATATGCCGCCGGGCACAGGGGATATCCATATCTCCCTCGTCCAGGAGATACCGATGGAGGGCGCCGTCATCGTGACTACGCCTCAGGCCGTCGCCCTTTCGGACGTGGAGAAAGGCGTTGATATGTTCCGCAACAAGAACATCAACCGCAAGATCTACGGCATCATCGAGAATATGGCCTGGTTCACCCCAGAGGCGCATCCCGACGAGAAATACTTCCTCTTCGGCAAAGGCGGAGGCGCCGCGATGGCTGAGCACTTCGGCCTGCCGCTGCTCGCCCAGATCCCGCTCGTGCAGTCCATCTGCGAAAGCGGCGACTCCGGCGAGCCCGCAGCCCTCTCCTCCCGCCCCGACGCCCTCGCCTTCCTCTCCCTCGCCTCGGCCCTCGCTTCAGCGGTTTGATCGATATGGAAGTTAGGGCAAAGAAATCACTTGGGCAGCATTTCCTGACGGATCAGGGCGTGGCGCGGTCGATTGTGGACGCGCTTACGGCTCCGGCGGGAGATGTGCTGGAGGTCGGCCCCGGGATGGGGGTACTGACGCGCTATCTGCTGGAGAGGCCTGATGTGGACCTTCGGCTGGTGGAGATCGACGGGGAGTCGGTGGACTACCTGCTGACGCATTTCCCCGGGATGCAGGGCCGGCTGATTCAGGCTGATTTCCTCCGTCTGCCGCTGGAGAAGTTCTTCGGCGACAAGTTTCTGATTATAGGCAATTTTCCCTACAACATCTCCTCGCAGATATTCTTCAAGGTACTTGACTACAAGGACAAGGTACCTGAGGTGGTCTGTATGATACAGAAGGAGGTCGCCGAGCGCATCGCGGAGAAGCCGGGGTCGAAGACCTACGGCATCCTCTCGGTCCTCCTGCAGGCGTGGTACGACATCGAGTACCTGTTTACGGTGGGTTCCGGGGCCTTCGCCCCGCCGCCGAAGGTGCAGAGCGCCGTCATCCGCCTCCGCCGCAACTCCCGCACCTCCCTCGGCTGCGACGAGGCCCTCTTCAAGGCCGTCGTCAAGACCGCCTTCGGCCAGCGCCGCAAGACGCTCCGCAACTCCCTCCGGCCCCTCATCGCCGCAGCAGGGGCCGACTCGGCCGAAGCCGGCGCTGACTCCGCCGGTTCTGTCGACACTGCCGCTCCGGTCTTCGACCTGCGGCCAGAGCGCCTGAGCGTCGAGGACTTCATCGCCCTTACACTCGCCCTGACGCCCCGCGCTACCGCTTTTCGCCCGTGACCACCCACGCCTATGGGTGGTCGCCCCGACTTTTGCGGCCTTTTCTGCCGTGACCACCCACGCCTTTGGGTGGTCGCCCCAACTTTTGCGGCCTTTTCTGCCGTGACCACCCACGCCCTTGGGTGGTCGCCCCGACTTTTGCGGCTTTTTCCGGCGTGACCACCCACGCCTTTGGGTGGTCGCCGCACCTCCAGGGGCCGAGTCCCTACGCGCTGGTGCAAAAAAAGGACTGACCTCGCCGAGGTCAGTCCTTTTTGGATGCAGCGTCCGAGGACTAGTCCTCTTCCTGCTCCTGGGCGGCGTACTCGGCGAGGAGCTTCGTCTGGACGTCGGCCGGGACCTGCTGGTACTCGGAGAACGTCATCGTGAAGGTCGCGGCGCCACCGGTCAGGGAGCTGAGGATGGTGGAGTAGCGGTAGAGCTCTGCGAGCGGAACCCTGGCGTGGAGGACGGTGAAGCCCTTGTCCATATCCTGGTTCATAATCATACCGCGACGGGTGTTGAGGTCGGACATACACGGGCCGACGTACTCGTTCGGGGTGATGATGTCGACGTTGTAGATGGGCTCGAGGATCTTCGGACCGGCGTTGCGGAAGGCCTCCTTGAAGGCGTTGCGGCCGGCGATGATGAAGGCGATTTCCTTGGAGTCGACCGGGTGCATCTTGCCGTCGTAGACATAGACGCGGATGTCGCGGGCGTAGGAACCGGTGAGGGGGCCTTCGGCCATCTTGTCGTTGATACCCTTGAGGATGGCGGGCATAAAGCCTTCGTCGATGGCGCCGCCGACTACGCAGTTGATGTACTCAAGCTTGCCGCCCCATTCGAGGTCGAAGACCTGCTGGTTCTTGATCTTGAGCTCGGTCTCCTTGCCGTCAATCTTGAACTTGTTGCCTGCGGGCTCGCCCTCGATATAAGGGCAGATGAGCATCGCGACCTCGCCGAACTGGCCGGCGCCGCCGGACTGCTTCTTGTGGCGGTAGGTCGCCGTCGCGACCTTGGTGATGGTCTCGCGGTAGGGGACCTTCGGGGCGAAGAGCTCGACGTTGAGCTTGAACTCGTTGTTGATTCTCCACTTGACGTAGTTGATGTGCTGCTCACCCATACCGGAAAGGATGGTCTGGCGGAGCTCCTTGGAGTACTCGACACCGATGGTGGGGTCCTGTGCGGCAATCTTGTTGAGGGTGTCGCCGACCTTGGCCTCGTCGTTCTTGTCGAGGGCCTTGACGGCGCAGCGGTACTTGGCGTCGGGAAGGACCATATGGGCGACGGCGTCGGTGCCGGGCTGGGCAAGGGTGACGTCGGTCTTGCCTGCCTTGAGCTTCATAACGCAGCCGATGTCGCCGGCGGGGATGGAGGCGACTTTCTCCTTCTTGGAGCCTGCGACGGCGTAGATGGCGGAAAGACGCTCGCCGTTGCCGGTCTCGGGGTTGACGAGGTCGGCGCCTTCATTGAGGGTGCCGCTGACAACCTTGAAGTAGGAGACATCGCCAAGGTGCTGCTCGACGGAGGTCTTGAAGATGAACAGGGCGGTGGGGCCTGCGGGATCGCACTTGAGCTCGCCGCCTTCGACGGTCTTCTCGACCTTGCCTTCCGGGGACGGAGCGACGTTGACGATGAACTCCATAAGGCGGCGGACACCGATGTTGCTCTTCGCTGCGGTGCAGAAGACAGGGATGGCTTCGCCCTTGACAAGGCAGGCGCGAAGGCCTTCGCGGATCTCCTCGGTGGAGAGCTCCATCGTGTCGAAGAACTTCTCCATAAGCTCGTCGGAACCTTCGGCGGCCTTCTCCATCAGCTCGGCGCGAAGCTCTTCAGCCTCGTCGGCATAGGCTGCGGGGATCTCGAGTTCCTCGTTCTTGGCGTTGTAGAACTTCATCGTGATGACGTCCACGAAGCCTTCGAGGCCGGGGCCCGGGTTGACGGGGAACTGGCAGAAAGCTGCCTTCTTGCCGAACTCTTCGCCGATGGCGGTGCGGACGAGGTCCCAGGATGCTTTCTCGTGGTCGAGCTGGTTGACCGCGATAATCATAGGGATGCCGTACTTGTCGGCGTAGCGGGCGAAGATGGTCGTGCCGACCTCGACACCGGCGGTGCCGTTCATCACCATAACGGCGCTCTCGACCACCTTGAAGGCGGAAAGCGCACCGCCGCTGAAGTCGTCGGAACCGGGGGCGTCGATGACGTTGATCTTGCAGCCGCCGAATTCCGCGTAGAGCGGAGTCGCGTTGATGGATTTCTGGTTGGTCTGCTCGAACTCGGTGTTGTCGGAGACGGTGTTTTTGTCTTCGACGGAGCCTCTGCGGTCGATCACCTTGCCTTCGAAGAGCATTGCTTCGGACAGCGTGGTCTTGCCGGAGCGGGAGCTGCCGATGAGGACCACGTTGCGGATGTTTTTAGTCTGATAAGTTTTCATCTGATATTAATTATTGCTTTGTTTCAGTGCTTTTCCGGCCCGCGGACGGGCGTATCGGGCAAAGATAGTAATTTTTTTGAAAAGAATTGCCGTATTTTTCGACAAGTGACTGCTCCCTGAGTTCGCGCAGGCGCGCAAGGAGAGAATCGGCATCCATACCGAGCTCTTCAAAGATCAGGTCGCCGAGCTTTTTCTCCGGCGCGCCGAGGACAAGGCAGATGGAGTGGAAGTCGACCGAAGGGTCGATATAGACGGAATCTTCATCGATCATCTTTTCGAACAGGGCGTAGAAGTGGTTGAGGTCTTCCATAGACTGAGTGTTTTATGAAGCAAAGATGACGAGGGGAAACTGTAAATCCAAGGGTTCTGAGGTGTTTTTTGTGCCGGGGGTAGTTCGATTTTTATGTTTTTTTAAGACTTTTAGTGTTTTTTATAATCAAAGTAAAGTTTTGCTTAACCTTTTAAGGTTTTACTTTGCCTTGTTTCCGACGGCAACGGCCTACATTTGTCCAAGTTATGGACGATAATTCAATACGGGAAAACATTTCCCGAGCACGTGAAAAGTACGGCTTTACCCAAAAGGCGATTGCCGAGGCCCTGGAACTTTCCAAGGTTTCCTATCACGCCCTGGAGAAAGGTATCACCCGGATTCTTAATCCCAACATCTACAAGATTGCCGATATTCTCGGTATATCCGTGGAGGAACTCATTCTCGGCTACAAGCCCGATCCCGAGAGCGCAGGACGTCTGGCCCAGATGAAGGCGGAATATGGCGAAAAGCGGAAAAACCTCGTCTCCGGCTATGAAGAAAAGCTCGGAGCGAGCTCCAGGGAGAACACCACCCTGCAGGCTCTGGTCGAGAGCCAGAAGGAGACAATCCGCAATCAGGAGGAAATCATCGCGATGCTGAGGCGTCGTATTCCCGGAGAAAATGACTAACTTTGCGCTATGCGCAAGGAAAACAAGCTATTGGGAAGCTTCAAAGAGGGTCTCATCGAAGCCGGATGCGACGAAGCGGGGCGCGGACCGCTCGCGGGTCCCGTCTATGCCGCTGCCGTCATCCTTCCTGAAGGCTTCCGTCATCCTCTTCTTAACGACTCGAAGAAAATGACGCGCCGTGAAAGGGACCTGCTTCGCCCCGTCATCGAGGCCGAAGCCGTGTCCTGGGCCGTCGAGGCAGTCTCTCCGGCGGAAATCGACAGTCTCAATATCCTCTGGGCCTCCGTGACCGGGATGCAGAGGGCGGTGCTCCGCCTCGACCCCAAGCCGCAGTTCCTCCTCATCGACGGCAACCGTTTCCGCCCTTTCGACACCTACACGCGCAAAGATTATCAGATGGTGGTCCACGGCGACGCGACCTACGCGAGCATCGCGGCCGCCTCCGTCCTCGCCAAGACCTGGCGCGACGAGTTTATGGAAAAGATTGCCGCGGAGTACCCCCAGTACGGCTGGGAGCGCAATATGGGCTACCCCACGCCGGAGCACATCGAGGCCATCCGCAAGTATGGTCTCACCCCCTGGCACCGCCTTTCCTTCCATCCGAAGCAACTCGAGCCGACGCTGTTTTAAGCGTGGAGGATAAAATATTGAACTTAAGCGAATTGTCCTCCACGATTACCAATTGGTATTTTTTGATTATTTTTGGAATCAAATGAAAAAGGCGGCTCTGATAATATTGGCAGTACTGCTTGGTGCGAATGCGCTGGCGGAGGTGCCGCTGACGCAGCCCGACCTGTCGACCAAGACGATGATAGGGCCGAAATTCTTCGGTCCCAATGCGTTCCAGGTGCCGGAGATGCTGGACGGCACGGTCTCCCCGACGCTC
The DNA here is from genome assembly GCA_017553405.1 of Bacteroidales bacterium. Classification (GTDB taxonomy): domain Bacteria; phylum Bacteroidota; class Bacteroidia; order Bacteroidales; family UBA932; genus Cryptobacteroides. The sequence continues at coordinate 24,628 of JAFZME010000021.1, forward strand.
CAGGCCGAACTCGCCGGCGACTATTTCAAAGGCCGCCTCGCTTCGGGCAGGGACAATTTCTACGATATCCACGTCAAAATATCCATCCCGCTGTGGACCCCGAGAGTAAACCTGACCTTCTGGATGCCGGTCTGCGAATGGTGGAATATGGGAGAGAACGCCAGAATCGCCCGCAGGGTGTCTCCGGAATACTCCGGAAAGGGACACGACGCCGGAGCCGCCTTCCTCAGCATCGACTTCTGCATCCTCAAGGAGAAGAAATACTGCCCGGCGATCGCCATCCGCGCCGCCCTAAGGACGGCCTCCGACGGCTCTTTCGAGCACGGCGTGGGCTACGACTGCCCCGGCTATTTCTTCGACGCCGCGATAGGGAAGAACTTCGGCCCCGTGAGGCTTGCGCTCAGTGGCGGCTTCCTCTGCTGGCAGACTGACAACGGCCGCCAGAACGACGCCATTATGTTCGGTGCCCTTGCGCGCTACGAGCACCGCTGGGTCTCGCTGTCCGCGCAGTTCGGCGGCTACTGGGGCTGGGAGAAGGTCGGCGACTTCCCGATGACGCTCAGGGTGAGGGCCGAGGGGCCGCGCGAATGGATGTTCCGTCCGTTCGCCCTCTACCAGAGAGGCTTCCACGACTGGCCGTTCGACCAGGTCCGCGCCGGCGTCATATTTTCTTACGACATATTGAAATTCAAAGAACCCAAACAATGAAAAAATTCCTTTTAATTTTAGGAGCAGCAGCAATGATGACAGCCTGTGGTCAGAAAAACATTTTCTTCGAAGAGTGGGACACCCCCTACGGGACAGCCCCCTTCAGCCGTATCTCGGAAAAGGACTACCTTCCCGCAGTCGAGGAAGGTATAATCAGGCAGAAAGAAGAGATTGAAGCCATTGTCGCCTGCCCCGACGCCCCTACCTTTGAAAACACCGTCGCGGCCCTCGAACTTTCCGGAGGCCTTCTGTCAAAGGTTACCGGAGTGTTCTACAACCTCGCCGAGTCCGATGCGACGCCTTCGATGCAGGCCCTCGAGGAGAAGATTACGCCTCTAGTGACGGCCGCCGGCGATGAGATTTTTATGAACGAAGACCTGTTCAAGAGGGTCAAGGCCGTCTATGAAGGCGACGAGGACCTTACGCGCGAGCAGAAGATGGTCACGAAGAAGATCTACGAGAGATTCGTCCGCAACGGCGTGGCCCTCGACGAGGCGGGCAAGGCCCGTTTTATGGAGATAAACACCCGTCTTGCCGTCCTTTCCCAGACCTTCGGCAACAACCTCCTGGCGGAAAACAACTCTTTCAAGGAAGATGTCGGCATCACCGTGTCGGCCTACCCCGCCTATATGGCTTCGACCGAAGACAGGGCGGCACGCGAGAAGGCCTTCAGGGCCTATTCCTCCCGCGGCAACAGGGGCAACGACAAGGACAACAACGCCATCGTGCTTGAGATTATGAAGCTCCGCACCGAAAAGGCCGCCCTTCTCGGCTTCGCCTCATCGGCAGAGTATCTCCTCGACGACAAGATGGCGGGCAATCCCGGGACCGTGGACAAGTTCCTCGCCGAGATTATGGCTTCCAGTATGAAGAAGGCGAAGGAAGAGGTTTACGATATGCAGAAGATAATGGACGAGGACATAGCCGCCGGGCTTCTCCCCGAGGGCTCGAGGATAGAGCCTTGGGACTGGTTCTACTACGCCGAGAAGGTCCGCAAGGCAAAATACGACCTCGACGAGGAGCAGACCAAGCCCTATTTCCAGGCGGACAGCGTTCGCAAGGGCGTCTTCTACGCCGCCGAGAAGGTCTATGGCGTGAAGGTGACACCGGCCCCGGAGGTCGAGGTCTACAACCCTGACGTGACGGCCTGGAAGGTCTCCGACGCCGACGGCTCCCTGCTCGGCATCTTCTACTGCGACTACTTCTCGCGCGATGTAAAGCGCGGCGGCGCCTGGATGAACAATTTCCGCGAGCAGATGTTCGATGCGGCCGGCAATGATGTCCGCCCGGTCATCGTCAACTGCTGCAACTTCCCTCCGGCGACCGAAGAGGCCCCGTCGCTCCTCACCGTCGACGAAGTCCAGACCGCGTTCCACGAGTTCGGTCACGCCCTCCACGGCTTCCTCACCAAGTGCCACTACCAGAGCGTCAGCGGCACCGCCGTCGCCCGCGACTTCGTGGAGACCTTCTCGCAGTTCAACGAGAACTGGGCCTTTGAGAAGGAAATCCTTTCCAAGTACGCCCATCACTACCAGACCGGCGAGACCATCCCCGACGCTCTCGTCGAGAAGATCAACAATTCGCTGAAATTCAATCAGGGATTTATGACCGGCGAGCTCTGCGCGGCCTCAATACTCGATATGCGCTGGCACGAGCTGGACGCCGCGGCTCTCGAGCCTTTCGAGGCTGACGGCACGACCGAAAGCCGTTCCGCCGCCGTCCGCGACTTCGAGGACAGGGTCTGCGACGATATGGGCCTCATCGAGGAAATCATCCCGCGCTACCGCACGACCTACTTCAACCACATCTTCAACAGCGGCTACTCCGCGGGCTACTACAGCTACCTTTGGGCTGAAGTCCTCGAGCGCGACGCCTTCGAGAAGTTCGTCGCCGACGGTATCTTCAACCCGGCCACGGCGCTCTCCTTCCGCCAGACCTTCCTCGAGAAGGGCGGCAG
>JAFZME010000022.1 GCA_017553405.1 Bacteroidales bacterium
CACCCCAACGGGCACTACCCCCTCAAAGTAGCGTGTCTACCATTTCACCACTACCGCGTTTGGTTTGGGACTGCAAAGATACAACTCTTTTATAAATCCGCAAATTTTTTTTAGAGTTTCTGAAAATATTCTTATCTTTGCGGTCCCTTCCACGGGATGGAAGGAATTAGGATTTATTAAACTTTAAAACAGATTCACAATGGCTGTTAAGATTCGTTTACAGCGCCACGGAAAGAAGAATTTCGCATTCTTCCACATTGTCGTGGCTGATTCACGCGCCCCGCGTGACGGTCGTTTCATCGAGCAGATCGGCTCCTACAACCCCAACACCAACCCTGCCACCATCATCATCGATGCTGACAAGGCTCTTGCCTGGCTCAACGTTGGTGCCCAGCCCACTCTCACCGCCCGCAGGATCCTCTCCTACGAGGGTATCCTCCTCCGCAAGCACCTCCAGGGTGGCGTTGCGAAGGGTGCTCTCACCCAGGAGCAGGCCGATGCGAAGTTCGCTGCCTGGAAGGCCGCTCAGGATGCCAAGATAAGCTCCAAGGTCTCCGGCCTCAAGAACGAGGCTATCGAGAAGGCCAAGGCTGCCAAGGCCGCCGAAGCAAAGGTCAACGCCGCCCGTGCCGAAGCTCTCGCCAAGAAGAAGGCTGAGGCTGAGGAAGAGGCTGCAAAGGCCGCTGCCGAGGAAGCCGCTGCTGAGGAAGCTCCTGCAGAAGCCTCCGCCGAGGAGGCCGCTGAGAGCGCCGAGTAGTGATGGAGCGTATCGCTCAGGTCCTGAAATCCAACGGCGTCGAAGGCGAGCTGCTTGTCAGCTTCGTAAATTTCGATCCGGAAGATATCGTCCTGGAGGAACCGGTGTTCGTCGAATTCGACGGGCTTCCGGTTCCTTTCTTTTTTGAATCCTTTACCCGCAGGGGAGTTTCCCGCGCCCTGGTGCGCCTGACGGGCGTCCGTTCAAAGGAAGACGCCGAGGAGATGGTCGGCCGCTCGCTGCTTCTCCCGGAGGAGTCCTTCGAGGACGACCCGGAGTCGCTCCTTGAGTGCCTTCTCGACGGCGACCTCTCGCCGATCGAGGGCTGGAGCGTCATCGACGAGAGCAGCGGCGCCAATGTCGGCACCATTTCCGGCTACGAGGCCATCCCCGGCAACCCCTGCATCTACGTACAGACCAAAAAAGAAGAGGCGCTCATCCCGTTCAACGGGGAGCTCCTCCTCTCTCTGGATCCGGAAGCGCGCACGGTTACGCTGCGCATCCCGGAAGGTCTTATTGGCGCTTAACAGAGCCGATACCGGCGACTTTCTTTGTAAATTCTCCCGAGACATCGAGCCCGGAGGCATCGATTTCGCCTACGCCGTTGATGGTGGCTTCGACATTGGCCGCCTTTCCGGAGAGCGTTGCGTCGCCGGCGCCGTTGATCTTGATGCTGATATCATTGCAGTCGATATCCTTTATGTCCAGATCTCCCGCTCCGTTGATCTTGACGCCCAGATTCTTGCAGGAAAGCTTCTCGGCTGAGACGTCGCCTGCGCCGTTGATCTCAATGGCGAGGTCACCGATATTGACAGGGCCTTCGAAATCCACATCGCCTGCACCGTTGATGCCGAGCTCCTCCAGAGCCGGATTGGTCACGTAGACCTTGACTTTGTCAACGTTGACTTTCTCTTTCGTGCTGAGAATCAGTGTCCCGTTGTCGACCTTGACGTCGAGATAGCCGTGGATGTTCTCCGCTGCCTCCACCACGACGGCGGCGCTGTCGCCCTGGGTGAACACCAGGTCATAGGCTCCCGAAATCTTGATAGAAGAGAAGTCGGCGGCCTCATAGGCCTTCTTGACGGCCGGGCCTTCGCTTTTGATTTTCTTCAGAGAAGCGAGTTCAACGGTCTCGTCGCCGACGGTGAGGAGTCCGTCCTTGACTTTGATATTGAAGCAGCCGGTCAGCGCCGCTGCCGCGATGATTATTGCTAATGTCTTTTTCATAGTTGTTTATTTTTTTGTTTTGCCAAGGCCGAGGGCCGTGCGAATCTCGTCGTCTCCTATTCCAAGGAGTCTGACTCTGCGGACGAAGGCCGGAAGTTCTTCTTCCATAAACTGCTTGCGTTCCGCCTGAAGTACCTTTTCACGAGCATCGTCGGAGACGAAGTAGCCGATGCCGCGCTGGTTGTGGATGACCCCGTCGGAGGTCAGCCTTTCGTAGGTGCGCATCACGGTGTTGGGGTTGACGCCCAGTTCGGCGCCGAATTCCCTCACCGAGGGGATCCTCTCCCCGGGGACCAGCCCTCCGGAGAGTATCCTTTCGTAGATCGATTCCGCTATCTGCAGATAGATCGGACGTTCATTGTCGAAGTCCATAGTCTAGTGTTTTAAAGACTTGATGCGGAAGAAGATGCCCGTGCCGAGGCCGATGACGGCGAGTCCGTTGAGGACGAATTCTGAATTGAGCGTCCAGTTGAGGAGCCTCTGTGTCTTTTCGATTGGAGCGTCGGCGAGACCTTCGGCCGTACTTTTCGCCCAGCTCTCCAGTAGGCCCGACGAGATGAACAGGCCGGAGAATATGGTGAAGAGCAGGCCAAGGCCGATCAGTATTGCGAGGCCTGTGCCTATCTTATGCTTTTTGAAACAGATGCCGCAAAGCAGGAAATACAGGAGGTAGGTGCAGGTGTTGAGCCAGAACTGGAAGGTCAGGCCGCCGGCCGTGATCCCGAGGGAGATTTCGTCGGCGTTCTGCGACACGAAGTTGTTGAACTGGGAATAGATGGTGCCTACGCTGGAGATGATGGCCCCTTCGACCGTCGGGTCGACAAGGGCGATGATGCCGTCTATGCAGAGATAGGTCGCAAGGAGCGTCAGCGGCATCTCGATGAGGGTGATGATCATCATCGAGAGGAACTTCTCGAGCCTCGATGCGGGAATCATCAGCCAGGAGGCTCCGGCCTTCGGATCGGTCAGGTAGCCATAGGTCCGTGTCTGGTAAAACACCAGCACCAGCGAGGCGAACGCGAGGGTAATGACCCTTGCCCAGATGGACGGGCCGTGCCAGGTCTGGGAGAAGAGCAGTCCGAGAAGGACAGTGACGATGTACAGTATTATGCCGAGTCCGCCAAAGGTGACGATGGCACGCGTGTGGCGGCTCCAGAGCTGCTTGTTGTCGAAAAGGAAGTAGCGGAAGAATCTTCCTGCGGAAAATGTCTCGTTCATAGCTTAGGCAAGTAAGGATTTGACAAGCTCCTTGTGGGAGTGGACTGCGTTGAAGAAGGCTTCGATGTGGATCTTGGACTCCTCGCCGGTCGTGTTCTGTAGAACCTGGATGCAGCCGCCGGGGATACGCTCGAGGAAGAGGGCGTCGTCGTGGATTTCATTGCCGTAGTCGAAGAAGAACTTGGAGGTGATCTCTTCGACGGTCGCATTGACGAGCACGTCCTGCTTGTCGAGGATGATGATGGGGTCGATGATGTTCTCGAGGTCCCTCACCTGGTGGGTGGAGATGACGAAGGTGGAGTCTTCGCGTGCATATTTCATCACGGCCTTGCGGAACTGCGCCTTGGAAGGGATGTCTAGACCGTTGGTCGGCTCGTCGAGGTAGTAGTACTTGACAGCGGTCGCGAGGGCGAAGGATATCCACGTCTTCTTGAGCTGGCCTGCGGACATCGTGTTCATTTTCTTCTCGCCGTCAACTTCGAACTCGCGGAGAATCTCGCGGAACTTCTCCATATCGAAGTTGGGGAAGAAAACACCGCGGTCCGCGGCAAAGGAGAAGGCCTTCTCGTTGAGGGCTTCCACCTCGTCCGGAAGGTAGAACTGGTCGGAAAGGAGGGAGGGGAGACGCTTGTAGGGGTCGCGCCCGTCGATCTCGATTGTCCCGTCCTTGGGCTTCTTGAGCCCACACAGAAGGGTGAGCAGCGTGGTCTTGCCGACGCCGTTCTCCCCGAGAAGGCCGTAGATGCAGCCTTCGCGCATTTCCATCGAGATGTCCTTCAGGACCTCCGTCGACGGATAAGAAAAGCTGAGGTTTTTGACAGTGATCATAATATTGTTTAGCTAGTTGTTTTGTTACTGTTGGTGTGTATTAGTTTAATAGTACACTGCAAAGATACGGCAATTTTTTAAACTTCCAAATTTTTTTTGAAAATTTTTTTCTCGCGCAAGATATCTTATATTTGCGGAGTATGTCGGACAATGAATTCACCAGAGTCTATCTGGAAACGTATAAGGATCTGTGCTTGCTGGCGTTGCGGTATGTCCATTCTGCATCGGTAGCGGAAGACTTGGTGCAGGAAGCTTTCAGCAAGGTTCTTGTCCGGCGCCCCGAGTTGTTCCGTCCGGATGACGGCTCTCAGGTCAGGGCCTATATGTGGAGGGTCGTCCGCAACAAATCCATCGACTGGTGCCGGAAAAACGCCGGCAGGTTCTCTTCCATCGAGGAAAGGATGGTCGACTCGGAGCTTTCCCTGCTCACGGATGAATTGATTGCTCCTGAAAGTTTCAATGCTTACGACTACGGGCTGGTGGTGGCGACCATCAGCGACGTCGTTTCCGATATGCCTTCCCGCGCGCGTGAGGTCTTCCGGCTCCGCCGCGAAAACGGACTGTCCAACAAGGAAGTTGCGCAGAAGCTCGGTGTCACCGTCAAGGCCGTGGAGAAGCAGATGACCATCTCTCTCAAGCGCATCAGGCAGGCGCTGCGCAGCAAGGGCATACCTTTTATATTATTAATCATTCTTTTTATCGCTTAGACAGGTAGGGTAGCCTGCTTTTTTTTCGTGGTTAGATTATGAACCACGAAAAATCTATGTTTTGGGAGTACCTGGACGGCAAGGCCGGTCCGGATACAAAGCGTCAGCTTCTTGCGCTTCTGAAGGACAACGAAGAAGCCAGGGAAGAATTCCGGTCAACATACAAGCAATGGGCTGAATCCAGGGGACATACCTTCGACCCCCTGTCATCCCTGTATCTTGTGATGAACAAGGTAGGGACGAGGCGCAGGCGTTCGTTCGCCATTCCTGTCCTGTCGGCAGTCGCCGTTGCTGCCGCAATTGCCGCACTCCTGATTTTCACTCCGTTTAGCAGGCGCCAGGCTCCTGCCGTTCCGGTGGCGGAGGCGGAACTCTACACCTATCCCGAGTCGGACACTCCTCTTGCGGTGCTTTCCGACGGGCAGGTCCTGCATTCCGACGCCGTCGAGATGCAGGTGTCCTGTACCGGCAGCGGCATCAGGATCGACGGCCGCGACTATCCGGCGGCGGTCTCCGCTCAGGCCTGCTGTATGCTCGACGTCCCTTATGGCCACCGCGCCAGCGTGCAGTTCGCCGACGGCTCCACCGTCAAGGTCAACTACCATTCCCGTATCATCTTCCCGCTGAGCTTCGGCAAGGAGCGCGGGGTGCGTATGATAGGGGAGGCCCTGTTCGACGTCAGCAGGGACGAAGGACGCCCTTTCATTGTGGAGATGGACGACGTCAGGGTGCGGGTTCTCGGTACCCGTTTCCTCGTGTCGGGTTATGAGTGCGACCCCCACCGCGTGGCCCTTGTGTCCGGCTCCGTCAACGTCTCCCTCAAGGAGTCAGGCAGCCAGTCCGTCACCCTCGCCCCTAACCAGATGTACACGCTCGACGACAACGGCAAGATCAACGTCGAGGATGTCTCCGACTGGCGCAGCCTGCTGGACTGGGCCGACGGCGTCTACAGGGCCGACGGCACCTCTATGAAGGAGATACTCTCCTGCCTTGCCCGCTATTACGGCGAGACCGTGGAGTGCGAAGCCCCCGTGGCCGACATCGCCTGCACAGGTACCCTCTACCTGAGGCCCGCTTTTTCGGATATGTTGTCCGAACTGTCAATAATATTCCCTATCAATAGCTGTAAGCGTGACGGCGTTTGGTTCGTTTCGCGCTCAGGCAAATAGTCTTCCATCCAGATGAACAGACTTATCAGTATTCTATGTTCTCTTCTCTTCCTGTGGTGCGGGACACTGCTTGCGCAGGAAAGCGCCAGGTTCAGCTTTCCTCAGAAATCCCGCACGGTCGGCGAGACGATAAAGCTTATAGAGAAGCAGAGCGACTATTCATTCTTCTACCAGACGGGCACCATCGACCTTTCCCGTAAGGTTACGATAGGAGCCGACGGCGACACCGTCGACCAGGTGCTCGACAAACTCTTCGGCGGTTCGGCCGAGGAGTGGTCGATTTCCGGCAAGCAGATCTACCTCAAGCACAACGAGCAGGCCGAGCCCGCTCCGGCCCAGGAGAGCAAGGCGGTCCACAAGCGGACGATTACGGGTTCTGTCGTGGACGCCGTCGACGGCCAGCCGATAATCGGCGCCGGCGTCCTTATCAAAGGCACCCAGACCGGTGCGGTCACTGACCCGGACGGCAATTTCTCCCTTGAAGTTACAGGCAAGAAGGTGGAGCTGGTCGTCAGCTCCCTCGGCTATAAGGACCACGAGGTCTATCTCACCGACCAGAGCTTTATCAACGTCAAGCTCGAGCCGAGCGACGAGGTCCTCAGCGAAGTCGTGGTCGTCGGTGCAGGTACTCAGCGAAGGGTATCCGTCACGGGCGCCATCGCCGCCGTCGAAGGCAATGTCCTGAGCGCGCCGACTTCCTCCCTGACCAACACCCTCGCAGGCAAGCTCGCCGGTGTCATATCCGTGACCTCCAGTGGCCAGCCGGGCAGCACGTCAGAGTTCTATATCCGTGGTATCTCGACCTTCGGCGGCCGCACGGCTCCGCTCATCCTCCTCGACGGCGTGGAGATCACCGCCTCCGACCTCAACAACATCCCCGCCGAGTCTATCGAGTCCTTCTCCATATTGAAGGACGCTTCTGCGACCGCAATCTACGGCGCCCGCGGCGCCAACGGCGTGATGATAGTCACGACCAAGACAGGTTCGGAGAACACCAAGGCCAAGATCAACGTAACGGTCGAGACCTCTTTCCTCCAGCCGGTCAATGTCGTAGAATATGCCGACGGCGCGACCTTTATGGAAGCCTACAATAACGCCCAGCTCGCGCGCAATCCTGACGCCGAAGTGCGTTACAGCGAGAGGGATATCGAGTACACCCGCAACAAGGTCAACCCCTACATCTGGCCGGATGTAGACTGGTACGACCTGATGTTCCGCAAATTCTCAATGAGCCAGAGGGCCAACGTCAATATATCAGGCGGCGGTTCGCGCGTTACCTATTATATGAGTATGCAGATGAACCACGACGGCGGTATCCTCGACGTTCCGAAGAACTATTCCTTCAACAACAACTACAACCGCTGGCTCTACACCTTCCAGAACAACATCGGCTACCAGATTACCCCGTCGACCAAGATGACGCTCAAGATGAATGCCCAGATCATCCATCAGAAGAGCCCTTCTGCTTCGGCGAGTTCCATCTTCCAGGCAGTCTACAACAACACTCCTGTCTCCTTCCCGGCCCTTTTCCCCGAGCAGGAGGGCTACAATCACCTGCTTTTCGGTTCCCAGATAATGAGCGCGGGCCGGTTCTACACCAACCCGTACGCCAATATGCTCAACACCTTCCAGGAGACCAACACCAACAAGCTCAACATTTCCCTCACCCTCAACCAGAAGCTCGACTTCATCACGGAGGGCCTGTCGGTCAATGCGCTTGTCAACTTCAACAACTACTCGTCGACCTGGTACACCCGTTCGCTGGCACCTTATCTCTACAACGTACTGCCGGGCAGCTATGACCCGGAGAATCCGGTCGACTACCGTCTCAACGAGCTGCAGGTCGGCGCCGAATATGTGAGCCAGTCCGGCAAATCCACTGATTCCAACAACACCTTCTACCTCGACGCCCGCATCAACTATGACCGTTCCTTCGGCCACCACAACGTCACCGCGATGGTGATGTATATGATGCGCCAGTACAGAAGCAGCGTGCTGCCCAACCGCAATATGGGCTTTTCCGGCCGCATCACCTACGACTGGCACAACCGCTATCTTGTGGAGATGAACTTCGGCTGCAACGGCACCGAGAGGCTTGCAAAGGGAGAACGCTTCGAGTTCTTCCCCGCCGTGTCCCTCGGCTGGGTCCCTTCTTCGGAGAATTTCTGGAAGCCCCTGCGTCCTGTCATCGACTACTTCAAGATTCGCGGTTCCTACGGCCTCGTGGGAAGTGACGAGACCGGTACTTCGGCCGGCGCTGCCCACTTCCTGTATCAGAATTCCGTGAGTATGAGCGGCGGCGAGACCTTCCGCACCGGCTACACGGGCAGTACCGCCCGTACCGGTCCTTCGGTGACTTCCTACGCCGTTGAGAACGCCCACTGGGAGAGGGCCAGGGAGCTCGACCTCGGTCTCGATATGGAGCTCTTCGAGCAGCTCATCATCGGCTTCGACTGGTACTACAACAAGCGCGAGCGCATCCTTATGAAGAGGGCGTCCTTCCCGAAGAGCCTCGGCTACGGTTCGTCCATTCCGTGGAGCAACATCGGCAAGGTCGACAACTCCGGTATCGAACTCTCCGTCAAGTGGAAGAAGCAGTTCAACAAGGACTGGCTCGTGGATATGCGTTTCAACCTGACCTATGCCCGCAACAAGTATGTCTATGTTGATGAGCCGGACTACCCTTATGTCTGGCAGACAGAGACCGGCAAGCCTATCAGCCGTATGACCGGCTACATCGCCGAGGGCCTCTTCCAGAGTGAAGAGGAAATCGCCAACAGTGCCGACCAGTCCAGTTTCGGCTCCTCGGTGATGGTGGGTGATATCAGATACCGCGACATCAACGGTGACGGCAAGATCACCACCGTCGACCAGGTTATGCTCTCCCCTTACGGTACTATGCCGAGGATTCAATACGGATTCGGCATCAGCGTCAACTGGAGATTCCTCGATTTCAGCGTGTATTTCAACGGCTCCGCCCAGCGCAACATTATGCTGTCCGGATTCGAACCGTTCATCGCCGACGACTCCAACGACCACAACCTTATGCAGTGGATTGCCGACGGCTACTGGCGCGAAGGGGCTGACAATTCCAACGCCACCTATCCGCGTCTCGGCCTCCTCAAGAGCAACATCTACAACAACCGCCAGCCCTCCAGCTTCTGGATGCGCAAGGCCGATTTCCTCAGGTTCAAGACTCTGGAGGTGGGCTATTCCTTCAAATACGGCAGGGTATATATCAACGGCGACAACATAGCTGTCTGGTCACCTTTCAAATATTGGGATCCCGAGTTGCAATACTACTCCTATCCGCTTTCCCGTACGTTCAACATCGGTCTCCAGTTAAAGTTCTGACGAAGTATGAAAAAGACAATATTTGCATTAGCGCTTATCTGCACGGCTCTGTCCTGCGACTACCTGTCCGTGGTTCCTCCCGAGCAGGCCGACCTCGACGATATGATCACAGACAATGCAACCGCGCTCAATCATCTTTACGGCTGTTACGGCTATGTTCAGGAAGAGATACGTATTTTCCCTGATTTTACGGCCATTGACGGCGGAGGCACGGATGAAAGTGTCGCGCCGCAGGAGTGGGGACACCTCGGATCCCTCGTCAAGTACAATATGCTCACTCCGGAGTACATCACCGCGACGGGCCTTGCCACCAACCGTTACCCCTGGACCAACTGCTTCAACGCCATCGGCTACTGCAATCTCTTCCTTAAGAATATGGCGGAGACAAGTGCCGATATCGATCCGGAGCTCCGTCAGCAGTATATCGCCGAGGCGCAGTTCCTCAAGGCATACTACCACTACAAGGTGCTGGCTATGTTCGGCCCCTGCCCTATAGCGGACAAACTTCTTTCCCAGAATATCGCAAAGGAGGACATTCCCGGCCGATACCACTTCGATTATTGCGTGGATTACATCGTTAATCTGCTCGACGAGGCGGCACAGGCGCTCCCGTCAGTTGATCCGGGTCCGGACTACTGCGGCCGTGCAACTTCCATCGCCTGCAAGGCGCTCAAGGCAAGAGTTCTGCTTCTCGCTGCGTCTCCTATGTGGAACGGCAGTTTCCCGGATAAGTCCTGGAGAAACACCCATTTTGTAACTCCCGGCTACGGCACCGAACTGGTCAGTCCGAATTTTTCACAGGAGAAGTGGATCAGGGCCCGCGATGCGGCAAGGGAGGCACTTACCGCAGCGAAGGATGCAGGTTTCGCCCTGTTCGGCATAGACGCTTCGGAAATCCTCCGGACCAACCAGAACGTCCCTCTTCCTTCGGTTCCCGGGAAGAACGATGACGCTCAGTTCCGTACCCTTGTCTCTATGCTCCAGTATATGATGACGACCAACCCCAACGAAGGCAACCACGAGACCATCTGGGGCATCCCGCGTATGGAGGGGCAATACCGTATGGCGTCAATGCCCCACTACATCCTCAACACGGATGTCCAGCCCAACGGCTATGGCGCCTGGGGCGGTCTTTCCCCGACGCTCTATACCGTACAGCATTTCTTTACGGAAAAAGGCGTCATCCCTTCCGAGGATCCGTCATTCACTCCTGAAGACGAATGGTACACTTCCGCCGGCCTGGCAGAGCCCGATATCATCAAACTCAACGTCGGCCGCGAGCCGCGCTTCTATGCCTGGATCGCTTTCGACGGGTGCGAATATTCACCGGTCATCGCCAACCGCCAGCCCCTCATATGCCATATGCGCGACCCTCAGCAGGGAGGCTACAACGCCGCCAAGTGGGGTACCAGAAATTACTGCGTGACAGGTTTCCTCAATAAGAAGTGGGTTCACCCCAACATCTATTACACCGGTGTCTCCAATAAAAACAACGCCGGCGACCTTTATTACCCCAATGCGCTTATCCGTATTGCGGAACTCTATCTGATCCTGGCCGAATGCGACGCGTGGACAGGCGATATCCCCGAAGGCCTGGAGGCCCTGAACGAGATACGTACCCGCGCGGGAGTCCCCGAGTGGACTGAAACCAGCCTCGCGGCAGCCGGCAAGACACTTCTTGATGCGGTGCTTGACGAACGCTTTGTCGAACTCTATATGGAGGGCCACCGCTACTACGACATCCGCCGCTATCTCCACGGAAAAGAATATATGGACAGGTCGAATTTCCTGGGACTTGATGCGGTGCGCACAGGCCCCACCTTCGAGGAATTCAATACCCCCGTCCTCATCCCTCAGCCCATCCAGTGGAACGAAAGGATGTACCTTATGCCGGTTCCCAACGACGAGATTTATTCCAATCCCCAGATGGTCCAGGCTCCAATCTATTAATTCTCCCGGATATGAAAAAGTATTTATGCATATTGATCCTTCCGCTCCTCGTGGCCGTCTCCTGCAAATGGGACGACCCGGACAAACTGTTCCCGGAAGAATACAATAAAGTCATTTATCTCAAGGACGCCGGCGAAAGGGAGGTTGCGATGAACACCGCCCAGGAGACAGTCGTCGAGCAGATGCTCGTGGTCAAGGGAGGGGCACATCCTGAGATGGCCGCCGATTGCAGGTTCGATGTAATGTCGCTTGCCGACGCTGCGATACAATATGGCTTTTCGGAGGACGAAATCAGCATCATCCCGGAAGACTCCTACAAGCTTCCCGAGTCTGTTTTCCTTACACAGGATTCTCCATACAAGACCATCGAGGTGGAACTTTATCCCAACAAGATGGCCGTGCCGATGAGAATGAATCCGGAGAAGACCTGGATACTTCCGTTGAAACTCGCCAGCGATTCCGGCTCAATCAACAAGGACAACTGCCTTGTCCTTCTGACCTGTTCGGTGGTGTCTCCTTTGATCGACTGGAAAGACGACAACGCCCAGCCTGTAAACATTGACTACAAGACTCTCGATTACTCCATCGACCTTGCTATAACCAGGGCCGAGATCAACAGGACAGACCTCACGGGTACCCTCGAGGCCCTCGGAGAGAATGCCGTTGAGGAGTACAACACAGCCCACGGCACTTCCTATCCGATTCTTCCGGCGGAATCCTACTCGTTCGGCGGCCTTTCCTTCTCCGCAGGCGAACTCGCCGGCAGCGCAATCATTAACCTCTCGCGCACCGGCCTCACCAGCGATGTCGAATACCTGCTGCCGGTTCGTCTGAAGACGGTCTCGGACGAGCTGTTCGAACTTTCGGACAAAGTCAAATACTTCATAATCCGCAATCCGAAATTCGGTTATGAAGAGGTCTCGCCCGCATCCTGGAAGATAGCCTTCTCCAATTCGGAAGACAGGGATTCAAAAAACTGGGCTTGGAATATGTTCAATCGCAATCCTGCCAGTGGTTTCTGCTCGTATGGAAAGAGTACGCAGACCCAGCCGGGTACTGATGTGGATGATTTCCGTTACCCGGACGAAGGGACCTGGCCGGGCCATTGCACCTACACCTCAGGCAATCTTGCCAATACCCCGATAGATGTTCCTTACCCCTGCTGCGACGGTGTGCGCAAATACAACAGCGTGGTTGTGGTCATAGATCTTGGCGAAACGCTCAGTATCCACAGTATCGGTATTTCAAAGATGGCAGGCAGCACTATGAACCTGGACTTGAAGGGTGTCGAGTTCTACACCGAAGACCAGTTCACTCTGGAGACTGCCGCACAGTATAAGGATACCGATGTCACAAAATACCGCGCTGCCATTGCCAACTACTCGACGGCCGATGCCGGCAATTCCTGGCGTCTCTTTATGCAATGGAACGACATTCCCAAGGGGACTGTGGCCGACGGATTGCCGACGGTCTGGAAAACGACATCGGATGAATATATGAACAAACCTGCCGCCAAAGGCCGTTACATCAAGATCCATCCTACGGCTTCCTACAGCTCTCTGTCAAAGAGTATAGAGATATGTGACATCTATATCAGAAAACTTATAACCGTCGACGGAGAACCTGCACAATGATAAGAAAGAATCAAATATTGGCATCCGTTGCCATTTTGCTTCTGTTCGGCCTGGGCTTTTCAGCCTGCGGCAAGAATGAGAAGCAGGGCGGCTCTTCCGGCGGAGGAGGGAAGGTCGATCCCTACGAAGGCCAGGGAGGCTATCTCTTTGCCCACACGGGCACG
The DNA here is from genome assembly GCA_017553405.1 of Bacteroidales bacterium. GTDB lineage: Bacteria > Bacteroidota > Bacteroidia > Bacteroidales > UBA932 > Cryptobacteroides. The sequence goes on from JAFZME010000022.1 coordinate 13,009, forward strand.
GGGAGCAATTACTACAAGCTTTTCTATGCGCTTTCACGTGACGGCATCACCTGGACGGCCCTTAAAAGAGGGGAGTCCCCGATGACCACCTACCGCGGTTTCCCCTATATCACCAGGGATGACGACGGGATTTTCTGGCTGATAGGCACTTCCAGCGGCTCGACGCCCCATTTCCCCATCGTCTGGTGGTCGGAGGATCTTATTACCTGGAAGCACAAGGACCTGCCCACGTCCATCCTTGACCTGCCTGAGGGCTACGAGAACGACACCAACTCCTATGGAGCGATGAAAATCTTCTACGATTCCCCTTCGGAACAGTTCATAATAACCTGGCACGCCGAGGAATCCGGCCTTTCCGGGAATGCCCGCTGGGAGTCGATGCGTACGTTCTATATCCTGACAAAGGATTTCGTCACCTTCACGCCTGCGGCCCGGCTGTTCTCCTTTACCGGAGCCGATGAGAATATGGCCCAGATAGATGCGTCAATCCACTACAGCGACGGCAAGTACTACGCCGTGATCAAGGACGAGCGCTGGCCGGAGCACGCTTCTACCGGCAAGACTGTGCGTATTGCGCAGTCGTCTTCGCTTATCGGCCCCTGGACCAACCCCGGCGGAAGCGTGACGCCTTCCTGGCGGGAAGCCCCCACTCTGGTCAAGTCTCCGGACGGAGCGTATTGGTATATGTATGTTGAGGATTATACGGTCCACAAATATGAGCTGTACCGTTCTTCCTCCATTACCAATGAGTCGCTCTGGGAAAAGGTCGAGTCTATGACCCCTCCTCCCGGCGACAATTGCCGGCACGGATGCATAATCCGCGTGGATGATGCCACATACTGCAAATTGAGAGATACTTATGACAAATAATAACCAATAAAAACATTTATAATGAAAAAAGATTTTTACGTTTCTCCTTCAGTGAGAGTCAGGACGATCAATTATGAATACTCGCTCCTGACATCAGGTTCAGAAGTCTCTTCATCCTCCACCCTTGAGGGTTTTGAAGACAATGGTGAAAGTATTGTCTGGTAACCTAAAAGAGTCACAGCTATGAAAAAGAATTATCTGATATCACTTGTCGCGGCAGCGTCTGCGATCTGTGTCCTTTCCTGCACCAAGGAAGCTCCGGTTGAAACCGTCCTTCCTGAGGACAACACTCCCAAGGTCGAAGTTTCTCTCGTGGCCGTTAACGAGCCTGACGAGAAAGTGAATCTCGATTTCGCCGAAGTCAACAACGTCCAGTGGGTGGATGATGATGTGATTGCCGTTTTCGACGGCGTTTCCAAGAACGAGTTCAGCATTGTCGAGGGCTCCAACACCGGCGTCTCGGCGACGTTCAGCGGTATGGCCGCTGAAGGCGCTGCTCTCTATGCCGTTTATCCTTTTGCCGCCGGCAACTCCCTTTCCGGCTCCAATCTTTCGGTCACTGTCCCGGATCACCAGCTTCTTGGGGAAAATGACGGAGTCGACGCTTCGGCTCTTGTGAGCGTCGGCAAGGTCGAAGGCGGCCAGATCGAGTTCAAGCAGGTCTGCGGTCTTGTCAAAGTGGAAATAAGCAAGGCCGGTATCCGCAAAGTCATCCTTGGCGGTACCAACCTCGCCGGCACGGCGACCGTTGGTGCCGACGGCACCGTTTCCGCTGTCACTGCAGGCTCAAACAGCATCGAACTGACCTATGAAGGCGGTGTCGATTTCCCTGTCGGTACCTATTACGCCGCAGTGCTTCCTGGCACGACTGCTGCCGGAGCATTCTCCGTCCAGCTTGTCAGCGGCGGCGGCCTGACCTGGCAGAAGGCTGCTTCCTCTGCGGTGACGATTGCCCGCAAGAGCGTTATCGGTGCAGGTGTAGTTGACAGCGATGCTGAATTTGTACGTCATATCACCAACAAGGAAGAGCTCTACGCCTGGGGCGCCATTATGGGTGAAGAGCACGGAGTGACCGTCTATCTCGACGCCGACATCGACTGCGAATCCGACCCTTGGGTGGGCTGCGGAGCCACTTTCGACGGCATCTTCGAAGGCCAGAACCACAAGATCTACAACCTCGTCGTCACTTACGACGGCGACACCGGATTCATCACCAGGCTCACCGGCACGCTCAGGAACCTGACCATCGGTTCCTCCAACGGCACCGCCTGGGACAACGTTTCCACTATTACACACAATGGCGAGTCTGCAGCTGACGCTGATACTCACTATCTCGGCCTTATCGGCCGTATGGCAGGCGAAGCCGAGTTGGAGAATGTCGTCAATTATGCCAAGATTGTAGCGGCATCCACCAACAGCAGGGTCTATATTGGCGGACTTGTCGGTCTTATTCCCGGCGAGGAGACAGCCACTCTTTTGGAAAGCAGGAACTACGGCCCCGTCATTAACAATTCCACTTGGACAGGCGGGCAAACCCGTATGGGCGGCATTGTCGGCCAATGCAGCGGTACCCTGGCGGCTCTTGACATCGAAAACCACGGCGCCTTGACTGTCAATAACAGCGTCACCAATTTCGTCGGTGGCCTGTGCGGCGATCTTGGCGGCGGTTCGGAAATTTACGAATCGAGCAACTACGGCACAATCACTTTTATGGACGGCGGCACCTCGAAGACCTACATCGGAGGCTGCTTCGGATCAGTCCGTGGGTCGACAATCAGCGGATGCCACAATTATGCTCCTGTTACCATAACCCGTAATGCCGAGCATTGGTTCGGCGGCATCGCCGGCTTTATGGAGGCGGGCGAGTCCGCTTTGTCGGAGTGCGTCAACGAGGTTGGTGCCGACCTTTCCGTCTCTTCGTCAATTTCCGCAAAACGCGTCATTATGGGCGGTATTATCGGCGGATGCCAGTACAACGGGAGCAATGCTTTCGCTGTCACTCTTGAGGATTGTCGCAATGACGCTGCCATCACCAGCAACGGTTCCGCTTCCGACTTCGGTGGCATCGCCGGTCTTCTGGACAACTATTTTGCTTCGGCAACGATCTCATTCACTGGATGCGAGAACACCGGAGCCATTACCAGCGCCGTAATTGACGACGGCACCGGTATGGGCAGGGAACTCAGGGTTGGCGGCATTATCGGTGGAACCGACACCGAGAGTGAAGGTTGCGACGAGGTCTTCTCTTCCTGCATCAACCGCGGAGCCGTTACTGTTAAGGGGGCCCTGAAAAAAGGTGCTTCCGTCAGGGTCGGTGGCATTGCAGGAAACACTTACAATAACACCATCATAACCGGTTGTAAGAATTTCGCTGCTGTCTCTTGTCCTGATGCAGGCTCTGATGCGGGCTCAGCCAGATTCACTATCGGTGGCATTGCAGGATATATACATCAACGTTCTGCCAGCCGTTATCAGCAGATTATCAATTGTGTCAATACCGGCGCCATCTTCTCCAATCGCGCTTACAACACCCAGTATTTAGGCGGCATTATCGGAGGTGGAGAAAAGCAGGATGCCAAACCCTATGTCCAGGTGGACGGATGCAAGAATTTTGGTGATGTGTCGGCCGTTAAAACCACTGACACGATGGTTGGAGGCCTTTGCGGATACACTATTTATACCGTGGCCAATTCTTCTAATTTCGGCAATGTGACCGGCGGCGCCTGGAATGGTGCTATCGTTGGTGATGGAAATGTCAATGCCGTATTGACGACAGGCCTGAAGGTCGGTGTCAATGTCGAAGTTACCGGGGCCACCAATGCCGGCACCAAATACACTGAGGGAAAGAAGACATACAGTTTCACTACTCAGGCTTCGCAGCCAAAGTATTGGTTCTCCGGATGGTCAGACGCGGCAATTACCGTCACCGTCGTCGATCAGGAAACCTATTCTGAATAATATCAACTTTTGATGAAAACCTTAAGAGCAATATCGGCTCTTCTGATGATTGTCGCCCTCTTCTCCTGTCAGCGGGAGGAGAGGGTAGACAACCAGGAAGAAACCCCGGTACGTAAAACAAAAATATCCTTCTCGGCTCAGGGAGAGCCGGAGACAGCAGCCTATCTTGACTTCAGCCAGACCCCGAATGTCCGCTGGTCGGACGACGATCTGATCGCCGTTTTCGACGGCACTGCAAAAAATCAGTTCAGCATAGACGAGGGGACCAATACCGGAGGAAGCGCCACTTACTCCGGCGAGGTCACTGAAGGATTCACCAACCTTTATGCGGTCTATCCTTATTCCGCAGCCAACGCCCTGTCGGGCTCCAGCCTGTCGGTGACTGTGCCGGCCATTCAGACGGTCAGCAGCACCGCGAAGGTGGACCCTGCGGCCATCGTGTCGGTCGGGCAGGTAAGCAATGGAGCAATTGAATTCAAACAGGTCTGCGGCCTGTTGAAGTTCACCATCAACAGTTCCGGCATTTCCGAGGTGGTCATACACGGAAATAAACTTGCCGGCACCGCCACTGTGGCCACGAGCGGAGTTCTATCCAGCGTGACCTCCGGGGAGAACGAAATCGTTGTCAGGAGTGCCGACGGCACTTTCTCTTCCGGCAATTACTTTGTGGCCGTGCTCCCGGGGACAACCCCTGCGGAGGTGTTTACCGTCACGTTCGTGGAAAGTTCCGGTCTTGCGTACGAGAAGACCGTCTCGTCGGCACTGACCATTGCCCGCAAGGGCGGCGGCACCATCGGTGCGGTCGATAGCAGCTACAAGGTCTGCCGTCATATCACCAACAAGGCCCAGCTTTTCGCCTGGGGCGCTGCTATGGTGGACGATGAGCAGGAGATGAAGGTCTACCTTGACGCCGATATCGACTGCGGAGGCGACACCTGGTTTTACACCGGCACCGAATTCAACGGCCGGTTCTTCGGTCAGAATCACAAGATTTACAATCTGGTGATAGAGACAGCGACTCAGACAGGTTTGATCGAGACCCTCGACGGCAAGTTGCAGGACTTCGTGTTCGGCTCTTCCAACGGCAGTTCCTGGGACAACACATCCCGTATTACTCACGTCGGCACAAGCGGCGCAATCGAGTATGTGGGCCTTGCCTGCCGTCTGACTGGCAAGGGCTGTATGGAGAACGTCACCAACTATGCAAAAGTAGAGGTGCCTTCTTCTTCCACCTCCAGGGCTTATGTCGGCGGTCTGGTCGGTGTCGTTCCCGATTCCGCCGTGGCGGCCGAGATATCGAACTGTGCGAACTATGGATCGGTAATCAGCGGCTCATCCTGGACTGGAGACCAAACCCGTATGGGCGGCATTCTTGGACAGTGCGCCGGCGCACTTACCGCTTCCGGACTTGAAAACCACGGCACTCTTACGGTTGCCAACTCCAAGACCAATTTTATCGGCGGTCTTTGCGGTGACCTGGGTGCCGGATCTTTGGTTTCAGGATCAAAGAATTACGGGACCATAATTTTTACCGACAGCGGCACCAGTGAGACTTATATTGGCGGATGTTTCGGTTCCGTCCGAGGCTCGACCATCTCTGATTGCCATAACTATGGAGCAATTACGGCATCCCGTAACGCGAAGCAGTGGCTGGGCGGAATTCTGGGCCTTTTCGAAGCAGGAGAGACAGTTGTCTCCGGTTGTGTGAATCATACAGGTGCTGATCTGACTATAGGTTCTTCCGTTACCAGTAATCTTATCCGTTGTATGGGCGGTATAGCCGGAGGATGCCAGTACAACGGAAGCGGTCCGTTTGCCATAAGGATACTGTCCTGTAAAAACGAGGCGGCTGTTACCAACAACGGCGGCGGCACTCATTTCGGCGGCATCGCAGGCCTTTTTGACAACTATTATTCTTCTGCGACTATTCTGATACAGGATTGTGAGAACACCGGGGCTGTTGCCAGCACGGTGGCTGACAATACCATTAACATCGGCCAGGAACTCCGTGTCGGCGGCATCCTCGGAATGATCGACCCCGAATCCGCGGGCTGTCGTCAAACAGTCCGGTCTTGCATCAACCGCGGAGCGGTTTCAGTCAAGGGCGCCCTTAAATCAGGAGCATCTGTTCGATTCGGCGGCATTGTGGGACACGCCTACAATGATGCTACAATTGACAAGTGCAAGAATTTCGGCGACGTGTCGATTAATGCTGCAGGCGGGGATGCCGGCAATGCAGTCTTTTATGCCGGCGGCATACTCGGATTTATCAATACCCGCAGTTCTACGCGCTATCAGCAGATTACCGACTGCATAAACACCGGGGCGATTTCAAGTATCCGTACCTATAGCAACCATTATTTGGGAGGTATTATCGGTGGAGGCACAAATGATGACGCTTATCCTCAAATAACCCGTTGCAAGAATTATGGTGCAGTGTCGGATGTCAAGAATTCCAACACGATGCTTGGCGGCGTTTGCGGCTACACCTGCTTCACATTGACCGACAATTACGATTTCGGAAATGTTGGCGGCGGCCAGTATAATGGTTCTGTTTATGGTGACAATAATGCCAAGTCCACCAACTCCGGAACGAAGGTCGGCAACGGAGTCGTGGTCAACGGCGTATCCGCTCCGGCAATCGGGACTTACACATTCGCCTCCGGCGCGCAGACCGGCAAGGACTGGTTTGTCGGCTGGAACGGCAACTCGGCCATCACGGTCCAGGTTATTGGTCAGGAGACATATGATGGCGGCAGTTCTGAAGAGACCGGCACAGGCGGCTATCTTTTCGTCCACACCGGCAAGGGCGACGGGAATTATTACCGCTTGTACTACGGCATTTCGCACGACGGTGTCAGCTGGACCGAACTTAACGGAGGGGAGTCCCCGATGCCCACATTCTGGGGCTTCCCTTATGTAACCAAGGACAACGACGGGACCTTCTGGCTCATCGGCGTGAGCAACACCGTACCGCGCTACCCTATGATCTGGAAATCCGATGATATGGTGAGCTGGACGGTAGTCAAGAGACTTTCTCCTTCCGTCCTGGCCCTGCCGTCCGGTTATTCGAACGACACCAACTCGTTCGGTGCTATGAAGTTGTTCTTCGATCCCGCGTCGGAGCAGTTTATGCTTACCTGGCACGCGGCAGAGACGGCGGCAACCGATGACGCCTATTGGGAGTCGATGCGTATTTTCTATGTGCTGACCTCTGACTTCGAGACATTCACTCCCGCTCAGAAACTTTTTGCTTTTACCGGCAGTGATGCTTCGGTGGCCCAGATTGATGCCTCCATCCACTATTATGGCGGCAAGTATTACGCCCTCTTCAAGGATGAGCGCACCTACCACAGCTCCAGTACCTATTATAAGAGGCCGCGCATCGCGGTGGCAAACTCTCTCACGGGGCCGTATGCCAATCCCGGCGGAGCACTGACTCCCAAGCACAGGGAAGGCCCGACTATGGTGAAGTCGCCTGACGGAAGCTACTGGTATCTGTATGCGGAGAATTATGACGACGAATCCAATGTCTACGAGTTGTACCGCTCTACATCACTTACGGCATCCGGCTGGACGAAGGTGTCTAATTTCACTCCTCCGTCAACGACCAACTGCCGTCACGGATGCGTGGTTCCGATAGATGCCAAGGTTTATCGCCGGCTTGAAGCCGCTTATGGGAATTAATGGATCACGTGAAGATGAAGAAGAAATTAAATATCGAATACGTGACGCCCGAAGCGGAGGTGCTTTTGCTTGACATCGAGTCTCCTTTGCTGGCGGAAAGCTCCATCGGCAACTCTTCGTCCGAGGGGTTCCAGGATGAAGGCGACTTTCCTTCCATCTGGGGATAGATTAATATTTATCGTTCTTCCTTTTCAGCCCGGCAGGCCCCCATGCCCCGCCGGGCTGTTTTTCATCTTACTTAACATATATTTTCATAATTATTAGTATATTTGCAAAAATATTTAATGTTATGAGTCGGTCAACATACGCAAACAAGCTGCCGAGGGACCTTGCACGGGATATGGTACAGGTGGGCGAACAGATCAGGCTGGCCCGTCTTCGCCGGGATTTATCCTTGGCGCAGGTGGCAGAGCGGGCGATGTGTTCCATTCCCACGCTGACCAAATTGGAAAAGGGTGCGCCGAATGTCGCCATCGGGATCTATCTCCGGGTGCTATATGTCCTTGGGCTCAACGGAGATATCCTTCTTCTTGCAAAAGACGACCCGCTTGGCCGCGCACTTCAGGATGCCAGACTGCCTCATAGGGAACGGGCCTCAAAAAAATAGCTTATGCAGAGTTTGATCGTTTATGCCGACTTTGACTTCCTCGCTTCTCCAGTTGAGGTGGGAGTCCTGAATTATGACAGAGTCCGTGGGAAGGAAGTTTTCTCCTTCTCTTACAGGCCGGAATGGCTTGCAAGATACGGTGGAATTACTTTGGGCCGGGATCTGTTTACTGTTTCCGGACTTCAATATGCCCGCGAGGGAATCTTTGGCTGTTTTTCCGATGCCCTTCCGGATCGCTGGGGAAGGACCTTGGCCATAAAGAGAGAGGCCATTGAAGCCCAGCGCGAGAATCGTTCTCCAAGGGAACTGACCTCCTTTGATTTCCTTGTCTCTTTGGACGACTATATGCGTATAGGAGGCTTTCGTTTCAAGGAATCCGACGGCGGTCCTTTTCTAAACGATAACACGGATCTTCGCGTACCGCCCATCGCAGGAATCCGGGAGTTGGCTGCCGCTGTCGATATGATTGAACAGAGCGATGAAAAGGGAATTCTGCCGGAAGGACAATGGATAAATCAGTTGCTGCATCCTGGGACGTCCCTTGGTGGAGCGAGGCCTAAATCAAACGTACTGGACACGGATGGTAGTATGATGGTCTCTAAATTTCCCTCCCGCAGCGATCACTACGACGTGGCTCTTTGGGAACATTTTAGTCATCTTCTTGCCGGACGATGTGGTATCAATGTCGCCCAGACCAGTGTGATGGGGAGTGGCGAAGCATATCATATACTACTCTCCCGACGTTTTGACAGGAGATCGGATGGGAGACGTATCCATTTTGCCTCGGCTCTGACGCACTTGGGATTCAAGGACGGAGCGAGCGCGGCCGATGGGAAGGGATATTTGGATATTGTGGATTTTATCCTTCAGGCATGCCCGGACACTGAGAAGAATTTGGAAGAACTCTATAGACGTGTGGCGTTTAATATCTGTATCGGCAACGGCGACGACCATTTCCGGAATCACGGTTTTCTGCTGGGACCCCAAGGCTGGACGCTGTCTCCGGCTTATGACCTCAACCCCAGTCTAAGCCACGAGCAAAGCCTGATGATCAGCGAGACCACCAATGATGCCAGTCTGACGGCTCTTTTGGATGCACACGATTCTTATTTCCTCTCCAAAAAGAAAGCGGAGTCCATTGTTGCCGAAGTGATGGCTAAAATGGCCCAATGGCCTGCATTGGCCCGGCAGATTCATCTGTCCCCATCAGAAGTCGCCCTGTTCGCCAATCGCCTGAATGAGAACTTACGGTAGGGAGAGAACGTTATTTTGCGTATAACTATATATGAGCAGTATATTTCTTAATGTCATCCTGGCCATTCTGCCGGCAATGTCCGGGACGCCCACAGTGTCGTCGCTGAGGACGGAGCATCTTGTCGATCCGATAGGGATTGACAGCCCGGCGCCGCGCTTTTCCTGGCATTTGGATGACGGGCGCCCCGATGCAGGACAGACGGCGTATAGGATAACCGTGGCGTCGGATTCGACGGATTTCGAGGGCTCGCTTGTCTGGGACTCCGGGCGGGTGGCCTCGGATGAGGTGCTCGCGACCTACGGCGGCCCTGCGCTGGCTCCTTTTACCCGCTATTGGTGGAAGGTGAGCTGCGAGGATAAGGACGGGGCGGCGGCGCAGTCGCCGACGGCTTTCTTCGAGACCGGCTTGATGGGGCAGTATGCCTGGCGCGGCAGCTGGATCTCGGACAAGAAGGATGTCGATTTCTTCCCTGCACCGAGGTTCAGGAAGGAGTTCAAGGCGCGCGGCGGGATAGTCGAGGCGCGAGCCTATATCGCTGTCGCAGGGCTCTATACGATGTATATCAACGGGGAGAAAGTCGGCGACAGGGTGCTGGATCCGGCTTTTACGCGCTATGACCGGAGAGTGTTGTATTCCACTTTTGATGTGACCGATCTGCTCCGGGCCGGGGCCAATGCCGTCGGCGTGGAGCTCGGCAACGGCTGGTACAATCACCAGGCGGTCACGACCTGGCACTTCGACAAGGCTCCGTGGAGGGCGCGTCCTGCATTCTGCCTGGATATTAGAATCTGCTATGCCGACGGCTCGGAGGAAGTAGTCTCGAGTGGTATCGGATGGCACACCTTGTCGGAAGGTCCGCTGGTCTATAACAATATCTACACAGGAGAGCATTTCGATGCCCGCCGCGAGCAGAAGGGATGGGCCGAGCCGGGATTCAACGAGGCGGACTGGGAAGGCGTCAAGCTTCGCAGTTGCCCTGCCGCGCTGGTGACTTCGCAGCAGATGGTGCCGATTCGCGAGAGTGAAGAGATTGAAGCGGTCGATATCGTCAAGATCAACAACAACCGCTACATCTACGACTTCGGAGCCAATATGGCCGGCAACGTCCACCTTCGTATCAAAGGCCCGAGGGGGACTGAGATAGAGCTGACCTACGCCGAAAGGCTCAATTCCGCCGGCCGTGCCGACCAGGACAACATCAACTACTACTATTTCGGCGACCGCAACGCCGAGCCGCTGCAGACCGACATCGTGACGCTCAGCGGCGGAGAAGATGTCTTCGCTCCGCAATACAGCTATAAAGGCTTCCGCTATGTCGAGGTGAACGCCTCCTCGTCCCTCAAATGGGGCAAGGAGCAGCTCAAGGCGGTCCGCGTCCACAGCGACGTGCCTGAGGTCAGCAGCCTGTCGAGCTCGGTGCCTATGGTGGATAATCTCTGGGAGGCCACCCGCCGGACCTATCTGTCCAACCTGCCGGGCTATCCGACCGACTGCCCGCAGCGGGAGAAGAACGGCTGGACGGCCGATGCCCATATCGCCGTCGAGACGGGACTTTACAACTACGACGCTTTCACGGTTTACGAGAAGTGGCTGGCGGACCATCGCGACGAGCAGCAGCCCAACGGATTGCTGCCTGACATCATCCCCACCTGTGGCTGGGGCTATTGGAATCCCGCTGCCAACGGCAACGGCCTTGACTGGACCAGCACCATCGCGCTTATCCCCTGGGAGCTGTATCTGTTCTATGGTGACAGCAAGCCCCTACGGGACAACTACGACAATATCCGCCGCTATGTGGATTATGCCCTGACGCTGACTAAAGACGGCCTCTGCTCCTGGGGCCGCGGCGACTGGGTGCCGGTAACGACGCGCTCCAACAAGACTCTAATCTGCTCCTGCTTCCTCTATAAGGACCTTGACATCCTGTGCCGGGCGGCGCGCCTGTTCGGCTATGAGGCGGATGCGCAGAAGTACGGCGCCATCGCAGAAACGGTCCGAAGTGCGGTCAATGCCAAATTCCTCAACGCCTCGACCGGGGTATATGCCGGAGGTATGCAGACCGACCAGAGCCTGCCGCTCGCCTTCGGCCTCGTGCCGGAAGAATCCCGCCAGGCAGTGCTTCAGGCGCTGGTCAAGCGGGTAGAGGAGGACGGCTGCCACGTCAATGCCGGCGTCCACGGCGCCAAGTTCGCATTGAACGTCCTTGCCGAGGGAGGCTATGGCGAGCTTGCGTACAAGATGGCTACTGCTGCCGACTTCCCCTCCTGGGGGTGGTGGCTGGAGAACGGCAAGACCACGCTGATCGAGAACTGGCGGCTCGATGTCAAGAGAGACAATTCCGACAACCACGTGATGTTCGGCGACATCGCCGCCTGGTTCCACAGGGCCCTCGGCGGCATCACCCCGGATCCGGAAGCCCCCGGCTTCAAGCACATCATCCTGCGCCCTTGCTTCCCCGCCGGACTTGACAGCTTCGCTTGTTCGTATGATTCGCCCCGCGGCCGGATTGACGTCTCCTGGCAGCGCAAGAAGCGCAATGTCACCGTAACCACCGTCATCCCATGCGGCGCCACCGCGACTTTCCATTACCCCGACGGCCGTACTGAAGAGCTCTCCTCAGGAACTCACAAGTTGTCCGTAAAGTCTCTCCGGTAAACTACTTGCCTTCAGATTTCCTCGCCTTCTTCGAGGAAGCGGGCGGCGGCGTTGAGGAAGTGGGCGGTGATCCAGAAAACGGTCCAGCTTTCGGAGTAGCCGCCGCGGAGTTTGTACACATTGGACATATCGCCGTGCTGGGCGAAATTGGTGTGCTGGACCTGCTCACCCTGACTGCCGTAGGCGTCGGTGAGCTGGTAGCAGGTGCGGTACATCACCTTGGAGAGTTTTACAAGGCGTTCGTCGCCGAGAAGGCGGCCCATACGGCATACTTCGGGGGCGAAAAGGACACCGTAGACATCGAGGTGCTGGTTCTGCGGCGAGACGACAGTCCACCCTGTGGACTTGAAGTCGTGGTCTGCCAGGCGTCCTGCAGGCAAGGGAATGTCCCATACCGCCACATAGCTCAGGCACACGTCCATCGCGTGCTTCGCCCAGTCGAGATACTTGGCGTCGCCGAATCGCTCATAGCACTCGAGAAAGCCCTGAAATGCCGCCCAGGCGCCTTCCTTGTCTTCGCAGGTGGCGTCCAGCGTGCCGCCCCAATAGCAGCCGTCCATCTCCAGATGGCGGTCTGCGAAGAGCTTTGCGGCCTTCTCGGCCGCCTTGCGGTAGCGCGGCTTGCTGAAAAGCTTCGAGGAGATGGCCAGTGGCGCGATATAGAAGGCCTCGGCTGTTGAGGACGGATTCCATTTACAGGCAAGGATGCGGTCGGCGGTCTTGTCGCAGGCCTGCTTCAGGAAGGCCTCCCACTTTGATGTGTCATAGGCCCCGGGGTGCTTGCGGGCGTATTCTATGGCCTTTGCGAAATTGTACATTGCCTGCCCGCAGGAAACAGGGTCGCCCTTGTCCCAGGCTCCGGTGTCGCATTTATAGCGGACGCAGAATAGCCCGTCGTCGCGGAACGTGCATCCCGACAGGAAATCGAGGCTGCGCTGCACTTTGTCGTGGATCTCATCAGCAGTCCAGGGGCCTGAGGCGAGCATAGACTCAAGGACCTGCAGGGAATAGCCGGGGGAATCGGCCTGGCCGCACCAGCCCATCACGATGTGCTTGCGGGGGCTGCGCTTGTCGTACATATCAAACCCGCAGGCGCCTTCGCTCTCCAGCCAGCGGGAAGCGGCAAACCGCGCCTTGCCGGCCACTATTTCGTCAAAGCTGCTGAACCTGTCCGCGTCGTAGGGCTTGTAGCGGTCGAGCGAGGAATATAGCGGCCTCTGGAAGCCTGTACCCTTACGGGATATCCCGTATAGGTCGACATAGAACTCCTTCTCGACTATGCGCCCCGGCTCAAGGTCGATCCAGGTGTCAGCGTAGCGCATAGACTCTTTCTGGCGCGCTTTCGCCACGCTGCGGGCTCCGTTGTAGCCTATCGGCCCGGTGTACATCACTATCTCCGTGCAATCGCTG
>JAFZME010000023.1 GCA_017553405.1 Bacteroidales bacterium
GCCTGTGCGCAGGAAACTTAGGCTCCAGTAGAGCAGGTCGAAAAGCATCGAGCCTACCGTGATGCCGCCTATGAGGGAGGCGGCGGCGAAGCCTTCCCTCCCCGCCAGGGCACCGAGGTGGCCGGTGATTGCGATGTCGACCAGGCCGACGAGCGGGACGGTCAGGTTGGCGAGTATGCTCGGGACGGCGAGGCGGAGAATCTCCCGGTTGAATGATCTTTTCATCGGAATTTGCCGTCCTCCTCCAGCATACCGAGGTAGGAATTATAGCGCTCGCGGCTGATAGTGCCGTCCTCAAGAGCCGCCTTTACGGCACAGCCGGGCTCGTGGGTGTGGGTGCAGGGGGTGAAGCGGCAGCCCTCGGATGCCTTAAGCATCTCGGGGAAATACCGCGCAATCTCATCCTTCTCCACATCCACCAGGCCGAAGCCGCGAAGACCGGGGCTGTCTACGACATAGCCGCCGGAGTCGAGACGGTACATCTCGTAGAGCGATGTCGTGTGGCGGCCCTGGAGGTTGGCGATGGAGATGTCGCCGACCTTCGGGGCGAGGGAAGGGTCGAGAGCCTTGATAAGGCTGGATTTGCCCACTCCTGACTCGCCGGAGAAAAGGTTGACCTTGCCGCAGCAGGCCTCGCGGAGCTCATCTATGCCTTCGCCCGTCTGGACGGAGGTCTCGATGACGCGGTAGCCGGCGCCTTCGTAGATGCTGCGGAAGTGCGCGATATCCTCCGGCGCTTCATCCCTGTAAAGGTCTGTCTTCGAGAGGACTATGGTGGCGGGAATGCCATACAGTTCGCACGTGACGAGCACCCTGTCGAGGAACGGGAGCTTCAGCTCCGGGAAATACAGCGAGGCGATGATACAGGCCTGGTCTACGTTTGCGGCGATGATGTGGGCCTGACGCGACAGGTTGGTGGAGCGGCGGATCACGTAGTTGGCCCTCGGGAGGACCTCCGTGATGACGGCCGGACCGTCATCGAGCGTATAGCGCACCTTGTCGCCAACGGCGATCGGGTTGGTGATCCCTTTCGTGACAAGGCGCAGACGGCCGCGCACGACAGCAGGGAACGGAGCCCACTCCGGCAGCGCGGAGAGCAGATATCCGCTTCCCGCATTCTTGACCACCGTTGCTGAACCTTCCTTCATTTCGAGGGCAAAATTAAGAATTTTGTTTATATTTACGATTCATTTGTCATACCGAGCGAATGCGAGAGTATCTCCATTGAATATGAACAATAACATAAAAGAATTCATCGAAGCCGTCCGGGCGGAGATTTTCCCCGACTATTTCGAAGCGGGAGGGGTGCGCAGCGCCCTCGAGAAGATGGTCTCCGAGAGCGTGGCCGACGCATTTATTGCGAGGCTGCCGGAGATATCGAGGTTGATATGGACGGACGTCGACGCGGTGATGCAGAACGACCCTGCCGCCGCTTCCGAGGAGGAGATAATCCTCTGCTATCCGGCCATCAACGTGATGATTCACTACCGTTCCGCCCACGAGCTCTACCTCCTCGGAGTCAAGACGCTTCCCCGTATGATCACGGAGAAGGCCCATTCCGAGAACGGTATCGATATCCACCCTGCCGCGACCATAGGTGAATATTTCGCCATCGACCACGGCACAGGCATCGTCATCGGCGCGACCTGCAAGATCGGCAGCCACGTGATGCTCTATCAGGGCGTCACGCTCGGTGCGAAGAACTTCCATTACGACGAGAACGGCCGCCCCCGCGACATCGCGCGTCACCCGACCATCGGCGACAACGTCACGGTCTATTCCAACGCATCAATTCTTGGCAACATCACGATAGGCCACGACTCCGTCATCGGCGGCAACGTCTGGCTGACACAAAGCGTAGCTCCGCATTCCCGCGTCCTTCAAGGCAAGGTCCGCTGCCAGGACCTCTTCGAGGACGGAGCCGGTATATAAATCCCATTTGAAATGCTGACTGAAGCGAAAATTGAAGAGGCCGTCAGGCGGCTGTTCGACGAAATCGAGTTCCCCGACGAACCTGCCGGGCTGTATGATCCGCTTAAATATATGATAGCCATCGGCGGCAAGCGCATCCGCCCGAAACTGTGCCTGACCGCCTATGCCCTGTTCGGCGGCGAGCTGACACCGGAGATTCTGGAGCCCGCGGCCGGACTGGAGGTGTTCCACACCTTCACGCTTATCCACGACGACATAATGGACCGTTCGCCGCTTAGGCGCGGCAACGAGACGGTGTGGAAAAAGTGGAACTACGACACCGCCATCCTCTCCGGCGACGTGATGTGCATCGACAGCTACCGCCGCCTGTCGAAAGCGCCGAAAGAAGTGCTCGGCAAGGCCCTGACGCTGTTTTCGGCGATGGCCGCCGAGGTGTGCGAGGGGCAGCAGCTCGACAGCGATTTCGAAAAGCGCGAGTCTGTCGGGATGGATGAATATATGAAGATGATAGGCCTCAAGACGGCCGTGCTCATCGCCGCCTCGTCGAAGCTGGGCGCGATGATCGCCGGAGCCGATGAAGCCACCTGCAACGCCCTCTACCGCTATGGCTACGACCTGGGACTTGCCTTCCAGGTGGCCGACGACTACCTAGACGCCTACGGCGACAGCAAGGTCTTCGGCAAGCCCATCGGCGGCGACATCGTCAACAACAAGAAATGCTGGCTCACGGTGAGGGCCTTCGAGAAGACCTCCGACCGGGGCGCACTGTTGCAGGCGCTGTCGCTTCCTTCCGCTACCCTTGAGGAAAAACTCGCCAAGATCCAGGCCGTCAAGGATATCTACGAGAGTCTCGGCGTCGAGGAGGATGCAAAATATGAGATTCTCCGCCTCAACTCACTCGCCCTTTCGCACGCCGAAGCCGTCGGCAAGGGGAGCGTACGCTACGAGATGCTCCACCGTTTCGCCGACAAACTCCTCGGGAGGACACGATGAAGCGCTTTGAAATAATGGCTCCGGCAGGCTCCTTCGAGTGCCTGACCGCCGCCGTCGAGGGCGGGGCCGACTCCGTCTATTTCGGCGTAGGCCACCTCAATATGCGGTCGCGCTCTGCGAGCAATTTCGCGGCTGAAGACCTCCCGGAGGTATGCCGCATCTGCCGTGCCTATGGCATCAGGTCCTATCTCACGCTGAATATCACGCTCTTCGACGGAGAGCTTGATGAGGCGCGGAGGACTCTCGACGCCGCCCTCGCGGCCGGTGTGGACGCAGTAATTGCTTCAGACATTTCCGTCATCTCGTATGCCCGCAGCATCGGGCTTGAAGTCCACATTTCGACTCAGCTTTCCATATCGAATATCGAAGCGCTGCGTTTCTACGCGCAGTTCGCCGATGTCGTCGTCCTGGCGCGTGAGCTCACGCTGCCGCAGGTGAAGGCCATAAGCGACGCCATTCGTGACGAGGACATCCGCGGGCCTCGCGGCGAGCTGGTCCGTATCGAGATGTTTGCCCACGGAGCGCTGTGTATGGCCATTTCGGGCAAATGCTACCTTTCGCTTTCCGAGTATGGGGCCTCGGCCAACCGCGGCGCCTGCTTCCAGGTCTGCCGCCACGCCTACGAGGTCTCCGACGCCGAGACAGGCCGCAAGCTGCTCATCGACAACGAGTATATAATGTCGCCTAAAGACCTCTGCACCATCGAGTTCCTCGACAAGATGGCGGAGGCGGGCGTGAGCGTGTTCAAGATAGAAGGCAGGGCGCGCAACGCCGAGTACGTGAAGACCTGCTCGTCGTGCTACCGCCGGGCGGCTGACGCCATCGATGCCGGGACCTTCGGCCCGTCGCTCGCGGCTTCCCTGAAGTCCGAGCTCGCGCAGGTCTTCAACCGCGGCTTCTGGGACGGCTACTACCAGGGCGCGCGCCTCGGCGAGTGGTCGGCGGTCTACGGCAGCCAGGCCACACGCACCCGCGTCTACTGCGGCCGC
>JAFZME010000024.1 GCA_017553405.1 Bacteroidales bacterium
GCGGATGTTGTTGATGAACAGCGGGAGCAGCTTCTCCGGGAACTGGTAGGGACCGTAGTTGTTGGAGCAGTTGGTGATGACCGTATTCAGACCGTATGTGTCGTGGAATGCGCGCACGAAGTGGTCGCTGGATGCCTTCGCAGCGCTGTAGGGGCTGTGGGGCTGGTATTTCATATCCTCCGTGAAGAACGTATCGCCGTAGGCCAGGTGGTGCTCGCCGCTCGACGCCTTAGTCGAGAACGGCGGCTCGATCCCCTCCGGGTGCGTCATCTCCAGCGCGCCGTAGACCTCATCAGTGGAGATGTGGTAGAAGCGGCGGAAGGAGGAGGAAGGAGATTTCTCGACTTCGCTCGAAATGACAGAGGGATCGGGGCTCGGTATGACATTCTTGTCATTTCGACCAAGAGACGAAGTCTCGCGCGGAGAAATCTCATTCGTCGGAGCGTCGAGCCAGACGGCTTTGGCGGCCTGGAGGAGGGAGAGGGTGCCGAGGACGTTGGTGCGGGCAAAGGTGAAGGGGTCGACGATGGAACGGTCCACGTGGCTTTCGGCCGCGAGGTGGATGACGCCGTCGACGTCGTAGTCGCGCATCACCTTGAGCACCGTCGCGAAGTCGCAGATGTCGGCCTTCACGAACACGTAGTTGGACGCGTCTTCGATGTCGCGCAGGTTCTCGAGGTTGCCCGCGTAAGTCAGCTTGTCGAGGTTGATGATCCGGTAGTCCGGATACTTGTTCACCAGGAGCCGCACCACGTGGCTCCCGATGAAGCCGGCGCCGCCGGTCACAAGGATGTTTCTCATTTTGGTAATGCCGTATTCGGGCCGGAACGGGATAGTGCCCGGCTCGGAGTGGTCAATGATGTAGGGGTAGCAGATTTCCATAATATTAGATTTCTCGACTTCGCTCGAAATGACAGAAGTCCTTGAGAGAAGGATGGTTGCTGTCCTTCGCGGACAGGATGACGTCGGAGGCGGGGATGCGCCAGTCGATGGCGATGTCGGGGTCGTTCCAGGCGAGGGCGCCTTCGGCCTCGGGATGATAGTAGTTGTCGCACTTGTACTGGAACACGGCTTCCGGCGAAAGGACGGCGAACCCGTGGGCAAAGCCCCTCGGAATAAACAGCTGCCTGTGATTCTCCCCCGTCAGCTCCACCGCGACGTGCTTTCCGAAGGTCGGAGAACCTTCCCTAATGTCCACGGCCACATCCAGCACCGCGCCGAGCACCACCCTCACGAGCTTCGCCTGCGCATACGGATCCTTCTGGAAATGCAGTCCGCGGACGACGCCGTAGCGCGACTTGCTCTCATTCTCCTGCACGAACTTCACCCCTCCCAGCGCCTCAGCAGCCTCGCTCTCGCGGAAGCTCTCGAAAAAATACCCCCTCTCGTCGCCCCAAACCTTCGGTTCGACGATCACCACGCCTTCAATTTCTGTCTTTATAAAGTTCATATTGTATTTTTAAGACCGCAAGATACAGGGTATAAAAAGTGTTGGTCCACGCACACGTGGGGGACCGTTTTTGCCGAGTGCGGGAGCACGAGGGTATCGACGAAGTCGACAAAAATGGTGGTTCTTTTTATACCCTGTATCTGAAGGTCGTTCATAGACGGTCAATACATTTTTTCAGTGATTCATACCAGTGGGGTATGCTTATGGAGAAGTCGCTGCGGACTTTGGTCTTGTCGAGGACGGAATAGTGCGGACGGGCGGCCTTTGAGGGATAGTCTTCGCTGCGGCAGGGGGCGATGTCGCACTTGTTGCCGGCAAGGTCGCGGATGGCGCAGGCGAAATCGAACCAGGAACAGACGCCTTCGTCGGTGAAGTGATAGACCCCTGTCCTCCTGCCGTCCGAGATGGCCTTGACAATCACGGAAGCCAGGTCGGCGGCATAGGTCGGAGTGCCGACCTGATCGGCGACAACCTTGAGGCTGTCCCTCTCGGCAGTCAGCTGGATCATCGTCTTGACGAAATTCTTCCCATACGGGGAATAGAGCCAGGCAGTCCTGAATATCAGGTACTTGCATCCGGAAGCCTTGACAGCCTCCTCACCGAGGAGCTTTGTGGCGCCGTAGACGCCGAGGGGCGAAGTCGGAGAGTCTTCGACATAAGGCCTGCAGGCATCGCCTCCGAAGACATAGTCGGTCGAGACGTGGACGAGCAGCGCTCCCCTTTCGGCGGCAACCCTGGCGAGATTGCCGGCGGCCTTGTTGTTGAGAAGATCCGCCATAGCGGCGTCGCTCTCGGCCTTGTCGACATTGGTGTAGGCGGCGCAGTTGACTATGACGTCAACCTTTTCCGAATCGCACACGAGCCTGACGGCATCTATGTCGGTAATGTCAAGCCTGACCGTCTCGACTCCGGGAATGACGGCCACATCCGAGAAGATGTAGCGGTCTTTCGACGCGGGGGCGAGATTGCGCATTTCGCTGCCGAGCTGGCCGGCGGCACCGGTCACGAGTATGGTCTTCATACGAGAGATTTAAGATATTGTCCGTATTCGTTCTTAGCCATAAGAGAGGCGCTCTCAAGGAGTTTCTCCTTAGATATCCAGCCTTTTCTATATGCGATTTCCTCAAGACACGCAATCCTGATCCCCTGACGCTTTTCGATGGTCTCGATATAGAGGGAGGCCTCCGAAAGCGAGTCGAAAGTACCGGTGTCGAGCCAGGCGAAACCATAGGAGAGCGTCTGGACGCGGAGTTTCTTCTCCGCCAGGAAGCACTGGTTGACAGTGGTGATCTCAAGTTCGCCGCGCGGGGACGGCTTTATCGTCGCGGCCACATCCACAACCTCGTTGGGATAGAAATAGAGGCCCGTGACGGCGAAATTCGACTTGGGAACGGCAGGCTTCTCCTCGATGGA
>JAFZME010000025.1 GCA_017553405.1 Bacteroidales bacterium
CGCTGCACGTCGTCGCCAACGCCGCGTGGACCCTCACGGCTTCCGCCGGAGCGACAGTCAGCCCCGCCAGCGGCAGCGCCGACGCGGCCGTCACTGTCAGCTTCGCAGCCAACACCGACAGCCAGGCCAAGACCTACACGCTGACGCTTGCCTGCCCCGACGCCTCCGTCAACCAGACCATCACCATCACCCAGGCGGCAGCCGGCGGCGGTGGCGGCGGCACTGTCGCCTACACCCTTGACGGCACGATAACCGGCGGCACCAACAGCTATGCCGAAGCGTCCGACATCACCCAAAACAGCGTGAGCTGGAAGGTTATGGGCAACACCACAATGAGCCCCTGGCGAATCGGCGGCAAGAGCCTGACGAATGAAAAGCGCACCGTCTACAGCACCAGCGCAATCTCCTCCAATATATCGAAGATAGTGGTTACCCACGGGACGGCTGACGGCGTAACAGTCAACTCTATGACCATCACCGTTCACTCTTCAGCAGCCGACGCGGCTTCGGGCGCAAACGCGAAGGCCTCGTTTACCCCCACTTTTGCCGCCAGCGGCGCCGTCACGGCGACCAAGTCAGGCAGTGACAGCTGGGCAGGATGCTACTACCGGATTGTGTATGACATCACTGTTTCTTCGTCATCGGCGAACAAGTTCTTACAGTTCGTAAAGGCTGAATTCAGCGAGTAATCCCTGAACGTCAATTAATACCGAAAGAACTATGCGAAAGATATTTATGTGGCTTAAGGCGACGGCTCCGGTGGCAGTGCTCCTGGCACTGGCAGCCGTTTCCTGCCGCGACAAATACGAGCTGATACCTGTCCTCACCCTCAGCGAGGACAAGGTCCCCGGCAGCGGCGGCACCACGACCGTCACGGTCGGCGCCGACGCCCACTGGACAATCTCCGCCGAATACCTCTGCGACGAGACAGACTGGGTTTCCTTCAGCCAGACCGAAGGCGACAAGGGCTTCATTCCCGTTCTCGTCACCTGCGGAAAGAACCCCGGGACCAACCCCCGCGACGTCCGCCTCGTCATCCGCACCCCTGAAAACAAGGCCTCCATCGTCCTCACCCAGACGGGCGCGGCGGCAGGCAACGTTCCTCAGTGGCTGGAGCTCCCGCGTATGAACAAGACCAGCCTCATATTCGCAGTGCACGATATGAACGGCAACCCTTACGTCAACCGTTCCACCTCCGGCATCCGCAACTGGTCCTGCTACTACGATCCTGACGCCGGCATCTCGCCGTGGGTTGCCTACCCGCTCAACCCCGGCCTGATCGGCTCCGGCTCCCGTGTCGACAAGTGGGGTGAAATCGACCCCTGCATCCCCGAGGACAAGCAGATCAACCTCGGCGGCGGAAGCTACGGCGGCGGCTGGGCCCGCGGCCACCAGCTCCCTTCGGCCGACCGCCTCTCCTCCGAGGCCAACAGGTCCACCTTCTACCCGACCAACATCACGCCTCAGGACTACGACTTCAACGGCGGCATCTGGCTCGACCTTGAAAATAAGGTGCGCGCCTACGCGTACGCGAGCGACACCCTCTATGTCGTCACCGGCGCCAAGTACGACAGTTCGTCGGCGTGGTCCGGCTCCTCTAGAGGCCGCGCCGCCCGTGTCCCGGACGCCTACTACAAAGTTCTCCTGCGCTACAAGAAGGGCGATCCCTCCGGAGAATATTCCGCGGCCGGATTCTATTTCCCCCATAGCGCCAGCATAGCCGGCGGCAACTTTATGGACTACGCCAAGACCGTCAAGGAAGTCGAGGCCGAGACCGGAGAGCATTTCTTCGCATCCTTCGCTTCCCAGTTCGGAGAAGCCCAGGCCACCGCGATCAAGAATGCAGACCCTAATGTGACACTCTCAAACTGGAAATAAATGAAAAGAATACTTTCCATAGTCCTCCTCCTTGTGCTCACCGTGGCAAGCTACGGCGCAGGCAAGAGGACCTACGTCATAGGGTTCTACAATCTTGAGAACCTCTTCGATACCTACCACGACGAAGGCAAGAACGACTACGAATACCTCCCCGACGGAGGCAACCAGTGGACCGAGGCCAAATACGCCAAGAAACTCTCCAATATGGCAAGGGTGATCGCGGCGATGAAGGACGACAACAAACGCTGGCACACCGTCCTCGGAGTGAGTGAAATAGAGAACCGCCACGTCCTCGAAGACCTCGTGGTCGAGCCCGCAATCGCGGCCGCCAACTACCAGATCGTCCACTACGACGGCCCCGACCGCCGCGGTGTCGACGTCGCACTCCTCTATAAGCCCGAGCAGATGACAGTGGTCGAAAGCGAGTCGATTCCCTTCGATTTCAACTCGCAGAAAATCACCTTCTCGATGGACAAGGAAGCTCAGGATAATTTCCGCACGAGGGACATCCTTATGGTCCACGGCCTCATCGACGGCGAGCACTTCGCCTTCTACGTCTGCCACCTTCCTTCCAGGATAGGCGGCAAGGGCCAGGACCTGCGCGCCCGTGGCGGCGAGATCATCTATGAGCACTCTCTAAAGATGATGCAGAAATATCCCGGCATCAAGTGCGTCGTAATGGGCGATATGAACGACAACCCGACCGACGACTCGATGGCCGTCTACCTCCACGGCAAGGAGAAGATCGAAGATGTCGGAGAAGAAGACTACTTCTCGCCCTTCGTCTCGATGCTCAAGGCCGGCTACGGCTCCCTCGCCTACAGAGGTGAGTGGAACATCTACGACTGCATCCTCTGCAACCAGGCTCTCTGCAAGGCCCCCAAGGGCACTCTCCAGATCCAGCCCATCATCAAGAAAGGCAAGAAGCAGTTCTACGGAAGGATATTCAACAAGCCGTTTATGGTCAACCAGAGCGGCCAGTACAAGGACACTCCTTTCCGCACCTTCTCCGGCGGCGCCTTCATCGGCGGCTACTCCGACCACTACCCCACCTACATCGTTATCCAGAAATAGCCAGATATGACCAGACGACTGATAATCTTATTCGCCCTTGCGCTGCTCGGTGCAGCGTCAGCCTTCGCCCAGGACAACACCGGAGGCATCAAGGGTACGGTCATCAACCGTGAAGGGCGGCTTCCCGTCGAGAAAGCGCAGCTCGTCCTTATGAAGGGCGCTGCCGAAGTCGCGACAGCCCTCTCGGACGAGGAAGGCAACTTCCTCATTCCCGACCTTGAGGACGGCAACTACACGCTCGTCATCAAAGCGCCCGAATACCTCGAACAGCAGGTCAACCTGACCGTCAACGACGGTTATGTCAAGAATATGTTCAACCTGTCGCTGACCAAGGCCAGCACCGTCGCGGACGCCCAGGACGAGTCCACCGTCGAATTCGATATGGAGGATACCGGATATTCCGACAATCCCACCGTCCTGTTCGGCTCCAACGACATCTTCGACAACATCGCCAGCTTCAAGTTCAGCGCAGTGCGCTTCCGCGCGAGGGGCTACAGCTCCGAGTCGCAGGAGGTCTCGTTCGCGGGCGTCAAGATGAACGACGCGGTGACGGGCTACGCTCCGTTCTCCCTTTGGAGCGGCCTCAACGAGGCCACCCGCTCCAAGGACAGCTCGAGCGGCCTTGAGGCTTCCGAATACGGATTCGGCGGCTACAACGGCGTCAACAACGTCTTCGGCGACGCCTCTTCGATGCGCAAGGGATTCCGCGCCAGCATAATGACCAACAGCGCCCTCTACCGCCTCCGCCTTATGGCATCCTATGCCACTGGCAGGATGGACAACGGCTGGGCGTTCGCGGCCAACGTTTCCGCCCGTCTCGGCGGCAACGACTGGATCGACGGTGTCTACTACCGTTCGTTCGCCTACTACCTGGCAGCTGACAAATACTTCGGCGACGCCCACAAGCTGAGCGCGATATTCTTCGGCACTCCCGGCCAGAGGGGCGCGCAGATGGCCTCCACGCAGGAAGTCTACGACCTTATGGGCGACAATATGTACAACGCCAACTGGGGCTACCAGAACGGCAAGGTCCGCAACTCCCGCGTCCGCAAGACGCACGAGCCGGTGGCGGTGCTCAAATACGAGTACACCCCCTCGTCCGACTTCAAGCTCGCGCTGACGGCCCTCTACCGCTTCGGCAAGAACGGCTACACCGCCCTCGACTGGTACAACGCCCAGGACCCCCGTCCCGACTACTACCGCAACCTCCCGAGCTACTTCTATAACCCGGACCCCAATATGAGGCGCAACAACCCCGACAAGGCCGCCGCAGCTGAAGCTGCCTGGTATTACGGCGACCCCGAAGTCGTCCACCTCAACTGGGACAGGCTCTACAGCGTCAACCGCCAGAGCGCCGACGGCCGTTCGAAGTACGTCCAGGAAGAGCGCCACACGGATCAGCACGACTTCAACTTCGCCGCGACGGTCCACGCCCGTCCTCTCGACTGGCTCACCGTCAACGGCGGATTCAATATGAAGATCAACCGCACCGAATACTATAAGATCGTCGCCGATCTTCTCGGAGGCGAATACTTCCTCGATGTGGACAACTTCGCCGACCGCGACTACGCCGCCACCCCTTACAAGACGCAGAACGACCTCGCCTACTACCTTCAGAACGGCACCACCCGCAAGCTCGGCAAGGGCGACAAGTACGGCTACGACTACTACGCCCACATCCGCGACTTCGGCGTCTGGGGCACGGCAAAGGGTGTCCTCGGCAACTTCAGCGCGACTCTCGGCATTAAGCTCGGCTACAAGCAGTTCTGGAGAGAGGGCCTTGTCCGCAAGGGTCTCTTCCCGGGCGAAGTGACCGCCGCCGAAATCGCCGGCATCTACCCCAACCTTTCGCTGGACGAAAGGAAGGTTCTCGCCAAGTCGATGTCTTCCCGTGAGACCTCCTACGGCAACTCCGCCAAGATCGGGATGCCCGTCTTCGGCGCCAAGCTCAACCTCAACTACGTCATAGGCGGCAGTATGAGGGTTTATGCCAACGTCGGTTACTTCCGCGACGCTCCCACCTTCAACCAGTGCTTCGTGTCGCCCCGTACCCGCAACACCATCGTCGGCGCGCAGCCCATCAAGACTTTCGCATCCGACATCAACTGGCAGTGGAGCGGCAAGGGCATCAATATCCGCGCAACGGCCTACTACACCACCATCCGCAACCAGTCCAAGGTGATGAGCGCCTACGACGACCTTCAGAACGCGTTCTCCAACTTCGCGCTCAGGGGCATCGACGAGCGCCACGTGGGCTTCGAGCTCGGTTTCAAGATCCCGGCCTACTTCGTCGAGAATCTCTATATCCAGGGTGCTCTCGCGTTCGGACGCAATGTCTACACCTCCACGCCGACCTTCATCCAGACGGTCGACAACAGTGCGGAGAAAGTCTCCTACCTCTACAAGGATGGCGACAAGCTCGTCAACAAGACCGAGATCCCCGTCACCTTCTGGAGCGAGACTCCCATCCTCAAAAAGGACGTCTACGGCAACTACACCCAGGAAATCCTCCGCTACCAGAAGCACTATGTGCCTTCGATTCCGCAGCTCGCCGCTTCCCTCGGCCTGAGCTACAGCATCAAGTACTGGTTCTTCGAACTCGATGTCCAGGCCTTCGCCGAGGCCTACCTCGATATGAACCCTCTCTACCGCACCCAGTATGCAGTCGCAGGTCCCGACTACTCGATCACCCCTGAAGAGATTATGGATATGACCACCCAGGAGAAATTCGATCCGGCCTTCCTGCTCAACGCTTCCGTCGGCAAGTCCTGGTACATCAAGAGGAAATACAACATCGGCTTCTCCGCCAACATCAAGAATATGCTCAACGACAAGGGCATCAAGACCGGCGGCTACGAGCAGACACGTATGGTCGACAACACCGAGAACAAGGACCGCTACTACCGCTTCGATTCGAAGTACTACTATTCGACCGGTATCAACTATATGCTTAACGTTTACTTCAGATTCTAATGATTATGAAAAAGTCAATAATAATAGCCGCCGCGCTCTTCGCGGCAATATCCTGCCAGAGTCTGAAGGAGGAATTCCAGCCCGTGTTCTCCAACCCGGGAGATTCCTACGAAGCCTATAAGCAGTGGAACGACGACGAAATCAAGGCCAAGTTCGGAGTCGAGAGCTTCACCACGATAGCCCAGCTCAAAAAGCTCTACACAACCCACGGCAAGCCGGTGGAGCTCAAAAAGGAGATGGTCATCCGCGGAGAAATCACGACCTCCGACGAGAACGGCAACGTCTACCGCGAGATCTACATCCAGGACGAGACCGGCGGCATTGACCTCAAGCTCGGCAAGTCCTCATCCTACGACGACTACAAGGTCGGCCAGATCCTGTATGTCTACTGCAACGGACTCACCCTCGGCGAGTACGGCTACAAGAGCGGCAACTACGGAGGCAGCGGCCTTCTCCAGATAGGAATGCTTGGCGACGAATGGCGCGAATACCTCCTTGGCTACCTGACCGAGGTCCCCGAGTATGAGACCGCCTACATCGACCTCCCGTCGATCATCAACAGCCACATCTTCCGCGGGAAAATCCTCAAGGAAGACGAAAGGGTGCAGCCCGAGATCAACCCTGCCGCCGCCAATCTCACCAAGGACGAGATGGTCGGCAAGCTCGTGACTCTCGAGAACGTCACCTACGGCAACTCCGTCGGCGGCAAGGAGGTCTTCTGCCTGTTCTATCCCAACCCCAACCTCAACCACACGAAGAAAGAGCCCTGGAACAGGGTGTTCCTCTCCTCCCCCACGACAAGGGTGAACGGCGAGGACTACACCTTCGGCATCACCACCTGGGCCCTCACCAAGGACCGCTTCGCAATCCTTGCCAGGAGCGGTGTGTGGGATGATGTTGCAATCGGCGACGGCAACGGCACGGTCGGTACGGCCATTACCTCCGAGCAGAATTTCGGCTATGAGATTCCCTACAAGCAGGAGATAATCAATCACCCGAGCGCCCAGTCCGTCAGCCACTACTTTATGTATGGCGGCAAGGAAGTCCAGGTGCGCACGAGCGGCTACGCCCGCTTCGCTGACACGGAGATTCCCGCCGACATACGCAGAGGAGAGCGCCCCGTCACCCTCACGGGTATCCTCACCCGCTACCAGGGCAGCGCCCAGTTCACCCTCCTCTCCATTCCGGAGTAGATTTCTCCACGCGCTACGCTTGGTCGAAATGACAAATATGTCGTTCTGTCATTCCGAGCGAAGTCGAGGAATCTCTTTAAAAAAGCAGCAGACCATTTTGGCCTGCTGCTTCTTTTTTTGTATCTTTGCCGCCACTATGGCGAAGGCAAAGAGCAAAGTGACCGCGACCAACAGGAGGGCCTCCTTCGACTACGAGTTTCTGGAGACCTTCACCGCCGGCGTGCGCCTCGTGGGGACTGAAATAAAATCGATCCGCGAGGGTAAAGTATCATTGCAGGATGCCTGGTGCTACTTTTCCGGCGGGGAGCTCTACGTAAGGGGGATGAACATCTCCACCTACAAGTCCGCCTCCTGGGCCCAGCACGACCCGATGCGCGACCGCAAGCTCCTCCTCACCCGCCGCGAGCTGAGACACCTCGCCGCCGAAGACAAGAAAAAGGGCCTCACGATCGTAGCGGTCAAGCTCTTTATCGCCGACAGCGGCTACGCCAAGCTCCTGATCGCCCTTGCCAAGGGCAAGAAGGAATACGACAAGAGAGAGACCATCAAGGCGAAAGACATTGCCCGTGAGATGGACCGAAACGGATATTAACCAAATACGTGGACAGATTTGCACGCTTGCAACCACGTGAAAAAATGCTAAAAATGAAAAATTACCTCTTTACGTCAGAGTCCGTGTCCGAGGGACACCCTGACAAAGTGTCGGACCAGATTTCCGACGCCATTCTCGATGAATTCCTGCGCCAGGATCCCGAATCCAGAGTAGCCTGCGAGACTTTCTGCTCGACCGGTATGGTCGTCCTTATGGGCGAAGTGCGGTCCACGGCCTGGGTCGACCTGCAGACAGTGGCAAGGAACGTCATCAACAAGATCGGCTACGACAAGGCCGACTACAAGTTCGACGGCAACTCCTGCGGCGTTCTTTCCGCCATCCACGAGCAGAGCGTCGACATCGGCCGCGGCGTCGCCCGCGAAGACCCCCTCGAGCAGGGCGCCGGCGACCAGGGTATGATGTTCGGCTACGCCTGCCGCGAGACCGAGGATTATATGCCCCTCCCGCTCTATCTGAGCCACCTGACTCTCCGTATCCTTGCCGACATCCGCCACAAAGAGCCGCAGCTGATGCCTTATCTGCGTCCGGATTCCAAGAGCCAGTATACCATAGAATATAATGGCGAGACCGGCAAGCCGGAGAGAGTCCACACGATAGTGATCTCCACCCAGCACGACGAATTCGACACCGACGAAGCGATGCAGGCGAAAATCCGCGCCGACGTGCAGGAAATCCTCCTCCCGAGGGTAAAGGTGGCCCTTCCGGCGGAGACGGCTGCGCTTTCGACAAGGACTACATCCTCCACGTCAACCCGACGGGCAAATTCGTCATCGGAGGCCCCCACGGCGACACCGGCCTGACAGGCCGCAAGATTATCGTCGACACCTACGGAGGCAAGGGCGCCCACGGAGGCGGAGCCTTCTCCGGCAAAGACCCTTCGAAGGTCGACCGCAGCGCCGCCTACGCCGCCCGTTACATCGCCAAGAACCTCGTAGCCGCCGGAGTCGCCGACGAGCTGCTGGTCCAGGTGGCCTACGCCATCGGCGTGGCTGAGCCCGTCAGTATTTTCGTCAATAGCTACGGCACGGCTAAAAACGGTCTGGAAGACAGTGATATAGCAGAAAAAATCAAGGAAATTTTCGATTTGCGCCCGGCAAAAATCATTGAAAAATTCGGCCTGAAAAATCCGATTTACCTTCCTACAGCTACCTACGGCCACTTCGGACGGAAACCCTACGTCGAAAACGGGATGCAGTTCTTCGGATGGGAAAAATTAGATGCTGTCGAAAGCATAAAAAAGGTTTTCCAAATTCAAAACTAATTCGTAAATTTGCGTACGGAAAATCATTCCTTAACCTAATCAATATTTATGAGACTTTCAGTCAAAACCCTAGCGCTCGCAACCATTACACTGTTTGCGGGCGTCGTTGCCTATGCCCAGGTAACGACATCTTCCCTCTCCGGAAGGGTTGTGGACGATAAAGGCGAGCCCGTCATCGGCGCCGCCATCGTCGCCACCCACGGTCCCTCCGGGACGACCTACGGCGCCATAACCAACGCCGAAGGCCGTTACACTATTCAGGGTATGCGTCCCGGCAGCCCCTACTCCGTCGAGGTCTCCAGCCTCGGCTACACCACGGTCAACTACACCGACATCACCCTGCAGCTCGCTGAGAACACCTCCCTCAACGCGACCATCAAGGAATCATCCGAATTTCTTGAGGAAGTCGTCGTAGTCGGCGAGGCGTCCTCCAAGTTCGCCCAGGAGAAGACCGGTGCGGCGACCAACATCTCCAACGAGGAGATTCTCGCCCTCCCGACCGTCAGCCGCAGCATCACCGACTACACCCGCCTCTCTCCTTACGGCGGCAACGGTATGAGCTTCGCCGGCAGTGACGGCCGTACCGCCAACTTCACCGTTGACGGCGCCAACTTCAACAACAACTTCGGTCTGTCCTCCAACCTCCCGGGCGGCGGCAACCCTATTTCCATCGACGCTATCGAGGAGATGCAGGTTGTTATTTCCCCTTATGACGTCAGGCAGACCAACTTCATAGGCGGCGGTGTCAACGCCATCACGAAGTCCGGTACCAACACCTTCAAGGGCAGCGCCTACGCCTACCACCGCAACGAGCACATCCGCGGCGACACCGTAGCCAAGGAGCAGATCCCGGGCGCCCGCGACGTCGACCGCAGCACCACCGCAGGTTTCACCTTCGGCGGCCCCATCATCAAGAACAAGCTGTTCTTCTTCGTCAACTTCGAATATGTCCATATCCCCACGGTCGTCAACCGCTGGAAAGGATCGAGCAACGGCGTAGCCAACCCCGACGCCTACGTTTCCCGCACGAAGCTGGACGATCTTGAGACCGTCTCCAGGTTCGTCAAGGACAAGTACGGCTACGACACCGGCTCCTGGACCAAGTTCCCCGCCAACGAGAACAACATCAAGGCCCTCGCCCGCATCGACTGGAACATCAACTCGGCCAACCACCTCGCTCTCCGCTACAACTTCACCCGCAACCTCTACTGGCAGTCGCCCAACGCGACTTCAATGGACGGCGGCACCCGTGCGAGCAGCGCCCGTATGTCCCAGAACTCGATGTCCTTCGCCAACTCGATGTATTCGATGCAGAACATCGTCCACACCGTCTCGGCCGACCTCAACAGCCGCCTGACCGACAACCTCTCCAACCAGTTCCTCTTCACCTGGTCGAAGCTTGACGACATCCGCGGCTCCAACTCCTCCGAGTTCCCGTTCATCGACATCCTTGAAGGCGGCGACAACTATATGGCCCTCGGCTATGAGCTCTTCACCTGGAACAACGCGGTCCACAACACCGTCGTCAATTTCAAGGACGACCTCACCTGGTACGCCGGCAACCACAAAGTGACCGGAGGCATCAACTTCGAGTACCAGATGGCCGACAACCAGTATATGCGTAACGGCACCGGCTACTACCGCTACACCTCCCTTGAGGACTTCCTCAACGAGGCAGCCCCTGAGATCGTGTGCCTCACCTACGGCTACGACGGCGAGAAAGCCCCTGCAGCAAGGGTTCGCTTCTACAAGGCCGGTATCTACATCCAGGACGACTGGCAGGCGACCGACAAGTTCAAGCTCACCTACGGCTTCCGTCTCGACGGCCTGTTCTTCAACAACAAGGACCTCATCACCAACGCGGCGATTAAGAACCTCCAGTACTTCGACAACAAAGGCAATGAGCGTCACATCGACACCGGCAAGTGGCCCACCTCCAAGGTGACCATCTCCCCGCGCGTCGGCTTCACCTGGGATGTCCTCGGCAACAAGAGCCTCAAGATCCGCGGCGGCACCGGCCTCTTCTCGGGCCGTCTCCCTCTCGTGTTCTTCACCAATATGCCGACCAACGGCGGTCTCGTCCAGTATCAGGCCAACCTCAGCGCCAAGACGCAGGTCGGTGAGATGAAAGACGGCGCCTTCGTTCCCAAGAAGGGCTTCGAGAACTTCGACTACGCCAACTACGCTGTCAATAAGGACGGCAAGCTCTACATCGATATGAGCAAGTTCGCCGGCGGACTCGTGTCCAGCGGCGGCAAGGCCACCATCGACGCCCTCCAGCAGAAACTCTTCGAGATGGGCTATCCCAAGACGGTTTCTCCTGAAGACGGCACCGTTCCTTCCGCAGTCAACGCAGTGGATCCCAAGTTCAAGATGCCTCAGGTCTGGAAGTCCTCCCTCGCAATCGACTACACCTTCCCGACCTCGTTCCCGTTCTCGATCTCCGCTGAAGGTATCTTCAACAAGACCGTCAACGCAGTCTGCATCTCCGACTGGAGCATTCCTTCCGTCGGCGGTTTCGCCCGCTTCAACGGCGTGGACAACAGGCCCATCTACCCTGTCGGCTTCCGCACCAACACCAAGGCCTTCGTCCTCGAGAACACCTCGAAGGGCTACGGCTGGTCAGCCAACGTGACCTTGAATATGCAGCCCATCCCGGAGATCAGTATGATGGCTTCCTACACCCACACAGTCTCCAAGGAAATCACCGGTATGCCGGGCAGCGCAGCCGAGTCCGCATTCACCTACGTTCCTACGAGCGAGGGCCCCAACAACATCAGGCTCCACAACTCGCAGTACGTGACTCCGGACCGCTTCGTGTTCTCCTTCACCGCTCACGACAAGGGCCACAACCACTACAGCCTCATCTATGAGACCTGGAGGGGCGGCTACAGCTACTCTTATATGACGACCAACGATATGAACGGCGACGGCTACAACTACGACGCCCTCTATATCCCGACCGACGAGCAGGTCGCCAACAACGAGTTCCGCTTCGCTTCCGATTCCGACAGGGACCGCTTTATGGCATTCGTCCACAACGACAAATACCTCTCGAAGCACCAGGGCCAGTACGCCGAACCCTACAGCGTCTACAACCCTTGGGTCCACAGGCTTGACTTCAGCTACAAGCACGACTTCAAGTTCAAGATCGGCAACTCCTTCAACACAATCCAGATCGGCTTCGACCTCAAGAATGTTCTCAATCTGTTCAGCTCCAACTGGGGTGTCTCCAAGTACCTCAACCCGGAGATCGGTTCCGAAGCCCGTATCCTCACCTACGACCACGTCGACGAAGAAGGCTACGCCGTCTTCAAGACTCCCGCTTCCATCAAGGGCAGCACAGAGACCTTCACTCCCAACCACTCGCTTGGCCAGTGCTGGTATGCCTCCCTCGGTATAAAGTATATTTTCAACTAAACCAACCCCTGAAAAAGTTATGAAACTCAGATATATAATAGCAACCCTGGCAGCGGCGGCAGCACTTTTCACCGGCTGCAAGGAAGAAGGGGACACCTATCTCAATGAGATCAAGGTCAGCTCATCCTACGTCGGCATCCCGATGGAAGGCGGTGAGAAGGACATCAAAGTCAATGCAACCGAAGCCTGGGAATTCGTAGCCGAATCCATCCCCGAATGGCTCACCGTTGCCCCGCTTAGCGGCGCAGCAGGCGAGTCCTCAGTCAAATTCTCCGCGGATGAGACCTTCGACGGCCGCACCGCCGAGCTTCAGATCGCCTGCGCAGGCCGCATCCAGAGGATCAACATCATCCAGGGTCTTCCCGGAGTCTCCGAGGCGACCGTCAAGCAGGTAAACGAAGGGCCTGAAAAACAGTACCGTGTCACCGGCGTCGTCACCAAGCTCGCCGGAGAGCATTATGGCAATATGTACATCAATGACGGCACTGTTGAAGGCGACGGACTCTATATCTATGGCACCCTCGACAGGAAGGGCAACGAGATGAAATCCAGTACCGCCTATGATGTTTTCAACAGCGGTCACGAAAATGCCTATGACATTGCAGTGGGCGACAAGGTTACCATTGAAGGACCAAAGGTTATATATAACGGGACCATCGAGCTCAAGAATGTTGCCATTATCAACATCGAGCCCGCTCTCGTCAAGGTCATCCCTATGGACATCGAGCTTGACGGCCCCGAAGCCGGCGACACCCTCATCAAGATTGCCTCCAAGGCCGAAAGCCTCAAGGTCAAGCCCAACGACGACTGGCTCTATGTCAAGGACATCGAGAATACCGCCGACACCGTCTTTGTCCGCGTCGGCTTCTTCGCCAATGAAGGCGTGGTCAAGCGCACCGGCACCCTGAGCGTCACCGGCAAGGGCTTCAAGGACGTGACCATCACGATCGTCCAGGGCGCCAACGCCCCCGGCCTGATGACCATCGCCGATGCCCTCCAAGGCTCCTATGTCCACGTCAAGGGCAAGATTATGGCCATCTGCGCCAGAGGCTATGTCATCTCTGACGCCACAGGATCGCTCCTGGTCTACTACGGCAGCACCTTCGACGCCACCCAGTTCAAGCTCGGCGACGAGATGGAGATAATCGGCGACATCTCCGCCTACAACTATGGCCCTCAGCTCAGCTGCGACGGCAAGCCTTTCGACCTTTGCGAGAAGGTCTCCGAAGGCACCGGCACTGTTGCATATCCCACGCCTAAGGTAATGGATACCGCTGCCTGCGACGCTGTTCTTGCCGCCATCAACGGCAAAGACAGCAAGAAAGTCAGCGATGCCATCAAGATGGAATTTGTCCAGATAGTGGCAACTCCCAAGAAGAGCGGCACCTACACCAACATCTTCCTCGATGACTACACCGCCGCCGACTTCTCCGCCTACCAGCTCCCTGCCAGCTTCAACCTCGCTTCGATGCTCGACAAGAAGGTCACCATCCGCGGCTACACCCAGTCCGTTTCCGGTGGCAAGCACATCAACATCGTCTTCACCTCCCTCGAGGAAGGCGCGGCCGAGGAGCCCGAGGATTATCTCCTCGCAAGCTTCGCGGAGAGCGTTGAAGGTTTCACGTGGGAAGATGTCTCTCTCCCGGAAGGAAGCACCTACGTTTGGAAATATGACGCCACCAACCACTATCTCAAGGCCTCGTCGTACTTCTCCGGCGCAAAGCACGCTTCCGAGAGCGTTGCCGTCTCCCCGGAGATCGACCTCACGGATGCGACGCACGCCTACCTCAGCTTCCAGCACGTCGGTAAGAACTTCGCTTCAGCCGAAAGCCTTCCCGAAATGATTTCCGCAGAGGTGAAGGTCGGCGAGACCTGGCACAAACTTGCCGCTCCCAAGATGTTCACCAACACTGACTGGACCTGGGTAGGCTCCGGCGACCTCGATATGTCCGAATATGTCGGCAACAAGGTCAGAGTAGGCTTCCGCTACGTCAGCACGGACGCCAACTGCGGCACCTGGGAAGTCAAGGAAGTCAAGGTCTGCAACTACACTTCCGAATAGGCTCTCACTTATCCAAAGAGACTGGCTCAAACAGCCCTTGAGCCAGTCTCTTTTTGTCATTCCAAGCTACCTTTTGTCATTCCAAGCTACCTTTTGTCATTTCGAGCGAAGTCGAGAAATCTAATACAATGTTTATAGAATACCCCTCCCCTTACTGGCAGGACTACGAAATCCTCGACTCGGGCTCCGGCTTCAAGCTGGAGCGCTTCGGGAAGTACGTCCTGTCGCGCCCGGAGCCGAAGGCGCTCTGGGAGCCGACGCTCTCCGAAGCGGAGTGGCGCAGGCTCGCCCACGTGCGCTTTTCCCCCGGCGCCGGCTTCGCCCGGGCCGGC
>JAFZME010000026.1 GCA_017553405.1 Bacteroidales bacterium
GGAGGTTGCGGATTGAAGTGTTTTCTCTCTCAAGCGATATACTGCGGTGGCTATAGCGGTGAGGTCCCACCTCTTACCATTCCGAACAGAGAAGTTAAACTCACCATCGCCGATGGTACTGACCCACCAGTTGGGAGAGTAGGTAGCTGCCGTTCTTAGACCTCCGGTCGTCATCCGACGATCGGAGGTTTTTTTTGCCCTTGCGGCAAAAAACTAAGAACGGCATTACCTACCATTAATTATTCCGCCATCGTTTCGCTGTCGGAAGTATTGGTGCGTAAACCCTCAGAACCTTCGGTTCTTCGTCCCCAACTCACTTCGTTCATAGTCAAGCCCGTTCATGAGGCCACGGGCGGCCACAGGTTTCCACACCAACACTTCCTTCCGCTACACTCCGCTTTTTTGTCATACCGAGGCCTTCAGGCCGAGAGTATCTCCTTTTTGCCGTGGAGGGTAATGCGTTGATTGTCAGCGAGATGATACATTTCTCTCTGTCTGAAATCGGGCAGAGAGAAAGTGCTTAATTGGCTGACTCAAAGACAGTTAGCCTCCACAGAAGCCGTGGGGGTTCGGGGGGATTTGCCCCCGTATTAACGAGATAGAAGGCCTTCTATCTCGTCTGGGGTGACGGGGAGGCGGCGGGAGCCGAGGCGGCGGGCGGCGGCGGGGGTGACGAGGACGTCGTCCTCGATGCGGATGCCGCCGAAGTCGTAGTACTCCTTCTCGAGGAGGGAGTAGTTGATGCGGCCGGAGCCTTTACCGGCGCGGCGCCAGCTCTCGATGAGGCCGGCGTTGAAGTAGACGCCGGGCTCGTCGGTGATGACGTTGCCGGGCTTCAGGCGGCGGGCCATACGGAGACTGCCGAGGCCGAGGCGCGGTGCGCGCTTCTGGTCGGGGTCGTAGCCGACGAGGTCCTCGCCGAGATCCTCCATATCGTGGACGTCAAGGCCCATATTGTGGCCGAGGCCGTGGGGGAGGAACAGCCCGCCGATGCCGTCGGCGACCATCTCGGCCACGTCGCCGGAAACGATGCCGACGGCGGCGAGGCCCTCAAGGATGACGGCCTCCGCAGCGAGGTGGACGTCGCGGTAGGCGATGCCGGGCTTTATCATCGAAAATGCTTTCTCGTGAGCCGCAAGGGCTATTTCGTAGATGGCCTTCTGTTTCGGGGTGAAGCGGCCGTCGGACGGATAAGTGCGGGTGAAATCAGAGCAGTAGTGTGTCTTGGCCTCCACGCCGGCGTCGACGACGACCAGGCGGCCGGGCTCGATGACCTTGTCGTGGCTCGGGTTGTGGAATATCTCGCCGTGCTGTGTGAAAATCGTGGCGAAGGATACGCCCCAGCCTTTGGATGTCGCTATGAAATCCATTTGGTCGACGATGTCGCCCTCGACGGCTCCGGGGCGGAGAAGGTCGCGGCCGACGGTGTGCATCTCGTAGCCGAGATCGCACGCGGCGTCGATAATGGCTATCTCTTCGTCGGATTTCACAAGCCTCATCGGGATTACGGCCTCGATAAGACTGCGACACCCGGCGGAAGCCTCCTCCTTCGAGATGTGGAGAAGCTCCATCAGCCTCAATATATTGTAATTGCGCGAAGGCGGAAGGAAGAGCACCTTCCTGTCGGCGGCAAGGGCCTTCCCTACAACGCCGTCCAAAGCACGCGACGGCGCGAAAGATGCGACTCCGGCCAGGTCGGCTTTGAAAGCCGCTGAAGGCTGGGGGCCGATCCAGATGACGTCGTCCTCGGAGACATCGTCGGCGTAGAGCGTCTCGGCGCCGCTTTCAAGGTCGATAGTGGCTGCCAGATACGGCTCGTCGAGGCCGAAGTAGTAGAGCCACGACGAATCCTGGCGGAAGCGGTAGCACTCGGCCTTGAGCTGCGCGCAGGCCTCTCCGTTGCCTACAAAAAGGACGAGACCGCTCTCGCCCTTTTCGCGAAGGGAAGCCGCCAGGGCCGCCCTTCTTGCAATATAAGTCTCTTTACTGAATATCATATTCTCTCTTTTACATTATAGCTGTTGCGCTCGGATGAGCTGCGGGCGACCATTTCCCCGAGGAATCCTGCGAGGAAGAAGAGGACGCCGATGACGACGGCGAGAAGCGCCAGGTAGAACAGCGGCTGGTCGGTCACTGCGCGGAACTTGAGCCCCTGCGCCTGACGGACGAGCTTTTCAACTATAACCCAGACTGCGAGGACACCGCCGACGAGGAAGGTAAGGATGCCGGCCGTGCCGAAAAAGTGCATCGGCTTCTTGCCGAAGGTGGAAAGGAACCACAGGGACTGCAGGTCGAGCATCCCGTTGAAGAAGCGTTCGAAGCCGAACTTGCTTTTGCCGTATTTGCGCTACTCGTGATGGACGGGCTTCTCGCCGATCTTGGAGTAACCGGCGTTCTTGGCAAGATACGGGATGTAGCGGTGCATCTCGCCGTAGACCTCGATGTTCTTCACGACCTCGCTCCTGTAGGCCTTCAGGCCGCAGTTCATATCGTGGAGCTTGATGCCGGTGACGCGGCGGGCCGCCCAGTTGTAGAGCTTCGAAGGGAGGTTTTTCGTGAGGGCGTTGTCCTTTCTTTTCTGCTTCCATCCGGAAACGATGTCGTAGCCGTCTTCACGGATCATACGGACCATCTCCGGAATCTCCTCGGGGGAGTCCTGCAGGTCGGCGTCCATTGTCACGACAATCTCGCCCTCGGCTGCGGCGAAGCCCTCATAAAGGGCCGCCGACTTGCCGTAATTGCGGCGGAAGGAAATCCCGCGGACGCGGGGATTCTTTGCGGACAGCTCGCGGGCGACCTCCCAGGAGGAGTCGGTGCTGCCGTCGTCGGCAAGGATAATTTCGTAGTCATAGCCTTCCTTCTCCATCACGGAAACGATCCAGGAGTGGAGCTCCGGAAGCGACTCGGCTTCGTTGAAGAAGGGGACGATTATAGAGAGGTCTTTCATAAATTATTCGTTTTCAGAGTCTTGCTCATCGGGCTCGGAGTCTTCGACATTTGCGAACGGATTGCGGGGAGGAATGCTGCGCGAGACAATCAGCGACAGGATGAGCCCGAAAGTGAAGCAATAGATGAACTCGGAGAAGAAGATGATCACCGGCATATTCTCCTTGAAGGTGTCGATCATCGCCAGTGAGTTGGAATCGAGCTTGCCGGTAAGCTGCGCGGTCGCGCTGTCGAAAGCCGCATTGATTGAATCTTCGGGCATCACGATGAGGATGACCGCGTAGACCGATGCAACTATCAGCGCGGAAAGCAGCGCAGTGCGGGCTCCAAAACGGAAGGTATCGGCGTTGGTTACGCCGGAGTATTTCTTCACGAGATTCCTCATAAGAAATACCATAAGCCATATGCACAGGGCAAACTTTACGGCCCAGAAAAGAGTCTTCAAAAATCCCTGCAGCACTGCTCCGTCTATCATCTGAAGAAGCTCGGATATGCCGATATAGACCGACGATACCGCGCCTAAATACAGGCCCGCTTTTGCGGCCTCGTTCCAGCTTGCTCCATTGGTGAATTCGTCTTTCATTATGCTTTTCTTTGAGCACAAAGATAGAAAATATTTCGTATCTTTGCACGATTGTCACTTAATGAAAGATTTGATATGATCAGCGTGAAATTTCCGGACGGAAGCGTCAGGACTTATGAAGAAGGAATAACCGCCTACGGCATTGCGGAGAGCATCAGCCCGAGGCTCGCAGCCGACGTGCTCGCAGCCGAGATCAAGAAGCCCGAGGACGCTCCGGATGCCAAGGGGACGGTCATTGACCTGACCAGGCCCATCCGCGAGGATGTCTGCCTGAGGCTTCTCAAATGGGACGACCCGGAGGGCAGGAAGGTCTTCTGGCACTCCTCCTCGCACCTTCTCGCCGAGGCCCTCGAGGCCCTCTATCCCGGCGTGAAGTTCGGCATCGGCCCCGCCGTCGAGAACGGATTCTACTACGACGTGGATTTCGGCGGCCAGCAGGTTTCGGACGCTGATTTCAAGAAGATCGAGGACAAGATGCTCGAGCTCGCAAGAGGCAAGGAAGACTTCGTCCGCAAGGAGGTCTCCAAGGCCGACGCCCTCAAGTATTTCACGGAAAAAGGCGACCAGTACAAGGTTGAGCTCATCACCGAACTCGAGGACGGCACGATCACCTATTACTCCAACGGAGCATTCACCGACCTCTGCCGCGGCCCTCACCTGAGGAACACGGACCTCATCAAGGCCGTCAAGATTACCTCCCTCGCCGGAGCCTACTGGCGCGGCGACCAGGAGCGCAACCAGCTCACCCGTGTCTACGGCATCACCTTCCCCAAGAAGTCCCTTCTCGACGAGTACCTCGTGCTTCTCGAAGAAGCTAAGAAGAGGGACCACCGCAAGATCGGCAAGGAGATGGAGCTCTTCACCTTCTCCACGAGAGTCGGTGCGGGCCTCCCCCTGTGGCTTCCCCGCGGCGCCGTCCTGCGCAACACCCTGGAGAATTTCCTCCGCAAGAAGCAGGGAGAGATCGGCTACCTCCCGGTGGTCACCCCTCATATCGGCGGCAAGGAGCTCTATGTGACCTCCGGCCACTTCGCCAAGTACGGCAAGGATTCATTCCGTCCCATCACGACTCCGCAGGTAGGCGAGGAGTTTATGCTCAAGCCGATGAACTGCCCTCACCACTGCGAGATCTACCGCAGCGCCCCGCGCTCCTACCGCGACCTCCCGCTCCGCTTTGCGGAGTTCGGCACGGTCTACCGCTATGAGCAGAGCGGCGAGCTCCACGGCCTCACCCGTGTCCGCGGATTCACCCAGGACGACGCCCACCTCTTCTGCCGTCCCGACCAGCTCCAGGAAGAGTTCGAGAAGGTCATCGACCTTATCCTCTACGTCTTCAAGACGCTTAATTTCGACAAGTTTACGGCGCAGGTCTCCCTCCGCGACCCCAAGAACCCGGCCAAATACATCGGCTCGGACGAGAACTGGGAAAGGGCGGAGAAAGGCATCATCGAGGCCGCGAAGAACAAGGGCCTGCCCTATGTCGTCGAGACCGGCGAGGCCGCATTCTACGGCCCCAAGCTCGACTTTATGGTCAAGGACGCCATCGGCCGCAGCTGGCAGCTCGGCACGATCCAGGTCGACTACAACCTCCCCGAGCGCTTCGACCTCGAATACATCGGCGCCGACGGAGCAAGGCACCGCCCGGTGATGATCCACAGGGCTCCGTTCGGCTCCATCGAGAGATTCGTCGCCGTGCTCCTCGAGCACACGGCCGGCCATCTGCCTCTCTGGCTCCAGCCGGACCAGGTGAAAGTGCTGCCAATCAGCGAAAAATATGCAGATTATGCAAAAAAAGTTTGCAGTTTGCTGAATAATTCCGATATTCGCGCTTCTGTCGACGACAGAAACGAGACCCTCGGCAAAAGGATACGCGAAGTGTCCCTTATGAGGATCCCGCTTCTTGTCATCGTCGGAGAAAAAGAAGTCGCCGAAGCGACCGTTTCCGTAAGGAAGGACGGCAAGGACGAAGGGTCTATGACCGTCGACGGCCTTGTGGAGTTTGTCCGTGGGATAATCCGCGGCGAACTCGCGCAGACGCGGCAATAAAAGTATGTTTAACGTAAAAAAAGATTAATGCCCTACAAACCTCACTTCTCGGGTCCCCGCCCCCAGCGTCCCGCAGTGAATGCCCAGGCTCAGCGTCAGAAAGACGACAATGAGCTGCGCACCAACAGGGAGATCACGGCCCCCGAAGTCCGCCTCGTCGGCGAGAATGTCGCGGAGCAAGGTATCTACCCTCTCTCCAAAGCCCTCGCAATGGCTGAAGACCTCGAGCTCGACCTCGTGGAGATAAGCGCAAAGGCGGAGCCGCCCGTTTGCAAGATACTCGACTACCAGAAGTATCTCTACCAGCAGAGGAAGAAGGCGAAGGAGATGAAGCAGAATGCCTCCAAGGTCGTGATCAAGGAGATCCGTTTCGGCCCCAACACCGACGAGCACGACTTCCAGTTCAAGCTCCGTCACGCGCAGGGCTTCCTGCAGGAAGGATCCAAGGTCAAGGCCACGATCTTCTTCAGAGGACGTTCGATCCAGTTCGCCGAGCAGGGTGAGAAGCAGCTTCTCCGTTTCGCGGTGGAGCTCGAGGAGTACGGAAGGGCAGAGAATATGCCGGTACTTGAAGGCAAGCGTATGACAATGATGCTTGCCCCGGTCAAGAAAAAATAATCCCGTGAAGGGACAATTATAGTTCAATCAAAATTTTGTTCAACAATGGCAAAGCTCAAAACCAACTCCGGTGCCAAAAAGCGCTTCACGCTTACCGGATCGGGAAAGATCAAGAGGAAGCACGCTTACCACAGCCACATCCTCACCAAGAAGACCAAGAAGCAGAAGAGAAATCTTGACCACTTCGCCATCCTCGCCGATGTCGACGTCAAGAGAGTAAAAGAACTTCTCGTCCTCTAAGAACCACTTAATGTTTAACTGGAACGCAGTCTGAAGTACCTTACCAAGATAAGGTCACTGCCTCCAAAAAATTCAAACAAATGCCTAGATCAGTTAATTCAGTCGCCTCAAGGGCGCGCCGCAAGAAGATCCTCTCCAGGACTCGCGGTAACTTCCTCGCCAGGAAGAATGTCTGGACTGTCGCGAAGAACACCTACGAAAAAGGTCTCACCTACGCCTATCGCGACCGCAGGGCCAAGAAAAGAGAGTTCCGTGCTCTTTGGATTCAGCGTATCAACGCCGCTTCCCGTCAGTATGGCCTGTCCTACTCCCAGTTTATGGGACGTCTCGCAAAGCAGAACATCGGTCTCAACCGCAAGGTCCTCGCCGACCTCGCGATGAACAACCCTCAGGCTTTCGAGGCCATCATCAATTCTGTAAAATAGCATTTGAAAGTGGGCTGGAAGGATTTTGTCCATAACAAATGGGTGAGGTTCGGCTTCTGGTCGGTCCTCTATATCCTATGGGTTATCTGGCTCGGAAACTATTGGTGGCTGCTCGGCCTCGGCGTCATCTTCGACCTTC
Organism: Bacteroidales bacterium; assembly: GCA_017553405.1. Classification (GTDB taxonomy): domain Bacteria; phylum Bacteroidota; class Bacteroidia; order Bacteroidales; family UBA932; genus Cryptobacteroides. Next base: position 6,998 of record JAFZME010000026.1, read on the forward strand.
TCGTCACCAAAAAGGTGAAGTGGCTCTTCTGGAAGAAAGAGTACAAGGAAGGTGAGAAGCACAACGTCTGGCTCGACTGGCTCGACGCGATCATATTCGCCGTCGTGGTGGTCACTTTCATCAATATTTTCTTCTTCCAGGCATTCAAGATCCCTTCCTCCTCGATGGAGAGCTCCCTCTACACGGGAGATCACCTGTTCGTAAGCAAGCTCACCTACGGTCCGAGGATCCCCGAGACCCCGCTCACTATTCCCTTTACCCACAACCGCGCCTTCGGCTGCGAGTCCTACTCCACCCTCATCAAGAACGACTACCGTCGTCTCAAAGGGTTCAGGAGCGTCAGAAGGGGAGACTGCGTGGTCTTCAACTTCCCCAACGGAGACACCGTTCTCACCAAAGCGCCGACCGAGGACTACTACGCCTGGGTCCGCAATTCCGGCAGGAAGTACACGGTGGACAACTTCGGTCCCGTCATCGTGAGGCCCGCCGACAAGACCGATCACTACGTCAAGCGCTGCGTCGCCCTTCCCGGCGACACGCTTACCGTCCGTGACGGACTTGTCTGGATCGGCTCCGAGCCCCAGGAGGTCTACCCCGGCGTGCAGCTGACCTACGTCGTCCGCACGACCGACAAAATCAACCCCAGGACTCTCGAGAAGATCGGGCTCAACACCGGCGAGCTCTACTTCGACCCCAGGCTTCCGGGCTACCCTCGGATGCCGCTGACCTCCGAGATGCTGGAAAAGGTCAAGGCCCTTTCCTCCGTGGCGGAGATAACCCCGGCACTCGACGTCTACCCGCCCGATGCTCCCGACACCTTCCTTTCGCTGTTCCCCTTCACCCAGACGCTCTGGACCCGCGACAACTACGGTCCGCTCTGGATCCCTGAAAAAGGGGCCACGGTCGAGCTCAACGCCGAGACTCTTCCCTTCTATGAGAGGATCATCCGCGACTATGAGCACAACACCCTGGAGACCACACCGGAAGGTCTGATCGTCATCAACGGAGAGGAAGCTTCCACCTACACTTTCAAACAGGACTACTACTTTATGATGGGCGACAACCGTCACAACTCCCTCGACTCCAGATACTGGGGATTCGTCCCGGAGGACCACATTGTCGGACGTCCGGCCATCATCTGGCTCTCTACCGACCGGAACCGCAGGTTCCCGTCAAATATCAGATGGCGCAGATTCTTTAAAATTGTGTAGTTAAATTTTTGCAATTAAGCAATTTTTAAACGATATTTGCAGCCCCATAAACCGTTTAGAATCAAATAGAGAAAAAATACTATGTCAAAGGTTTGTCAAATAACCGGAAGGAAGAGGATGGTCGGCAACAACGTCGCCCACTCCAAACTCCGCACAAAGCGTCACTTCGACCTCAACCTCAAGACCAAGAGGTTCTGGTCTGAAAGCGAGCAGAGATTCATCACCCTCAAGGTCACCTGCAAAGGTATGAGGATCATCGAGAAGGTCGGCCTCGACGCCGCCCTCAAGGATGCTCAGGAGAAAGGATACGTCAACCTTGTTTAAACTTGTAAGTTATGGCAAAGAAAGCTAAAGGAAACAGGGTGCAGGTCATCCTCGAATGCACCGAGCAGAAAGAAAGCGGCGTTCCCGGAATGTCCCGCTACATCACCACCAAGAATAGGAAGAACACTACCGAGCGTCTCGAGCGCAAGAAGTACAATCCCTATCTTAAGAGGGTCACCGTTCATCGTGAGATCAAATAATAAAGGAGAATAGACTATGGCAAAGAAAGCAGTTGCAACCTTTGATGCCAAGGCCGGTGCAAAGCGTATGGTCAAGTGCATCCGTATGGACAGGTCTCCCAAGACCGGTGCCTACGTCTTCGTAGAGCAGCTCATCGAGGACGGCAAGGAGAAGGATTTCTTCGCAAAGAAATAAGTCTCCTTTACAAGAGTTTTTAAAGCAGTCTCTTCCTTGGGACTGCTTTTTTGAATAATAAGGAGTATGGTATCCGACAAGGGAAAATTCTCGCTGTGGACGGCATCGGCGTTCGTCGTTGCCAATATGGTTGGGACCGGGGTGTTCACGTCCCTGGGCTTCCAGCTGCTCACGACTGAGAATTTCATCGCCATAATCATACTCTGGCTGGTCGGCGGCGTCATCGCCCTCAGCGGCTCCCTCGTCTACGGCGAGATCGGCGCCGCACTCCCCGGCTCCGGCGGTGAGTACCACTATATGAACGCCATCTACGGTCCCTATGCCGGCTTCCTTGCCGGGTGGATATCGCTGATAGTCGGATTCGCCGGGCCGATAGCCCTGGCGAGCATAGCGTTCTCCTCGTATTTCGAGCCCCTGCTGCCGCAGGTCAATCCGAAGCTGGTGGCCTCCGCGGTGCTGACGGTCATCACCCTGATGCACTGTTTCACCCTCAGGACCAGCGGCATTCTCCAGAATGTGCTCACGGCTCTCAAGGTAGTGGTGATTGTGGTTTTCATCATACTCGGTTTCACGCTGCCGTATGAGCCGCAGAGCTTCGCTCTGTCGGTGGCGGAGTTCTCTCCGTCGATGGTGTTCAACTCCGGTTTCGCCGTCGCGATCATCTGGGTATATTACGCCTATTCCGGATGGAACGCCTCGGCTTATATCTCCGGCGAGATAGCCGATGCAAGGCGCAACCTGCCGCGCTCGCTGCTACTTTCTACGCTGGCGGTGAGCGTTATGTATATCCTGCTGAATGTCGTTTTCCTGCGCTCGACTCCGGTTGCGGATATGAAGGGAGAGGTGGAGATAGGACTCATCTCGGCCATAAGGATGATGGGCCCGAAGGCCGGTGCCGTGATGGGAGGGACGATAGCCGTCCTCCTGCTTTCCAGCATCAGCTCGATGGTATTCATCGGGCCGAGAGTCTCGGAAGCGATGGGCAAGGACTACCGCATCCTCCGCGTCCTCCACGGAAGGACGAAAAAGGGAGTCCCTCTCAAGTCGCTGGCTTTCCAGTACGGACTGGCCCTTCTGATGATCCTCACGGGTACATTCGAACTCGTGACCAAGTACGCCGGCATACTCCTGAGCCTGTGCGCCTTGATGACGGTTTTCGGCATATTCATCCTCAGAAAACGCCGCGGCCGCCCGAAACAGGGCTACCGCACGGTCGGCTATCCTGTCGTTCCGGTCGTCTTTATGATTCCGATACTTTTCTCCGTGGTCTATCTCATCAGGGAGGATTTCATCAAGACTTTCGTCACGGGAGAGCAGGCAGCGATGTGGACAACAATAATGAGCGCCGGCACCCTTCTTTTGGGAACGGCCGTCTATCTGCTCAATAAAAAACTTTCACATAAATGAAAAAAGCACTTCTTCTCATCCTTACCGTCGCCGTTATGGCTTCGTGCGGCGGACGCAGAGCATCAAAACAGGTGAACGAATCCGCCGACAGCGTCGCTGTCGTTGAGGCAATCGTCGTCGCCCCCGTTGCTGACACGGCCCTGACCGAGTGTGCCAGGATTATGGCCGGAATGCCGGTCCCGGAGGACAGCCCCAGGGCATCGGTATGCTCGGGCGCTTCCTGGAAGTCCCACAATGCCGCTCTCGACGGGCTCTGGAAGCAGTGCCGCAAGGCCCTCGACGAGGTTGAGGCCTTAAGGCAGAGCGACCTTGCCGACATCGACGCAAGGGCTAAGACCGTCTTCTACACCTTCGGAGGCCCTGATTTCTCCTATGTGGCATCGTTTTTCCCCTCGGCCGACACGCTGTATCTCTTCGGTCTCGAGCCGGCGGGGAAGCCTATCACCGACAAGGATCTCACCCCGGAGAATTTCGGCATCTACCGCCGTGCGCTCGGCACCCACCTTCGCAAGAGCTACTTCATCACGAAGTCGATGAAGGACGACCTCAGTGAAGATGCGGTGGACGGGACCGTCCCGATGATTTCCGTCCTGATGGCCCGTATGGGATATTCGATATCCTCCATCAAGGCCGACGGCCCGAAGGCCGAGATTTCCTATTTCAAGGAGGGCGACGCGAAGGGCAAGACTCTGTTCTATATCTCCACCAACCTCAAGGACAGGCACCTGGAGCCCGATTTCGTCGCTCTTATGGACGGGCTCAACCCGGAGACCACGGCTTCCTTCGTGAAGTCCTGCTCCTACTGCCTCCACGAGGACCAGTATTCGAAAGTCAGGGACGGCATTCTCGCCCATTCATTTGCGGTCGTGCAGGATGACTCCGGCATCCCTTACCGGTTCTTCGATCCTGCTGTCTGGAAAGTCGACCTCTACGGCGCGTATGTCCATCCGCTCAACGCTTTCGGCCCTGACGTTTACCAGAAGGATCTTGTGAAGAAATATGCCGAGCCGGGCATAAAACCCCTTAAATTTTCCATCGGTTACAATAAAAACTCCTCCCTCATCGTCGCCAGAAGGTAAAAATTGATTATATTTGCCTGATATGGGAATATTTGACAAAGGGATGAAAAAGACCAACGAGGGCTTCTTCCAGAGGCTTTCGAGGGCTATTGTGGGGAAGTCCAAGGTCGACGACGACGTGCTTGACGCCATCGAGGAGGCCCTTATCGCCTCCGATATGGGCGTCGAGACGACTCTCAAGCTCATCGAAAGCCTCGAAGACCGCGTCTCCCGCGACAAATATATGTCGATGGAAGAGCTCGTTGACATCCTTCGCGACGAGATAGGCAAGCTCCTCAAGGTCGACGAGAGCGAGGCGGTAGTGCCCTTCGACTTCTCGAAGAAGCCCTACGTCATCCTCGTCGTCGGCGTCAACGGCGTCGGCAAGACGACGACCATCGGCAAGCTCGCCTCTATGCTCGTCGCTCAGGGCAAGAAGGTCATCGTCGGCGCTGCCGACACCTTCCGTGCCGCTGCCGTCGAGCAGCTGACGGTGTGGGCCGGGAGAGCCGGCGTGGACATCGTGAAGCAGGATATGGGCGCAGACCCCGCGTCCGTCGCATTCGACTCCGTCAAGGCCGCGGTCTCCAGGGGCGCCGACGCCGTGATCATCGACACGGCCGGCCGTCTCCACAACCGCATCGACCTTATGAACGAGCTTTCGAAGATCCGCACGGTCATCGCCAAGGTCGTCCCGGACGCACCCCACGAAGTGCTCCTCGTCCTCGACGGGAGCACCGGCCAGAACGCATTCTCGCAGGCCAGGGAGTTCTCGAAGGCGACTTCTGTGACGGCTCTTGCCGTGACGAAGCTCGACGGCTCCGCCAAGGGCGGCGTCGTGGCCGGCATCGTGGACACCTTCCGCATCCCTGTCAAGTTCCTGGGAATAGGCGAGGGCATCGACGACCTCAAGGTCTTCGACCGCAAGGAGTTCGTCGAGTCGCTGTTTAAAAAAGAGGATATTGTGAAATAAGATTTCTCGACTTCGCTCGAAATGACAAAAAAGTAGATTATGAAGATATCGTACAATTGGTTAAAAGATTATTTGAAGTGTGAGCTGACGCCGCAGGAGATAGCGGATGCGATGACTTCAATCGGAATTGAGGTAGACTCCGTGGAGGAGCAGGAAGAGATTCCCGGCGGCCTTGAAGGGGTAGTCGTGGCAAGGGTGCTGACCTGTGAGATGCACCCCGACTCGGATCACCTCCACATCACGACGGTCGACGACGGCTCTGCCGAGCCCGTCCAGGTCGTCTGCGGCGCTCCCAACGTGGCTGCAGGGCAGAAAGTCCTCTTCGCCAGGATCGGGACCGTCCTCCCCGGCGACTTCAAGATCAAGAAATCCAAGATCCGCGGCGTCGAATCCTTCGGTATGATCTGCGCCGAAGACGAGCTCGGCATCGGGACCTCCCACGAAGGCATAATGGTTCTCCCCGAGGACTCCGTTCCCGGCACTCCGGCCAAGGAATTCCTCGGCCTCAAGACCGAAGCCGTCATCGAGTACGAGATCACGGCCAACCGCGTGGATGCCGCCTCCCACTGGGGCGTCGCCCGCGACCTCTACGCCTATCTGGTGGCGAGGGACATCCCTTGCGCCCTGGTGCGCCCCGAAGCCCCGGAGAAAATCTCCGGCGAGGGCGAGGCCATTCCCGTCGAAGTCCTCGACGGCGAAGGAGCCCCTCTCTATTCCGGCATCACCGTCCGCGGCGTCAAGGTCGGCCCATCCCCTGAATGGCTCCAGAAGAAGCTCCTTTCCATTGGCCACAACCCCATCAACAACGTGGTCGACATCTCCAATTTCATCCTCTTCGAGCTCGGCCAGCCCCTCCACACCTTCGACGCCGACAAGATTGGCGGCGGCAAGGTCATCGTGAGGCGCGCCGCTGAAGGGGAGCACATCATCACCCTCGACGGGGCCGACCGCACCCTCCGCTCGACCGACGTGGTCATCGCCGACACCGAAAGGGCGATGTGCATCGCCGGCGTTTTCGGCGGCAACGATTCCGGCGTGACCGAGGAGACGGTCAACGTCTTCATCGAGGGCGCCTGCTTCGATCCGGGAGCGATCCGCAAGACCTCCAAGACTCAGGTGCTCCAGACCGACGCTTCCTTCCGTTACGAGAGGGGAGCCGACCCTGCTATGGCGTTCTACGCCGCCAGAAGGGCAGCGGCACTCATCCTCGAGACCGCCGGCGGCAAGATTTGCGGCGATATGGTCGAGGTCGTGTCCCGTCCTGTCGAGAAGGCTCTTATCCACGTCAACTACGACCGCATCGAGTCTTTCATCGGCAAGAAAATCGGCCACGAGACCATCGATAAGATACTCAAGGCCCTGCAGTATGAGTTTGTCTCCGGCAAGGACGGCGACTTCGTCATCGCCGCCCCGACCTATATGGTCGACGTGACGCGCGAATGCGACGTGGTCGAGGAAATCCTCCGTGTCTACGGCTACAACAACATCGAACTTCCCGTCTCGATGAGGGTTTCGGTCAACCCGGGCGCATCCCCCGAGCCGGAGGCCGTCCGCAACAATATTTCCAACTTCCTCGCCGCCAACGGGTTCAACGAGGTGATGAACAACTCCCTCACCAAGGAGGAGTACTACACTTCCCTCAAGACCTTCCCCGCGGAAGCCTGCGCACGCCTTGTCAACCCGCTCAGCTCGGATCTCAACGTGATGCGTCAGACTCTTCTGCTCAGTGGCCTGGAGGTCATCGCCTACAACCTCAACCGTCAGATCCCTTCCCTCCGTATCTTTGAATACGGCTCCGTCTACAAGAGACTCCCGGAGAAGGACGGCAAGACTCTGGATGGTTATGAGGAGCACCAGAACTTCTCCGTCCTTATGACCGGTGCTTCACCTAAGGAGTGGCGCAGGGGGCAGGAGAAGAGCGATTTCTTCCAGCTCAAGGGCTATGTGGACCTGCTTCTGAAGCGCTACCGCATCGACGCCTTCCTGATGGAGACCGGCGCCGCCCCTTCGGACATCTTCTCCGAGGGCGTCACCTACACTCTCCCCGGTCAGGGCCGTCTGCTTGCGACCTTCGGCGTCATCAACCCGGCCCTCGCCAAGAAGTTCGGCATCCGCCAGAGCGTCTGCGCGGCTGAGATTTCGTGGCCTGTGCTGTTCGCCCTCATAAAGAGGGACAAGTTCAGCTTCAAGCCGCTGCCTCGCTTCCCCGAGGTCAGCCGCGACCTTGCTCTCCTCCTGGACGAGAGCGTCAGCTATGCCGACCTGCGCAAGTGCGCACTTCGCAGCGCGAAGAAGCTCATCCGCGAGGTCTCGCTCTTCGACGTCTACCGCGGCGACAAGATTCCCGCAGGCAAGAAGCAGTACGCCATCAACTTCATCCTTCAGGATCCCGAGCGCACCCTCACCGATGCCGACGTCGAAGGTGCGATGGGCAAGATCCTCGCCGCTTTCCAGCGCGAATTCGGAGCTGTCCTCAGGTAGTGAAGCGCAGCCTGCATATAATCCTTGCCGTTCTTGTGGCGGTGACAGCCTTGTTCTCGTGTACGAGGGGCAGGGTCATTCCCCGCAGCACCTTCGTCAAGATATATGCGGATATGTTCCTTGCCGACGAATGGATAAAAGACAACCCCGACAAGCGCCGGCAGGTCGACACTTCGCTTGTCTATGAGGCCATCTTCGAGTCCTACGGCTACACCACCGACGACTACCTGAAGAGCGTCGAACACTATATGACCGACACCGAGCGCTATTCGAGGATGCTGAAAAAAGCCGGCGACATCCTTGAACGGAAGGGCAAAGCCATACGCATTAAGGAAGAGCACCTCAACAAGAGCGGCGAGCACCTCAAGGTGGCGCGCGATGTCTGCGAGGAGAGGTTCCTGAGCTTCTCTCCGGATTCCCTGATCAGGGGCAAGGACTGGCGCAGGATGGATTCCAGCCTGAGAAGGCGCTTCTTCTACGAGGTGCCCGACACCGTCGGCTACTGTCAGCTCTTCTTCAAAGACACGGTCGCAGTGGATTCCACAGCCGTCGACTCCGTCAAGATAGATTCAGTGAAAATTGATACCGTAAAGGTTGACACTGTCAAGACCGATATGAAAATATGAGAAGGATTGCGGCGAAATATCTCTATACCCTGACCTCCCCGGAGCCAATCCGTAACGGATTCGTCGAGCTGGATTATGACGGATCGGTTGTCCGTACCGGCGTTTCCGAAGAGCCTTCCTGCGAAGAAGAATGGTACGACGGGGCCGTTGTCCCCGGCTTCGTCAATGCCCACTGCCACGTGGAGCTTTCCTATCTTAAAGGTATGTTCCGCAAGGGAAGCGGTATGGCCGGTTTTATCGACCAGATCAATGCCCTCCGTGACACGACCACGCGCGAGCGGAAAATCGCTGCCCTGAGGGGCCAGATGAACGCGATGTGGGATGCCGGTGTCACGGCGATGGCCGACATCAGCAATTGCGACGATTCTTTTTCCGTCAAGGCTACGCACCCGATGTACACGAGGACCTTCCTCGAAGTCTTCGGCACCGAGCCTGAAGATTGTCCTTCCATCATCGAAAGCGTTCGTGAACTCAAGGCCAGGGCGATGTCCTTCGGCCTCGATGCCGCCCCGACTCCGCACGCCTGCTACACAATGAGTCCCGAACTCCTTACTGCCGCGAGCATAGAAGGGCTCAAGTCGGGTTTCCTCTCCTACCACAGCGAGGAGTCGCCGGAAGAGGAGGAAATGCTCATAAGCGGAAGCGGCCCTATGTGGGAAAACCGCAAAGCGGCCGGGATGAGCACGCCTCCGGTGACCGGAGAAATATCATTGAAGTATTTCCTCGGCCGCCTTATGGGCGCCTTGGAGACCCCCGTAGACGGCAATGTCCTGCTGGTCCACGAGGTCTGTCTCAACGAGTACGGAGCCGCCATAGCGCGCCGTATTCTTGCCCATCCTTTCATCGCCGTATGTCCAAGGTCCAACCTGTTCATCCATAACGCCCTTCCTCCGATTGAGCTGATGAGAAAGAGCGGCATACCGATATGCGTCGGCACCGATTCGCTTTCCAGCAACGACAGCCTCGATATGGTTTCCGAGCTAAGGTGCATCCAGGAGAATTTCAGCGAGGTCCCTCTTGGTGAAATGTTGATATGGGCTTGCCGCAACGGCGCCGAATTCCTCGGCAAAAGGGCTATTCTCGGAAGCATCGAGCCGGGCAAACGCCCGGGCATCGTGCTTATCGATGGCCTGTCCCCGGAGGGCCGTCTCACGGACGCCAGCGCGTCAAGGAGGCTTGTATGATGAGGGAGGAGACCGTCTTCGGTCCCATCTTTTCCCGGCGGCTCGGGAGGTCTTTGGGAATAAACCTCTTGCCGGAAAAAGGAAAATTATGTAATTTTGACTGCATCTATTGTGAGTGCGGGTGGAACCGCGACAGCCGTGAGGACCGCAGGCTCCCTTCGGGGGCCGAAGTTCTGGAAAAGCTTCGCGTGAGACTCGCTGATTGTGCGGCCGCCGGGACGGCGATCGACTCGATTACCTTTTCGGGCGACGGAGAGCCTACCCTCCATCCGGAGTTTGCTTCGATAGTGGACGGGACTCTGGCCCTGAGGGATGAATTCTTCCCTTCGGCGAAGGTGTCCGTTCTCTCCAACGCGACTAAGGTATGGCGGGAAGATGTCTTCGAGGCCCTCAGGAAAGTGGACAACCCGATTCTCAAGATAGATGCATCGACCGATGAGGGCGCCGCGGCCGTCAATTCTCCCGCAGGGGAGTATCACGTGGCCGACGTCGTGGCCGACCTGGAAAAATTCGGCGGAGATTTCATCCTCCAGACGATGTTTCTCCGGAGCCCTCAGTTCGAGACGGGTGCCGAACCTAACCTTTCAGGCTGGATGGACATAGTCCGCCGCCTGCGTCCCCGCGAGACGATGGTCTACACCGTCGCCCGCGAGACTCCCTTGAAGGGCATCGTCCCCTACACCGCGTCCGAGATGGAGGCCCTTGTGAAGCCTCTGCTCGAGGAAGGTTTTAAAATAAGGATAAGTGCTTGACAACAAATATCTTACAATATGACTGATATATTAGCAAAGTATGGCTATGCTCCCGACAGGGAGGCTATGGGAAGGCAACTTGACATCATTGCCTCCAATCTCGACAAGGTCGTCTCCGACGATGTCCTCAGGGACTGCTTCTCGATGATGGACCTCACGACGCTCTCCACGACCGACACGGAAAAGTCCGTCGAGAAGCTCGTCGGCAAGGTCAACGCCTTCAAAGTTGACTACCCGGACTACCCGCTCCCGGCCTCAATCTGCGTCTATCCCAACTTCGCGGCCACGGTCAAAGCCCGCCGCCATTTCCCCGACGTCCACATCACGACGGTTGCCGGCTGCTTCCCGACCTCCCAGAGTTTCCCCGAGGTCAAGGTCCTCGAGGTAAAGAAGGCCATCGAGGCCGGCGCCGAGGAGATCGACATCGTTCTCGCCCTCAACAGCTTCCTCGCAGGTGAATTCGACAAGGCCTATTCCGAAATCGCCCTCATCCGCAAGTGCATCGACGAGACTTCCGAAGCGCTTGGCCGCCCCGTGATCCTCAAGGTCATCATCGAGTCGGGCCTTCTTGTCACTTCCGAGAAGATTGCCGCCGCTTCCTTCCTCGCTATGGAGGCAGGCGCCGATTTCATCAAGACATCCACCGGCAAGGTCGAGGTCAACGCCACTCCTTCCGCCGCCTATGTGATGTGCGAGTGCATCAAGAAATTCTATGAGAAGACAGGCCGTAAGGTCGGCTTCAAGGCCGCCGGCGGCATCTCTTCCGCTATGGACGCAGTCTGCTACTATTCCATCGTCTCTACGCTCCTCGGCCGCGAGTGGCTCGGCAAGGGACTCTTCCGTTTCGGCGTGAGCCGCCTCGCCAACCAGCTCCTCTCCGCCATCGAGAAGAAGACTATCGTCTATTTTTAATGCGTTTTTTTCGCTTAAACGTTTAAAAAGCCGCCTTGGAGATGCTTCCGGGGCGGTTTTTTTAAGTAAGCGTTTGCACATTTATTTACACGGATAGGCTTCTCTACTTTTGCGGAAAACAAAATGCAAAAGCTATGAGAAAGTCTTTATTCCTTTCCGCGCTGCTTTTGTCAGCGCTCTGCTCCTGCAACAAGGAGCACGTTTCCGCCCCCGGACTTCAGTCCGGCAGCTACCCCGATCCGAGCCTTACGCACGACCAGATCGTGCTTGGCGAGAAACTGGAGGACCCCTACGCCATCCAGAACATCACCAAGGCCCTGGAGAAACTCTATCCGACGAAGGCAGGCAGGGAGGATCTCACTCCCACTGACCTTTATGTACGTTTTCTGCCGACTTCCGACGAGCAGGTCGAAACCCTTCTTGCCCTTGGCGTCCATCTGACCGACCATCCTCTGGACTACCGGATAAAGGTGGAAGGGGACTGGTATCACGATCCTTCCATAGATGATGAAGACATCACCTGGCAGTATGCCGTGGTGGCCCACGATTTCACTTTCCCGGAAGGGATACCATATGAACTTCTGGACGAGTGCTATATCGCCGAGAACGATATGGTTACGCGCAGTGACGGCATCGACTGGGACGCCGTTGAGAGGGAATCCTACATCCTTACCGGCAACGCCGATATGATCTGTCCGGAGACAAAGGCGACGGCCGTCGCTCCGTCAGGCCGCATCACGATGGTCGATCCTGACTTTGCCGGCGGAAAGCCCATCGGCGTCTCCGGAGTGAGGGTTTCCTGCAACAGTTTCGTGAAGTTCGCTCACTCCTACACCGACCGTGACGGCTACTATCAGATGAAGACGAAATTCTCCGCAAAACCCCGCTACAGGCTCGTTTTCAAGAACTCTATGAATTTCTCGATAGGATTCAACCTTATCCTTGTCCCGGCATCCGTCTCGACTCTCGGCAAAGGCGAGCCTTCAGGAATGAGCGTCACCATAACGGGGAATTCCGAGGACAAGGTTTTCCGCCGCTGCGCCGTCAACAACGCCGCCTACGATTTCTTCAGCAGGTGCTCCGAGGATGACCTTAATATAAAGACTCCTCCCAAGAACACGCGGATCTGGATATTCAAATCCCTTGGAAAGAGCTGTTCCGCTATGCTGCACCAGGGTGCGGTGGTCGAAAACGGGCTTGTGAACACCTATTTGAAGGGATACGGCAGCCTTATCAAATGTTTCCTCCCCGACATCGTCATCGGGACCAAGGAGAAGGAATCGTTCGCTGACATTTATGGCACCACCGTCCACGAACTCGCCCACGCTTCCCATTACTCGAAAGTCGGCAATTCCTATTGGGAGAAGTACATCTGGTATATCATCACTTCCGCAATAAGCTCGGGGACAGACAGCTACGGCTCCGGTACCGACAAGAATGCCGGCTACTGCGAGGTGGGCGAGATGTGGGCCTACTTCCTCGAAAGCAAGATGTTCAAGGACCGCTACGGCGGCTCGATGCCCGATTTCGGGACATCCTTCTGGTTCTATCCCCAGATATTCCGTTATCTCTACGAAAGGGGATTCTCCTGTTCGGAACTCTATGCCGCCCTGACCGGTGAGGCCGTGTCGAAGGATTCGCTCAAGGCGTCCCTTCTGACCTTGTACCCCGACCGCCAGGCCCTCATCGAGCAGGTCTTCGAGAGATACCGCTAGGCTATGAAAAAGTTTGTTCTGCTTCCGCTCCTGCTCCTCCTCTGCCAGGGAGCAGGGGCCCAGAAGGGCAGTCTTTCCACCAATGTTCTCGGCTATGTCAATATGCTGACGCTCAATCTGGAAGGATCCGTCGCAGTGGCCCGTCACTGGACTCTGAGCGCTTCCGCCCGCTATAACCCTTTCCATTTCAAGAAGGGAAACGGCGATCCGATAGCTTCCCGCCAGCAGGCTTATTCCCTCGGGATGCGCTGGTGGCCCTGGTATGTCTACTCCGGCTGGTGGGTAAGCGGCAAGGTCCAGTACCAGGAATACAACTGGGGCGGACTCCTCAAAGAAGCCACCGAAGAAGGGGACCGCTTCGGCGCCGGAGTCTCGGCCGGCTACACCTATATGCTTGCGCCCCACGTCAATCTCGATTTCGGTATCGGCCTCTGGGGCGGATATGACATCTACAAACGTTACTCGTGTCCGGTCTGCGGCTTGACCGAGGCTTCCGGCAACAGGTTTTTCGTGCTTCCCAATGATGTTACGCTCGCTCTTTCCATTGTGTTTTAGCACTCTTGCCCTGTTTCTGGCATCGTGCATCAAGGAGGACAGGAGTTCCTGCCCCTGCGTGCTCACGATTTCGACGGAGAAGACGGCCGATTCTTCGACGGTGTTCTCCGTCTATCTGAGCCGCGGCGAGGAGATTTTTGCCGATTCCCTTGATGCGGGCAAGGTGTACGAGAAGGCCGTGCCGCGCGGTCTTCTCTATGTCACCGTCTCCAGCGGCGACGACGGTACTTTCGAGCCCGGGAAGGGAATAGTGATACCCTTCGGCAGCAACTGCCCGCCGGTATTCCTCTGGTCGCGGCCGGTCAAGGCGGAAGGGGAGACGGTCAGCCGCAGCGCGGTGCTCCTCAAAAGCCATTGCCGTGTGCGGATGAGGCTGGTGCCGGCCGGGGGCGCGGTGTCTTTCGTGATCCACGGCGGTATAGCGGGATTCGACCTTGACGGGAATCCCCTCGAAGGGCCGTTTGAGTGTGTCCCTCACAGGACCGATGACGGCTTCCTGGAATTCATCCTGCCGCGCCAGAAAGACAATTCGCTTCTGATGGATGTTTCGTCAGGGGGAGTCCTCCTGAGGACGTTCGCTCTCGGGGAAATTCTCGCCAGGGCGGGATATTCCTGGAAGGATAAGGATCTGAAAGACATCTCAATGGAGGTGTCCTGCTCTGCAAATGTGCTGATTTCAGACTTTTCCATCTGGGAAAATGTGCAAAACCGGGAGATTCTTCTTTGAAAAAGAAAAAATTTTCTTACCTTTGCAACCCCCGATGAGCGCGAGTGGCGGAATTGGTAGACGCGCTACTCTCAGGAGGTAGTGCTCGCAAGGGCGTGTCAGTTCGACTCTGATCTCGCGCACGGTAAAAGGAGGAGGCCCTGAAAAGGAAAGCCGCCTCCTTTTTTGAGAAGAAAACACCCGTATATGGAAATCAGAAATATAGCAATCATCGCCCACGTCGACCACGGTAAGACAACCCTGGTCGACAGGATGATCTATCAGGCCAACCTCGTCCGCCGTCCGGAGGACCTTGGCAACCTTATTCTCGACAACAACGACCTCGAGCGCGAGCGTGGCATCACCATCCTCGCCAAAAACGTCTCCGTGACCTACAAGGGCGTCAAGATCAACATCATCGACACTCCCGGCCACAGCGACTTCGGCGGCGAAGTCGAGAGGGTGCTCAATATGGCCGACGGCGTTCTGCTGCTTGTGGATGCTTTCGAAGGCTGTATGCCCCAGACGCGTTTCGTGCTCCAGAAAGCCCTCGAGCTCGGCAAGAAGCCCATCGTGGTCGTCAACAAGGTCGACAAGCTCAACTGCCGTCCCGACGAGGTCCAGGAAGAGGTCTTCGACCTTATGTTCGCCCTCAACGCCAACGAGGACCAGCTCGATTTCAAGACCATCTTCGGCTCGGCCAAGCAGGGCTGGATGTCCCTCGACTGGCGCAAGCCCACGACCGACATCACCGCGCTTCTCGACACTATTCTTGAAGAGATTCCGGCTCCCGAGGTCGTCGAAGGGACTCCGCAGATGCTTGTCTCTTCGCTCGAGTACTCGCCCTACGTCGGCCGTATCGCGGTCGGGCGCATCACCCGCGGCCGTCTCCGCTCCGGGATGCAGGTGAGCCTTTGTAAGAGGTACGACATCGTCGAGAAGTCGAAAATCAAGCAGCTTATGGTCTTCGACGGTCTCGGCAAGACGCAGGTCGACGAGGTCGTCTGCGGCGACATCTGCGCAGTTGTAGGCATCGAGGGCTTCGAGATCGGCGACACCATCGCCGACTTCGAGAATCCTGAGGCCCTTCCTCCGATTGCGGTGGACGAGCCCACGATGAGTATGCTCTTCACCATCAACAATTCGCCCTTCTTCGGCAAGGACGGCAAGTATGTGACCTCGCGCCACATCAAGGAGCGCCTCGACCGCGAGCTCGAGAAGAACCTCGCCCTCCGCGTCAAGCCCGGCCCCAACGCCGACTCCTTCGTCGTCTACGGCCGCGG
The DNA here is from genome assembly GCA_017553405.1 of Bacteroidales bacterium. Taxonomy (GTDB): domain Bacteria; phylum Bacteroidota; class Bacteroidia; order Bacteroidales; family UBA932; genus Cryptobacteroides. The sequence goes on from JAFZME010000026.1 coordinate 22,560, forward strand.
CGTGCTCCACCTTTCGGTCCTCATCGAGACGATGCGCCGTGAAGGCTTCGAGCTTCAGGTTGGCCAGCCCAAGGTCCTCGACAAGACCATCGGCGGCCACCGCTGCGAGCCGATTGAGGAGCTCTCCATCGAGGTTCCCGAGCAGTTCGTCGGCGCTGCCATAGAGATATCCACCCGCCGCAAGGGCGCGCTGATCCATATGGAGCCCCGTGGTGACCGCACCCTTCTCGAGTTCGAGATTCCTACCCGCGGCCTTATGGGCCTTCGCAGCAACCTTCTCACCGCGACTCAGGGAGAAGCCGTCGTCGCCCACCGCTTCAAAGACTACCAGCCTTATAAGGGCGACATCGAGATGCGCACCAACGGCTCCCTGGTCTCCCTTGAGACCGGCGAGGCCATCGCCTACTCGATGAACAAGCTTCTCGACCGCGGCCGCTTCTTTGTCGAGCCGGGCGAGGAGATCTACGGCGGCCAGGTCGTCGGCGAGCACACCCGCGACCGCGACCTCAACATCAACATCTGCAAGACCAAGAAGCTGACCAACGTGCGTGCGGCGGGCTCGGATGAGAAGATCATCCTCCCTCCCGCCATCAAGTTCTCCCTCGAGGAGGCGCTTGAGTATATCCAGGACGACGAGATGGTCGAAATCACTCCTCACTTTATGAGAATGAGGAAAATTATGCTCGACCCTCTTGACAGGAAGAGAAAATCCGACTCCGAGGATTGACAATAGAAAAATTTTTATTACCTTTGCAACCCTTTACCGGATGAATGAGCAGTTTACAGTTCCTTTGAACGGTTTGGCGAAAGGTTGGACGCGTTTCAGCCTTTTCGCGGGGAAAGAGTTCTTTTCAGCTTTTGGCAATGAGGACGTACTCGACGCCGGCGTCAAAGTCGATGTCGGCATCGAAAAGTCGGGCGACTACCTCGGAGCGGACCTATCGCTGGACGGTTTCCTGACCGTGCCGTGCGACAGGTGCCTTGAGCCGGTCAGGCTCAAGGTCTGCTGCGAGGCGCGGCTGAGCGTGAAGTCGGGCTCCTACGGCGGGGATTCCCCGTCTGGGACGACCGAGGACGGCCGCGAGATCGTCTGCCTCGAGGGCGACAGCGCAGTGCTCGACCTCTCCCAGACGGTCTACGACTATGCGCTTCTCTCCCTTCCGATGAGGAAGGTCCACCCGGAAGGCGAGTGCGCGGCTTCGGCCGGGCGCTACATTTCGAGTGAAGAGGAAGCGGCATCGGCGTCCCCGTTTGCCTCGCTGAAAGGACTTTTTGACGGAAAGTAATTAAAACAAGATACAACAATGGCACATCCTAAACACCGAGTCTCCAAGCAGAGACGTGACAAAAGAAGGACTCACGACGTGGCCCCCGTTCCCACTCTGAGCACCTGCCCCAACTGCGGCGCCGCTGTGATCTACCACAGAGTCTGCCCTGAGTGCGGCTACTACAGAGGCCGTCAGATCGTCGTCAAGAACGCCGAGTAAGCGTTATTGTCATTTCGAGCGCAGTCGAGAAATCTCTGTGCCCGACGCGGCTCCTTAGTTCAACGGATAGAACGGAGGTTTCCTAAACCTTAAATAGTGGTTCGATTCCACTAGGAGCTACACGAAAAAAGCGACCGATGAGGCCGCTTTTTTGTCGTATCAAACGGATCATTTACAGCACCGTGTCCACGGTTGTGGCGCTGAGGGATAAATCCAGGCGCTGGTCCAGTGAGGCGTTCTTCACGCTCACGAAGGTGCCGTTGGGCTTGTATTCAGCAGGGATGGTCTTGGTGCCGCGATAGGTGACGCCGGTGCCGTCCACTACGGTGAAGGTCAGCACTTCCTCGTTGGTCTCATCTCCGTTGCGCAGGGCTACGAAAAACGGGTCGGCCGAGGCCGTGCCCAGTGTGACGGAGATGGGGCCCTCGGTGGGATCGCCGCCCAGCACGTGGCTCTGAACCAGATGCCCGTTAGCACTGGAGATGGTCACGGATTTGGTGGTGATGGGGGTCTTGGTGTCACCAACCCGGTAGCGGAAGCTGAGACGGTAGATGCTCTGCTGGTTGGTGAAGTGGGCATCTTCAGTGGTGATGGTCCAATGGCCAGCTCCATCATCAGAGGCTCCTGTCACCAGCACCGGCGACGCCATGGTGTAGTGGAATTTCTTTTCGATGGAATTCGCAGCATCATCAGTAAGCAGCAGTGTTCCCACCTGCCCGGTGTAGTCCCAGCTCTCGCGCGGGGTGAGCAGGGTGAGGGTGGTAGTATTGGCGACGATGCTGGCAGTTGTCACCGTGCCGGATAATGTAGCCAAGTGGGCATTTTCACCGTCCGGCGTTGCCGTCAGTGTGCCGATGCAATCCGTACCCAAATAGACTTTCACCTCCTCGCCATCTTTCCAGACAGATTTTAGCAGCGTGGTCGTAGCCTCGGTGCCGTCGCCAATCTCCAGTCCCTTTGTCTGCGGTCCGTCGTTCCTTTCGGCAAGGATGGTGACGGTGTAGGTAGTGGCTGTTTCATCCACAATTTCCGGCTTTTCCTCTATGAGTTCTTCCTCAATCTTCATGCAGCCGGTCCAGGTCATTGCGCCCAGCAGGGCTGCTATCAGTAATATATTCTTTTTCATGATGATTGTCATTCTGAGCGAAACGAAGAATCTGTTATTCAACGACATAATACGCCTTTCCGGCAGGAATGGTGCTTCCGCTGAACGAGAAGAATCCCAGGGCGGCCGGTTCTCCGGCAACCCCCAGCACATACACCGTCCCGGAAGGTTTTGCAATAGAAGTGTCCGAGCCCTGCAGGATGTTGCCGGCATAGGCGGTCACTTCGGTGGAAGCAAGTTTGGTTAGCGTGATGCTGGCGGCATCGCCCACCACAATAACGGCCGTGCCGCGCGGAATCACGTTGCCATCAACACCTACCTGATGGAACAACACCTTGGCACCGTCCAGGCTTGCAGTATAGGCCTTGGCGCCTTCCGGCAAGCGATAGTGCCGCCCACTGTTGTAATATGTGGTCACGTACTTACTTTCACCCAGGACTGTTGCTTCGGTTGCCGTAATGGTAATATCATCCAAACCGCTATTACCGCTGCCAGTCCACTGGAAATAGCCTTCCGCCGGTTTGGTCACCGCCCCAGTTTCCATTGGTACCAGTGTGCCGTCCAGAAGAAAGATATTATCAACCTCGTTTGCCGTCCAGGTCTTGGCGGCATACGAACCCACCAGTTTCCAGCTGCCGGAAGTCACCTCGTGGTCGCCTGCGGTGGGGTTCAGCGTCACCACTCCGCCCGACATATTCTCAATGTTCGGGAATGACATCGTCGTGGCGGTCGGCATGAAAATATACGGCGTGTTGGCCGTCAGCGAGGTCACATGGTTGCCCTCCTCCATTATTGGTGACGAGCCGCTAACCCCTGCGAATGTGTAGAACGTGCCGCCCTCATTGCCGTTGCAGGTATAGTCGAACGGCAGCATGACGGTGGCGGGGGTGCCGGCGGTGAACGTGCGGTTGTAGGTCACGCTCGTCACATTGACATCCACGGGGATGCTGACGGTTGTCGTCGATGTGCCGTCGAACGTAGCGGAGACGTCGTTGTAGTCGTATTCGTTCTTCGTCAGCGTTACGCCTGTGACGGGCCTCAGAGTCTGCTTTTCGAAATCATACCGAGCGCCATTATAGCGAAGCGTTCCGCTATAAGGACATCCATATTCATCGACAAGCGTTTGGCCACTTACAATCTCAAATTTGAAACCATTTGGATTATATTTGTAGGCATAAATAAGGTCGGTGGAATTGGTAAAGCCAAGAGTGATACCATGTTGACCATTGAGTCCCTTAAACCGTGCCCACAATTTTCCGCCAAGAATGCTGATAGTTTTAGCATAAATGTCACCATAAGCATTACCTCCACTCTCTACATCAAGCGTGCCACCACGGAGGATGACATTTCCATTATATATACAAGAACCACTATGGTGCACAATGAGTACATTGCCACTATGCTGAGTGTAGTTCTTATCATTACTAATATAAATGCCATCGTGGCTATTGCTGTACATTTTCAAATATCCTGTACCAAGAGACTGACCGTAGATAGTGAGGTTGTAAGGGCTATACATGCATCTTTCGGAGAGTAATGGATTGTCATCGTCGCCGATACTCATTGTGTAGCCGTCAGCAAGAATTAGCGTAACGTCACCCGCGATAGTGACAGTGCTAGTGTATTTCACGTTGCTGTTTACAACATATGTGCCTGCCGAAAGTGTGGTCATAGTGTTATCCAACGGGATAGCCTCCGCGGTGTGCTCCGTGCCAGCGGCATCAACATACGAGGTGGTGACAATGGTGATGACAGTGTAGGTTGCACTAAGCGAGCCGATGTATGGAGAGATACCCGTGACAGTCAGCGTGTATTCACCTGCGCTAGTGCCGTCACCACTCCATTCTACGGTATAATGCGTGTCTTTTGTCAGCACCATGCCGTCGGAAGTGGTCACCACGGGCTCTGGCTTTATTTCGCTGTCGGTATAGGTATAACGCGGCTCCACTCCGCTGATGGTGGCGGTGATGAGGTTCTTCGCATCCATGATGGGGAAGACATCGTCGCCGCTGACTTCCCAAGCCGAGCCGAGGAGACCTTGTAGCGTGCTGCCCGTGGCGGATGTCTGCGTGCCCTGTGCGGTGCCGTAAGCCGTCCTGTAATAGCAGGTAGTGAAATTGACGGAACCGGAATTGTAGCGGCTGAATGTGGCGCCGCCATCACTGTCGATGCCCGAGAGGTCGCCCGCCTGCAGGCAGCGGTTCAGCACCAGCGACGCCTCTTTCCAGCCCACGAAACCGCCGCAACTGTTGGTGCCGGCTCCCGTGATGCTGCCGTCGAACAGGCAGTCGTTGATGGTGAGCGTACCGTTGTTCACCCTGCCCACCAAGCCGCCGTGCGTGCCGTCGCCACTGATGGAGGAACTGATGGCCACACTGCTGCGGCAACTCTGAATGGTGGACGTGCCATAGGAGTCGCCCACGATGCCGCCCGCCATCTTGCCGTTGGTGGTGATGGTGCCTGCGGTATGCAGGTGCCTGATGGTGGCACCGTTGATGTATCTGAACGGAGCGATCCATGCATCGCCGCCACTGCTGTGCGTCAGGTTCAGCGTCAGCGTATGGCCGCCGCCTTCGAAGATGCCCTTGAAACTGTTGGTGCTGCTTGAGCCGACCCCCGTAGTGACGGTGATGTCGGCAGTGAGCACAATGGTCTGGCCGCTGTACGTCGTGCCGCTGTTGACGTTCGAGGCAAAGGTATTCCATTCTTCTGCCGTGCTGATCGTCACTTGCGCCCACGCCGTGGCGTGCCCCGCCGCGAGTGCCGCGAAGGTGAGGAGTGCGGCGAAGAGGTGTTTAAGTGTGTTGGTGTTGTTTCTCATCGTCCGGTCCTCCTTAATCATCTTCGTCCAGACCGCCATAGAGGTAGTCTGTTTGGGAGGCACACACGATTCCTTCCGTCTTCACCTCCACGACCCGCATCGTGGGGGCCTCGTAGGTTTCTTTGTTCTTTGCTTCCATTGATGTATTGTTTATTGCTTTGTCGTTTGCACACGAAAATCCACGCGAAACTCCGTTCGAGCTCGCGTGTTAATATGTAAGTTGTTGATTATAACTTTGTTGATCCCCCCCCCTGAAATCCAGGAGGGCGCGCCAGAAATAGAAGTATGAAGTCCCCAGTAGCGCATTTCCGACGATTGAATTACAAAGATATTGATTTTCAGGGATTCCCCCAAATTGTGGCAGGAGTAAGACATCAATAGGAAATAACCGAAGATCTATTTCAGATAATCAATAGCTGAGCGTTTTGATCCGCTGGTTCAAGACAGTGAGTTTCTCGATAAGTTGCTCGAAGGAAGGAGATTCTTCGTAGATCATTGATTCCTGCATTGCTTGATAGTCTTTCTTCCAGACGTCGCGGACTTCTGCGGGAGGGATGATGCTAAGTGTCTGCGGTAGCAGGGTGTGGTAGTCGAAGCCGCGGAGGCCGATGAAGGTGCGGCGGTGGTCCATCACGGAGAAGTAGAGGTCTTTGTCGGCGAGGGCCTGATCTGCTATCGGGGTGTCGGCCATCTTGCAGATGTCGTAGATGTGGCGGGACATGCGGTCTACACGGATGTCGGCCTGGGGTTTGGCAAACTCTTCGTGCAGGAGGAAGAGTTTCTCCAGGAAAGTACGCTGGGGCACGGAGGGGGCGCTCGATATTTTCTGCTAAATCTATGAAAAATTTCGAGATTTAGCAGAAAATGTTTATCTTGCACCATCGAAACGAAGTCGCTATGCTTATTGGCAGAAAAGAAGAACTCAAAGAGTTAAAGAATGCCTTCAAGTCCGAATATTCGGAATTTGTGGCGGTGTATGGCCGTCGGCGTGTCGGCAAGACCTTCCTGGTCAGGGAAGCCTTCAACTATGAATTCACCTTTCAGCATACTGGCGTGGCAAAGGCGAAGATTGCCGGGCAGCTGGCCGCCTTTCGCACATCGCTTATCGACTGCGGGTATGTGGACTGTCCGAAACTCTCCAGCTGGTCTGATGCCTTCAATGCCCTAAAGGTTGTCATCAAGTCCAGCCGGAAGAAAAAGAAGGTGGTTTTCATCGATGAGATTTCGTGGATGGACACGCCCAAGTCGCAGTTCGTTTCTGTGCTGGAGCATTTCTGGAACGGATGGTGCAGCGCCCGGAAGGATGTGCTTCTGGTTATCTGCGCATCGGCCACTTCGTGGATTATCAACAAGGTCATAAAGGACCGTGGCGGCCTTCATAACCGCGTGAGTGTACAGATTTATCTGATGCCGTTCACCTTGAAGGAATGTGAAGATTATCTGCAGAGCCGTGGCATCCGGATCAGCCGGTATCAGATTCTTACGCTCTATATGGTGATGGGCGGCCCTGCCTATTATTGGAGCCTGCTGCAGAAAGGAAAGTCCGCAGCGCAGAATATTGACAACCTTTTCTTTGCCGAGAATGGCAAGTTGCGCGGCGAATACAATGCGCTCTATGAGTCGCTGTTCAAGAATCCCGATCGCTACATAAAAATAGTAGAAGCCCTGGGAGACAAGGGTATCGGCCTTACCCGGCAAGAGCTGGTGGATGACTATGGACTGGAGAACAATGGTGCGCTGACCACCTGTCTTGAGGAATTGGAGCAGTGTGGGTTCATACGCAAGTACAACGCTTTCGACAAGGAAAAGAAAGAGGCCCTGTTCCAACTCATTGACAACTATACGCTGTTCTATTATAAGTTTATCCGTGAGGCGGGCGGCGATACGGCCTTCTGGATGCATTCATTGAATTCGGGCCTATACCGCGCCTGGTCCGGGCTGGCCTTCGAACGGGTATGCTTGCAGCACGTTGGACCTATTAAGGCGGCCTTGGGTATTTCCGGAGTTATGACGCGCCAGTGTGCCTGGCGGGCAGACCGGAAGAAACTCAGTCCGGGAGAGAGGGGTGCCCAGATTGACCTCCTCATTGACCGCAAGGACGACATCGTGAGCATTTGCGAGATGAAGTGGGCGTCCGAACCCTATGTCATCGACAAGGATTATGACGAGAAACTGCGGAACAAGGTGGCCGCCTTCATCCGTGAAACA
>JAFZME010000027.1 GCA_017553405.1 Bacteroidales bacterium
AAGGAGGTTGTCTATGTGTTTCATGGTTCCTGATTTTTAAGAGTTATTACGCATTATGCATTTTCCATACCAAACGATAATTTAGATTTCTCGACTTCGCTCGAAATGACAAAATCGTGTGCAAAAACGCCTCTTTTTGCCTACGAACCACGCAAAACAGCCAACTCGTGTGCAAAATCGCCCCTTTTTGCCTACGGGCGACAAAAAAAGGCCGGCCCCGGGGAGGGGATCGGCCTTTTGAAGATGCCGGTCGCCAAATTTGACGCGGCGATTTTGGCTGGATTACTTTATAGCCGCGATCTTCTCCTCGAGGGCGGAGATGCGCGCGGCGGCCTCGGAGTGGCCCTGGGACTGGGCCTGGCGGTAGTTGGCGAGGGCCTCGTTGTAGATGGAGAGCCTCATATTGGCCACTTTCTGCTTGTTTTTCTTCCAGCTCACTTCGGGGGCGGAGTCGCCGATTTCTTCCAGAACGACACCGGCGTTGTAGATCATCTGGACCTGCTTGGCGACGAGCTTCTTGAGCTCTTCGTTCTTGGCCTCGATGTCGGCGGCCTGCTCGTTGATCTTTTCGGATTTCTGCTTGATGTCGGCGGCCTGCGCCTGGATGGTCTGGTCCTTTTCGGCGATCTGCTCCTTAAGGGTGGTGATCTCCGCTTCCTGGGCGGCTACGACTTCCTTGAGGTTCTTGATGGTCTTCTGGAGGTAGGCGTTGGTCTTCTTTGCCTTTTCCTGGAGGGCGTCGAGGCTGTCGAGTTTTTCCTTGATGAAGGTGATCTGTTCCTCGATGTCGGCGGCCTGGTCCATCTTGGCGTTCTGGTTTTCAACGCTCAGTTTGAGGGAGTTGGTCTTGCCGGAGACTTCGGCGAGGGAGTTGAGGATGTCGGAGAGCTCGTTGTTCTGCGCGGCATACTCTTCCTGAAGGCCGAGGTGGTTGTCCTTAAGCTCGGTGTAGTCGGCCATAAGTTCATCGTAGTTTTTCTTGGAAACCACGCAGCTTGTCAGCAGGACTGCCGCTGCAAGCGAGAGGATGAGGATTTTTTTCATTTTTATTATTGTTTATCGATAATTATCTTGAACCGCCGCCGAAGCCGCCGCCTGAGAAGCCGCCGCCTCCTCCGAAGGAGGTGTGGCCGCCGCCACCGCCGCTGGCCTTGGCATCGGCCTGGACTTTCGCGTCGCTGGCCTTTTCGAAAGCCCTTCCGCTTATATTATTGGAGAAATAGAGAAGGTTGGACATATAGACGGTGTTGACACCGACGGTCTCGTTGGAAAACTGCTCGAAGTCCTTGGGATAGAGTTTCTTCATCGCCTCGGACACCTTGTCGGCCAGGCCGAAGAGAAGGGCGAAGATGAGATAGTTCTTCCACAGGCCGACCTCGGGGACCTCCCTCTCGGCAACGAGCGTGAAATCGTTGAGGAAATTGCGGAACTGCACGACGCGGCGCGCTTCCTCCTGGGACGAGCCGTTGGAAGAACGGAATTCGCCGACGGATGTCGCTCCGGCAGTGTCGACGTTGTCTTTCCATTTGAGGAAAGGCTCGTAATTGATCCTGGCCCAGATCTCAAGCTCCTTGTCTTCGAGGATAAGGTTGCTGCCGGAGGCCTTCCGGACCATATCGAAGAGCTCTTCCTCGCAAGGATCGCCGAACTCCTTGACTGCTTCTTCCACTATCTGGAGGGAGATTTTCGTCTTGGAGCCGGACTCGTCCTTGAGGGGCCTGAGGCGGCCTTCCATTATCCATTTCAGCAGGAACGCTCCCACAAGACCTTTCTCCGCTTTCGGATGGGAAATCGTGCGATAGCCGTGGGAAAGGATATAGAAAGCAGCCGGGATATCGCCCCCGAACGGAGCCTCGCGGAAATAGCCGTCGAACTTCGTCTCGCCGAAGACATCTTTTTTATAGACGTGGCCTGTGATTTTCAGGAAGATCTCCCGGAGGACAAGGAATATCGCCGCAAAGACGGCAAGCAGGCCGACAAGGAAAAACAGCGCGTCTTCGCCGAGGCGCCAGATCCAGGACAGGCCCGAGCCGGAGCCGGAAGAGTAGGAGCTGCCCTTGAAGGCCTTCTTCTGCATCTTCTTGAACTTGATATTTCTGGAGACGCTCGGCGAGAAGAGACCTTTCTCGAAGCGGACCAGGGCGATCATACTTCCTTTATACTGCATCTGGCAGTCGGTCTCGAAGACGATGGTGTTGTCTTCGAGCCACGACTCGCCTTCGAAGCCGAAGCCCCAGAACTTGACGTTGTCCTCGGTCCATTCGGGCCCGCCCGTTTCGTTGATAATATTGAGAAGGGCGTAGCGGGGCGCGGCGACAAGGCCCGGGTTGACGAACATATAGTTGAAGGCATCGCAGTCTTTGAGGCTCTGGACCAGGCCTTCGACGCGGTAGGTGATGAGCCACTCGTGGGGGCCGTAGCTTCCCTGGCCCCAGCAGAGCTCCACTCCGTCGGACCCCTTGTCGACGATGCCGCAGCGTCCGGCCTTCTCCTCCAGGGAGCGGCCGGTGTCCCAGGAACGGCCTTCGGAGATATATTCATTGTCTCCTTCGAATACACGGAGGTCGCTGACGGACATATTTTTAAGGTTGCCGATGGGGATATACCATTCGGTCCCCTTCACGACGGTCGCATCCCAGAGCTGGACGATGTCGGCGGACCCGTCGGCCTGGAGTTTACAGAGCGTCTTGACGGAGCGGATTTCCTGTGCCCCTGCGGAGAAACACAGGAAAAAGGCGACGGAAAGAACCGCCGCTTTTAGAAAACGATGCCGCATATTAACCCTAAAAATCGGGGAAATCGGCCTTGGAAACATCCTCGGCAAGGTACTCCTTCGGAGGGAAGCCGAGCATACTCGCGACGATGGAGCCGGGGAACATACGGGCCTGGTTGTTGAACCTCGTGACGGTGTCGTTGAAGGTCATCCTGGAGAGACGGACGTTCTCCTCGTAGCCCTTGATGTCGTCCATTGTCTTGATGAAGAGCTGGTTGGCCTTGAGGTCCGGATACTGCTCGGCGACGGCGTTGACCTGGGCGGTGATGGCGCGCAGGTTCTGCTCGTTGCGCTGGATGTCGGCGACGGTCGGGGCCGGGCTGGATACCATCTTGCGGCTCTCGATCACGCCTTTGAGAGTGTCGCTTTCGTGGGCGGAATACTCGCGGGTGAGCTTGACGAGGGCCTTGATGGCGTCGTAACGGCTCATCTGCTGGACATTGATCTGGCGGAGAGCATTTTTGGAGAGTTCGTCAGCCTTGACGAGCTTGTTCTGAACGCGGATACCCCAAATAATCAGAACGACTACAAGAGCGACAACGATGCCGATGATAATAGGTGTGGCCATTGGTTTTGGTTTATTTGTTAACTCACAAATATAATCATATTCCTTAAAAATTGCTATTTTTGTCTGGCATTGAATATGCAGCCCGCCCCCTTCGCTGCATAAAAAGGCAAGAAAGATGAAAAAGTTGATATTACTCGTAGCGTCACTCGTTCTGGTGTCCGTCTGCGCATTTGCGGAGGATCCCGGCAAAAAAGAAAAAGATGTAGTTCCCGTCGGTCTCGTCAATGAGGACGGCACCGTCAACTGGATTCCGGGCCAGCTGAAATACAAGCCCGCAAAGATCGTCGTTGACGGCTACAGGCTTCCCAAAGAGCTCAGGCAGTCTCTCCTTTCAAATGTCAACGGAGAAGACCTCAACCCCAAGTGGGACAAGTACAACACCGAATTCTGGACCGGCCTCGGCCTCCTTTGCGGAGGTGTCACCGGTTCCACCATCTGCTTCTGCTGGGGCGGCGTCTATTTCCTGGCCGCCCTTGTAGGGACCATCTTCGTAGCCCCGTTCGGCGAGGATGCCGTAAATGAGTTATGGGCCAATATGAGCAAGGATGCGCAGATTCCCGGCTACATCAGCATCGCGACATCCGCGATGACCATCACCGGCATCGTCCTTATGAGCGTCGGCGACCGCGGATTCCGCAAGACCGTCAATTACTGCAATTCAATCGGAGAGCCCCAGCAGGCCTATTTCGATTTCGGCCCCACCGCTTCCGGCGGCACCGGCTTGACGTTCAATTTCTAAACCTATGAAAAAACTGTTTCTGGCCGTATTGTCGGCAATCCTTCCCTTCGTTGCTTCAGCGGCGTCCGACGAGGAGATACTCGACAAGATAGAGAAGGCCAACGCTTCGCTTCCGGCGGCCCAGAGCCATTTCGACCACTCGCGTTTTATCAAAGCTTCCGGCAAGACCATCAATATGGAGGGCGCGATGTATTTCGTTCCTCCGGAGAAGCTCCGTATGCAGTACACGACTCCGGCGACGGACCTTATGATGATCAACGCCAACATTATGTACATCCGCCGCTCCAGCGACGTCGGCAACGTCTTCAACACCGACAAGAACCAGATGATGGCCGTCCTCCGCAACTCCCTGCTCTACAGCATCAGGGGCAAGATGCGTGATGTCGCCAGGGAGAACGACGGCAACATCACAGTGACGGAGGAAGCGAAGAACTACGTGGTGACTGTGTCCGCCAAAAAGAAGGCCCCGAGGGGATATTCCCGCATCACCGTGACTTTCCGCAAGAGCGACTGCCTGCCGGTTGTGATGGTGATGGAGGAGTTCTCCGGCACCGTCAACACCTACACGATGTCCGACATCATCACCAGGAAGCCCGCCGACTCGGTTTTCGACATACCCAAAAAATAGAACCCTTAACTCCGTATGAAAAAATTCCTCACCATCCTCGCGGCCGCCGCCCTTCTTCTCCCCGCCTGCAAACGCGGCATAACCACGGAAAACTACAGGACCACCCTGAGCTATCCGCTGGAGGAAGGACTGGAGAAGCCCAACCTCACTGTCGATATATCCATAGACTATCCGGTGGACGGCCTCAAGGACTCCGTGCTCACGAAAATGACCACCAACATCCTCATCTCGGTGCTCGAGCTGGAGGAGGAGCCGGCCGACGTCAAGTCGACGGTGGATGCTTTCGTCGAAGGGCTGGAGATAAATTTCCGCGACGAGAACCTCGAGTTCTGGAACACCGACAAGAAAAAGCTTACGGAAGACCAGATCAACGATTTCTACTGCTGGGAATATTTCGTCAACTGCTATTTCGGCGAGCGCTGGAAGGATTATGTCTCATACGAGAATGAGTTCTACACCTACTCCGGCGGCGCCCACGGTATGCAGGGGCTCATCCCGGTCGTGTTCTCGACGGAGACCGGCGACATCGTGACCGAGGCCGACATATTCTCCGAGGGCTACGAGGAGGCGCTCACGGCAGGCCTTCGCGGGCATCTCAAGGATGCTTTCGTGGATAACGCCGAAGATTTCGAATGCGTGTTCAATAAGGATATCGAGCCCAACGGCTGTTTCGAAGTCGGCAAGGCGGGCATCACCTATTACTACCAGCCCTACGAGATCGCCCCCTACTACGTCGGCGTCATCTCCGTCACCGTCCCCTGGGCTGAACTTAAGGAATATATACGCTAAAGCTGCAGAAGAAACTGCGAAGCGGTGTAGGTGCCGAGCCTTGAGGGGTCGGCGCCTTTTTTCAGCTGGTTGGAGAGTCGCTTTATGACGGCTTGCTTGTGGTCTTCCGGGGCGAGGCCCATCCAGAGGGCGAGCGTGAGCACGTCGGCGCCGCCGTTGGAGAAGCGGTCCTCGGCGTAGACGAAGTGCTTGTCGAGGATGCGCTCGCGTAGGGCGGCGGCCTTTTCGAGATAGGCGGAGCCGTCGAGGCCGAGGATGCCGGAGAATTTCGCCATCAGCAGGTTGTCGTAGTAGTAGAAACAGGTCGCGGTGTAGGCGGAGGGCCACTCGCTGCGGTCAGGGAGCCAGCTGACGATGGTCCCGCGGGCGACCGTGCCGTCGGGCTTTTCATATTCGCCGATCTTGACGAGGAAATCGCGGAACACCGGGTAGAGTCTCTTTATGAGGTCGGTGTCGCCCGTGCGGTCGTAGATGATATTTGCGAGAATAAACGGCGGAATATCGGAAAACGATAAGGCGGCCTCTTCAAGGATAAGCACGTCGTTGATTTCGCCCTTCTCGATTTCCACAAGAAAATCCTCCGGGGGGATTTGGCCGGACTTCCAGGCGCCTGTCACGGCGGCGGGCTTCGACAGGTAGGCACCGTTCCAGAGGCGGTCGGTGGATATGATGTCGCGGCTGCCGTCACGGTAGATGAGATGGAGCTCGGCCATCACCGGGGCTTCGGAATGGATGATGATGCGGTTGCGCCCGTGCTTGAGGTAGCTTTTGACGTCCACCACGCTGTAGAGCGACTTATATGGCGAGAAGGCATCCTGCGGCAGGCGGCCTTTCTTCATACGCCTGTTGGTGTTGAGCCATATTGTCGGCTCGCCCCCGGAAGAGACGAACAGCAGGGCTTTTTTCAGGCGCCGGGCGACCTTGAATTTTTGAGAGGTCTCCCCGCTTATCCATTCGCCGGAAGCGTCGGCGCCGCTGAAGAGGCCCGTGGAGAAGCGCCCGACGGGAGACACTTTCCGGTGCTTGCCGTCGGCGTCGAAGGTCTCAACCCGCCAGAAATAGTTGTGGAAGGGGACCAGGACGCTGTCGAGGTGGGCCTTGGCGCCGGAGATGTCTCCGGAGCCCCACACGTCGGGGCTGTCGAGAAGTTTTCTTGACGAGGCGACCGCCACGTGCGCAGTAGCGTAGTCCGACTTGCTGTTCCACGAAAGCCGCGGGTCCGGCCGGTCGATGCAGCCGGGCTCTTCCAGATACTCGCACCGCATATCGCCTATCCCGCTCCATAGGGAGCAGGAGGAGAGGGCGAGAAGCAGGACGAGAGGACTCAGTTTCATCAGAAGGCGTATATAATTATATAGGTAAACATCACAACGCAGGCGATAAGCTTGAGCCCGGTGGAGAAGAGAAAGCCGAGGAAGGCGTTCCAGGCCGCAGGAACGGCTTTTTCCGACATCCCGTTGCTGATGATCTCGCCGATGAAAGCACCTGCGCCGACACCTAGGATGATGCCCCACGGCGGGAAGAGCAGCATCCCGAGGATGGAGCCGACGAGTGCGCCTGCGGAGGCCGCCTTGCTTGCTCCGCCCCTTTTGGCGAAAAACGCCGGGACGACATAGTCGAGAATCGTCACGATGATGGTGACGACCAGCATAACGATAAGAAGTGTAAGGGACATTTTGTCGCCGCCGCCGTTGGTGCCGCAGCCCCACAGAAAAACGATGAGCATCCCAAGCCAGCTGAACGGCGGGCCGGGCAGCACGGGGAGGAAGCTGCCGACGATGCCGATGAGGCCGAGGACGATGGCGACAATCGCTATTATGATTCCTACGGTGGTCATTTCTTTTCCAGTTTATGGACAAATATAATAAGGAGGGAGCCGAGCACGCCGGCGCACAGGGAGCCGAGAAGCACGGCAATCTTGCCGGCATCGCGGAGGTAGGCGGTGATTTCCGCAGGGATGTCAGGGCCTGCAAAGGACAGCGTGTCGACGAATATGCTCATCGTGAAGCCGATGCCGCCGAGGCAGGCGACGGCGAAAAGCATCATCCAGGATGCTTTGGAGGGCATCTCGCCGGCTTTGCATTTGACCGCGAGGAAACTCGCGAGGGTAATGCCCAGCGGCTTTCCTATCAGCAGTCCGAGGAATACGCCCATACTGACGCTGCCGAGGTCCGGCGTGTAGCTGAATATATTGAAAAGAGCAGGATCGGTGATCTCCACTCCCGCGTTGGCGAGGGCGAATACCGGCATTATGAAGAATGTCACGAAGTTGCCGAGCTTGTGTTCGAGGCGGTAGGACGGGCCTATGGAGCGTTTTGCAAGGCCGCTGAGGTGGCGCAGATAGTGCCTTTCGGGGCCGTTGGGGAACTCGCCGGCGTCGGCCGCCTCCGCTTCCAGGAGCTGGTTGAACAGGATCTGGTGGCGGCGGTGGAACTTGGCCCTGTTGTAGCGCGCTTCCATCGGGATGAGAAGTGCCATCACGACGCCCGACATCGTGGCGTGGATGCCGCTGTAGTAGAATAGGAACCAGACCACTATGGCCGGAAGGACATAGAAGAAGAAACGCTTCTCTCCGAGCCTTTTCATCAGTACGACGAAAAGGATGACCATAAGGGCCGCCAGGAGGAGTCCGCCGTTGATCTGCCCGCCGTAGAACAGCGCGACTACGATGATGGCTATAAGGTCGTCGGCAATGGCGAGGGCGGTCAGGAACACTTTCAGGGATATGGGAACCTTGTCGCCGAGGATGGAAAGGATGCCGACTGCGAAGGCGATGTCGGTCGCCGTCGGTATGCCCCATCCGCTGGATGCCATAGTGCCGTGGTTGACGATGGTGAATATGACGGCGGGGACAATGACGCCTCCGAAGGCGGCGATGACGGGCATTACGGCTTTTTTGGCGGATGAAAGCTCGCCGCAGACCACTTCCCGCTTGATTTCCAGCCCCACGGTGAAGAAGAATATCACCATCAGGATGTCGTTGATGAATTTCTCCACCGTCATATCCTTGGGGAAAACCCAGTCTATGGCGCTGACGCCGGCGGCATCGGCGGGGCTTTTTATATGGAAGCAGAGGTCGGTCTCAAGGATGGCCCTGTAGATGCTTTTCGTGAAAGGAAGGTTGGCAAGGAGCATCGCCAGGACGACACAGATGATGAGGACCACTCCTCCCGCCCAGGGCTGTTTGGTGAACCTGGTCTGGGACACGCGGAAGTTATGGACTTCCTTATTCCACCAATATATGGGGATAAGTTTCATTCGCCGAAGAGATACTTGTGCTGCCCGGGGCTGAGGGTGTCGATGGTGATGCCCCAGTCGGCGAGTTTCATACGGGCGACCTTGGAGTCGATCTCCTGCGGGACGTTGTTGAGCATCCTGCGGGGCTCGCGGACGATGGTTTTCCTGTTATCTACGAGGTATTTGGCGCTGAGGGCCTGGATGGCGAAGGACATATCCATAATCTCCGCCGGGTGGCCGTCGCCTGCGGCAAGGTTGACGAGGCGGCCTTCGGCGATGATGTAGACCGTGCGGCCGTTTTCAAGGACGAAGCCTTCGATGTTGTTGCGGGCAGGGAAAGCCCTGACGGCCATCTTCCGGAGGTCGGCCACGGCGACTTCCACATCGAAATGGCCCGCATTGCAGCAGATGGCGCCATCTTTCATAAGGATGAAATCCTCCGGCGTGACGACGTCCTTGCAGCCGGTGACGGTGATGAAAATGTCGCCGAGGGGCGCTGCCTGCCTCATCGTCATCACCTTGAAGCCGTCCATAACGGCCTCCATCGCCTTTATAGGGTCGACTTCGGTCACGATGACCTTGGCGCCGAGGCCCTTGGCCCTCATCGCGACGCCCTTGCCGCACCAGCCGTAGCCGGCCACGACGACGCTCTTGCCCGCGACGATGAGGTTCGTCGTGCGGTTGATACCGTCCCAGACGCTCTGGCCGGTGCCGTAGCGGTTGTCGAAGAAATGCTTGCAGGCGGCGTCGTTGACGAGCATCATCGGGAATCGGAGCTCACCGGTGCGGTCCATCGCCTGGAGGCGGAGGATGCCGGTCGTGGTCTCCTCGCAGCCGCCGATGACTTTGTCGACGAGCCCGGGGAACTCTTTGTGGATGCAGGTGACAAGGTCGCCGCCGTCATCGATGATGATGTCGGGGCCGACGGAAACGACTTTCCTGATGCCGGATTCGTATTGCTCCCTGGTCGCGCCGTGGAGGGCGAAGACGTTGAGGCCTTCGGAGGCGAGGGCGGCGGCAACGTCGTCCTGGGTGGAGAGCGGGTTGCTCCCGGTCACCCACATCTCGGCGCCGCCGGCTGCGAGAACTTCGCAGAGGTGGGCGGTCTTTGCTTCAAGGTGGACCGACAGGGCCACTTTGAGGCCTTTGAAAGGCTTTGTCAGGGCGAATTCTTTCTCAAGGGCGTCGAGAAGCGGCATATGGCGCCGCACCCATTCTATCTTCAGTTCCCCGGCCGGAGCGAGGGCGATGTCGCGGATTTCGTACATATTTGGCATTGTCTTGGAAAGACAAAGTTATCAAAAATTCCGTTATCTTTGTGTGATACACATTTTGAAGCGATATGAAAAGGATATTTCTATCTGTAATTCTTCTTCTCGCGGTGCTTTCGACCGGTGCGGCCGATCGCGAAAACATCTGGCCCAAAGGCAAGATGCCCGATGCTCAGGACCACCAGATTGCGGCGATGACCGATGAAAGCAAGGCCGAAGGGTTCAATCCCGACAAGCACAGGATGCCGTATATCGAATGGCTGGACGC
>JAFZME010000028.1 GCA_017553405.1 Bacteroidales bacterium
AACTCACTCCCGAGCAGATGGCACAGTATCTTGCCATCGTCGATGAAATCGAAACTCTTCGGTCCCTCACCGAAGAGGAAAAGGAAAAACTTGTCCGTGACATTATGGAAAAACCATTTCTGGACTTGTTGTGCGATGTGGCTTTCAAGTATGTCTTCCAACAGGACACGGATAGTCTACTTATGCTGCTTAATGATTTTCTTCCGGAACACATTGTCTCTGTCACAGTCAGGCCCAACGAATTAGTTTCACCAGTCCTTGACGACAAAAAGCCGGTTCTGGATATCCTGGCCGAAACCGATGATGGCAGAAAAATCATCATCGAAATGCAGCAGGAGAGGCGTAAGGCATTCTTTCCGCGGCTGTACTATTACGGCTCAAAACTCCTGGCCGGCCAACTCAAGAAGGGTAGCCACTATCAAAACCTGCTGCCAGTGATTGTGTTGTGCTTTACAAATTTCACCACGAAGCACGTCGAATGTCCTAAAGGGCAGCTCGTATATGAGTATCAGCATCGTGAAAAAGTGGGAGGTGGTCTTTTTACGGGACTGCACACAACATACATATGCGAACTTCCTCGCCTAGCCAAGAAAGCATTAGACAGTATGAATCCGGTTGAGACGTGGTTTTATATTCTGAGAAATTGTCGTAACTTTGCCGAGAAGCCGGCAGGTATTGACTCTCGTTACGACCACGTATTAGAGGTGGCGAAGTCCAATCGTGTGCCGGACAAGGAAAGGACTCAATATTTTCGCGCTATGCTTTCAGAATACGACAAACAAGACATTGGTGAAGCCTATTACGAGGAAGGATTTGAAGAAGGCGTTGCAAAACGAAATCTTGAAATCGCCAAGGCGATGCTGGCTGAGGGGCTTGATAAGGCCCTCATAAGCAAACTCACCGGCCTCTCGGCGGAGGAGATTGAGGCGCTATAGAAAAAGGCCGCTCCGATTTCCGGGGCGGCCTTTTGGGTTATTGGAGGGTTGGACTATTTGTGAGCCTGCATATACTTGTGCTCTTCCTTGCTGTATTCATCAGTTGCAACATCAGGAATTGACCAGCCTAAAACGTCATATCCATTAACGGTAGCGGGTTTGTCATAGGCATAAGCATATGGCCCAGCACCATTGATCTTAACAGACACGGGGCACTTGGCAGGGCCCTTTCCGAGCATGCCGCCCTCGACGAGGAAGCGACGCCAGGAGGGATAACCCGACTTCATCTGATGGTCAAGCCAATGGAGCATAAAACCATTCGCGTTGTTTTCGTCGCCATATTCAAACTCCATGGTGTTGTCGCCGTCGACAACCTTGGTGATATTGCCGTTGAGGACGGTGACGGTCGTAACGACAGCGCCGTTTTTCTTAGCCTCGGTCATGATGCCACTGGTGTAGGTGTACGTGTAAGTGTCGGTACCACCATCTACTTCTATATTCATCGAAGAAATCGTGCCGTCTGCGCTACGGTAGATTGATATCTGGTCCCGACCGTTAACAGCGGCCTGAAGGGTGCCGTTACCTGCCCAGTCCCAATTCCAGACCCTGTCGCCCTCGTCACGGTCGACCTTCTTGATCGTGCCGTTGGCATTGTAAGTGAAATCCCAAAAGTCCCAGGCATCGGCAAGCCTTTCGATAACACCACGCCATACGAAGGCTGCTTCAGGAGCATCCTCGTCGTCAATCTTCTTGTTCTCGTCCTTCTTGCAGGAAGCGAAGAGCATTGCTACGGAAAGAGCAGCAATAAGTAAAAGAATCTTTTTCATTTGGTTGATTTTAAAAAGTTAATAGTTATTGTTTGTAATTTAGTGTCAGCCCACAAATGTAAAAAATTTTTGTGTTTATGACTACATTTTATTCGTAATTCAGTCGTGGAACTTGTAGTTTATGGCCTCGATCCACTTCGGGAAGTGTCGCAGCAGGTCTCCGCTGTCGGACTCCTGGGCGTAATGAGTGTGGGAGAGGCCGGCGTTTTTAAGGGCAATGTGGAGGGCCGCCTGCTCCTGGTATGACTCGGCATCCGTCATCCCGGCGAGAATGAGCTTCGGATAACGCTTCTGCTCCTTGATGACCTCTGCAAACTCCTCTGCGGGAACGGTGCCTGAAGCATCGGCAAACACCACGTTGGTAAAGAGGTTTTCCTTCATCATAAGGACCTGAAGCTCCGCGGCAGCGGGGCCGAAGCAGATGGCGGAGCGCATCCGCTGGGAGTGGCGAAGCCTCGGCTCCTCTTCTGCCAGCTTCTCAAGCACGGCCTCGTAGTCCTTATCTATGAAAAGGAACGCGATAGGAGTTGCAGCGCCGCGGTGAAGCATAGCGGAGTAATACTCCATAATATCTTTCTCGCCCTTGTTGGACGCCCCGAAGACGCAGACGTAAGGGAACTTGCGCGTCGTCGAATAATCGAGAGGCGGCATATACAGGCGGGCTCCGTCAAGGCTCTCCGCTGCCGGGGCGGCCCTTCTTGCGGGCTCTGCCACCTCGCGTGCCTTGTACTCGCGCCCTTCCAGAGAGCAGCTGAGAAATCTCAGCGCATCGGGCAGACGCTCGCGCCAGAAGGCGAAGTCGTGGCCGCCGTCGCTCACGCTCCAGACGTGGGGAATGCCGCGCCCGGCCATTGCAAGGTGCAGGGCCTCGTTGCTCTCGGCGAGCGAACCGCCCTCGCGGTTGCCGGTATTAATGAATATCCCGAAATCCTTAAGGCTTTCAAGCGGCACCTCCTCCAGCAGGTGGAGCGGGCAATGCGCCTTGTAGTAGTCGGTAAGCCGCGCCTCTCCGGTCTCTCCAATCCCGCCGAAGATACGGCCCCACTGCTCCTCCCAGCCCGCTTGGGGCTCCTCCGAGGCGTACTGCGCGTCGGTCCTCACGGACGGGCTGAGGCCCGCGGCGGCGCAGAAAAGGTCCGTGTGGCGCAGCGCCAGGCTCATCGCGGCGAATCCGCCCATCGAGAAGCCGATGGTTGCGCGGCGGCCGTTAGTCCTCCACTCTTTCTCGACGGCCGGTATAAGTTCTTCAAGCAGCATCCTCTCGTAAGGGAAAGAGCCGTCGAACGCGTCGCAGCCGTAGGAGAGGAACACATCCGGCATCACCACAATCATCGGCTCCACGGCCTTCGCCTGCACCAGCGAATCCAGCGTGTGGGTGATGTCGCAGTACTCGATGCCGGTCGTGCTGTCGCCGCCGATGCAGTGGAAAAGGTAGAGCACCGGGTAGGAGCGTGAGGGCTGCCTGAAATAATCTGATGGAAGGACGACTGAGTAGGCAACATCGCGGTCCAGGACCGAGCTATGCAGCACGAGCCCTTCCATCTCGCGGCATCCCTGCTCGCGGGTCGAGCAGCAGAATGCCAGGAGGGCGGTCAATATGATGCCGAGTCGCTTCATCGTCTACAGTCCCTTGAGGTTGCCTTTAATGAATTCAAATCCCATCAGGAAGTCCTCCCGCGCGTCCTTGACGTGGTCGCGGCAGCGGTATTCAAAGCTTGCGCCGGCATCCTTGCAGGCCACATACAGGGCGTGGATTCCCTTGGCGGACTGGCTGTTGTCGCTTTGCCCGATGTAATACTTTGCTGACAGATTGGGCTGGATGTCACCCTCGATAAAAGCATTCTCGAAATAGAGGTAAGAGAATGGCGTCTGATTCCGGATAAGGGCCGTGCCTGCCTCGCCGACGGCGATGGCCTGGCGGGAGGTTATAGTGTAGGAAGCATCCCATTCTCCGATCCAGTCCGCTACGCTCTTGGCGGTGACCTCGCAAGGAAGTATGAGATATTTCTTCATCGGATTGCCCCTTTGAAGGATGGCTATCGCTTCATTGACAAGGCTCTTTTCCAATCCTTTATAGAATAGATAGATGCCGGTTCCTTCGGTCTTGCCGTTGTTGATATATCCCTGAGAGAGGAAAGAGCCGTCGATCTGGAACTCGCAGTCGTCGGGAACTTCCACCGTCCTGGTCTTGTGCTCCCAGTCGGTCCCGCCGTCCATCAGGAACGCGAACCACGGGAGGATCTCATCAAGTGCGGCCCTCCAGTAGGCCTCGTCGTGGCCGCCGTTTCCGACCCTGTACTCGTGATCATAACCGGCCTCCACCATTTTTGCGTGGAGTTCGTCATTGCCATAAAGAAGGCTGTTTTCGTCGTCTCCGCAGGTGATGAAATACCTGGCTCCCGAGTATTTGTCAAGATTTTCCGCCGTAAACTGGTGGAGAGGGCAGATGGACTCGTAGTATTCGGTAAGCCTTGCGCTGCCGGTGCTGCCGACGCCGCCGAAGACCGAGCCCCACTGGTTGTCGAATGCCCCCTGCGATTCAGTCTTATACTGCTCGTCGGTGCGCATCGAAATGCTCATCGCGCCGCAGGACGAGAAGACTTCCGGATGCTGCATCGTGGTGGCGAGGGCCCCGAAAGCCCCCATAGAATAGCCTATGACGGTGCGGTGGTCCTTGTCGGCTATGGTCCGGTAGGTGCGGTCTATCATCGGCACGAATTCCGTCACGAACATCGTCATATAGGAGTATTCGCCGTTCCACCGGTCGCAGAAGTAGGTCTTGTATCCCATCGGGAACACGAATATCATAGGAGGAATCAGGCCCTGGCGCTCAAGGGCCTCGACTTTGGACTGGATATTCATAGATGCCTTGTTCCACGAGGTGTTGTTGTCGCCATAGCCGTGGAAGCAATAGACCACAGGATAGCTCTTGTCCGTGTCGAAGGCATATCTGTCAGGGACCATAATGTCGTAGGCAACAGGAATCCCCATAAGGCTGCTGTGGAATGTCAGCCCGGTCGCGTAGCGGGGCGTCGGCTTTTCAGGATCCGGCTCGATGTCGGGCAGGACTCTCTCCTTCTCCTTGCAGGCCCCGAGAAGGGCCAGTGCGAGCAGCAATATGAATTTACTCCTTGTCATAGACTACCATTTCAGAAGCGTAAAGCTCGTAATCGGGGTGAGGGTTGTTGAGGCGTAGGGTGAGCGTGTGCTCCCCGCTGTCGAAGCAGTAGGCGGAGAAGATCTCGTATTTGCGCTTGATGTAGTCTATCGGCATCGGGAAGGTCTCCATCTCCTCGCCGTCGAGGAGGGCCGTGACGCTGGCGACGTAGCTGTCGTCGGCGTGGCCGGTCTTGCGCACGCTGCCTTCCACCACTATGCTGTTGCCCTTGAAGGACAGGTCGACGCTGGTGGTAAATGCTTTCTTGAGCACCCTTTTCTCGACGGGTACGAGCCCCTCGAAACTCTGCTCGAAGCGTACAGTTTCCGGTCTTTCCACGTCAAACAAGATGCAGTCGCCGTCCTTTTCGTTGCACCGGAGCAGCAGGTCGTAGTTGGCCCGGCAGACCTCTTCGAGGCTTAGCGATGTGTAGGGGAAGGGGATATCCTTGATCTTCTCGGCACCTTTCTTCCACATTTCGGGGATGGCGTCGTAGCCGTACATCACACCCAGGATGCCCGCCGCCGAAGCCGGGTTGCAGTCGGAGTCGTTGCCGCAGCGGGTGGCGATGTCCATCGTCTTGAGGAAGTCGCCCTCTCCGTAGAGCAGGCCGATGACCACGAACGCCGAATTGACGGTCGCGTCGATGTTGAACCCGTTCCATACACCCTCGGGGCAGCCGACGTCGTTGGCGTGGCGGTTGGTCACCTCGAACCAGCACTGCTTCCAGTCGGAGGGATATTGCTTCCAGTATTTTATGACGTCGGCGATCGTGCTGTGGAACTTGGTGCCTTCCGGGATGGTCTTGAGGGCCTCGGTGACGACCGTCGGGATGTCGTCGCACACGTAGGCGAGGCAGTACATCGCACCGATGAACACGCCGCCGTACCACCCGTCGCCGTAGTTCATAATATGGCCGATGCGGTCGCTTAGCACCGAAGCCTTGTTGACCTGGCCGGGGTAGAGCATACCGATGAAATCGGCCTCGATCTGGAAATCGATGTCGTCGGCGTGGGGGTTGAACAGCCAGAAGCCGCTCTCCGGCGCGCCGCGCCCGTTGAGGATATTGTAGCGGGCGGCCTGGTTGGCGTGCCATAGCTTGTAGTCGGCGTGGGCGAAGGCCTCGGCGTAGGCGTAGTCGGGGGCGTCAATCCCCTCGCGCAGCATCGTCTCAAGGAAGGTAAGGTCCATATAGACGTCGTCGTAGAGGCCCGGGTCTTCGATATACGTGTCGTAGATATAGTCGTCGTACCACGGGATGGGAATCTCCTCCATTATGAGGCCGCCCTTGTACTTGAACTCGGTGGGGCCGCCGTAGGTGCATCCGATGGTCTGGCCGTACCAGCCGCCGCGTATCTTGTCCATAAGGGTGGCCCGGTCGAGCCTGACGGTCTCCCCATAGGGGACCTTGGGCGCGCAGGCTGCCAGAATAAGCAGCGACAGTATGAGGATTCTTTTCATCAGTTGTGATAATAAGTGTCGGTGTTCCTGGTCTCGCTGTAGTACTGGATGGCGTTGATGCGAAGGAGGTATTCTGAAGGCTTGGGGTTGCGCCAGACCATCTTCACGGTGTGGCGGCCTTCAGGCAGACCGTACTTCCAGGCGGGCTCCAGCTTGCGGGAAGTCCCCTTCATCGGGAGGAGGGAGACCTGGTCGAGCTCCCCGTCTATCCAGACTTCAATTTCGGCCACATAGGGGTCGTCCTCCTCGGCGAGGGCGAAGACCTCGCTGCCGACGTGCTTTTTGGACACGCGGGCGGCGTAGTCGGCCGAGATGCCGCGAAGGCACACGAGGTTGCCCCATATCACGAAGCCGTTGCCGGAGAAGTCGAATTCGTACTTGTCCGACATCCACGCGTCCTTCTGGTCGCGCATCAGCGGATAGGTGTTCACGAAATTCTGCTCCAGAGGCAGGACTTCCGGCTTCGAGACGGGGATGACAACATCGTCCTCACGCACCTCGCCACCGTTTTTGGCGATGAGCTGCAGTGCCTGGTCGAAGCTGTACTGCGAGCCCTTGGCGAGGGAGACGTCAGTGCCCTCGAAATCAAGGTCCCATATCTCCATCACGGGGTCTTTCCAGAATGAAGGCATATTCTCCAGACCGAGCACGACGCCGAGCACGCCGCCGACAGTGGCGGGGTTGCAGTCGGAGTCCTGGCCGCAGCGGGTCGCGATTTCGAGCGAACGGCCGAAATCTCCTCCGCCGTAGAGCAGGCCGAGGGCCACGTAGGCCGAGTTGAGCTTCGCGTCGATGTCGAAGCTCAGCGAGACGCCTTTCGGGCAGCCCGTGTCGAGCCCCCATTTCTTGAGGAGCTCGAACCAGGCGGCCTTCCAGTCGGAGGGATACTTCTTATGCCACACCCGCACGTCGTTGACGCACTGCCAGAAGGTGCTCTCCTCGGGAATCCCTTCCAGAGCCATATCGAGGATACGCGCCGGGTCGTTTTCAACGAAGGCCGCGCTGTAGAGCCCCGCTACGAACGCGCCGCCGTAGAAGCCGTCGCCGCTGTTCATAATATGGCCGACACGCGAGGCGATGTCGAGCGCCTCCGGGACCATACCCGGAGCCATCAGGCCGACGAAATCGGCCTCGATCTGGAAGTCGAGGTCGTCGGCGTGGGGGTTGTTGAGCCACGAGCCCGACTCGGGCGGCATTATGCCCTGGCGTACGTTGTAGCGGCCCGCCTGGTTGGCGTGGGCCAGGTGATAGGGCGCGTAGGCAAAGCGCATCGCGAGCTGCTCCGAGCTGGCGTCAAGGCCTAGCTCCTGGAAGGCCTCAGCGAAAGTGAGGTCGTTGTAGACGTCGTCGAAAAGGCCCGGCTTGCGGTCCCACCAGTGCTTGACGTAGCCCTCGCCCCAGCCGATGGGGATTTCCTCCGGGATGATGGTCCCGCAGAACTTGAATTCTGTGGGGGCGCCGTAGACTACGCCTATAGTCTGTCCGGCCCAGCCACCCATAATCTTGTCCTTGAGGGCGTCCTTGGACAGGGTGACGGCCTCCGGCGCCTTGGGCGCGGAGCAGGCGGCAACAAGCAGCAATATTATCAGGCTACTTCGCTTCATAGACTTGCAGTTCGGTGATCGATATGAACGACGTGACGTTCTTGGTGTACTTGTGCCAGTGGTCCTGGACCTTGTCGTTGCCGATGATGCGGACGGCGGTGGCCGTGACGGGCTCAAAGCGGAGGAGGAACTCCCCGTTGTGGGGCTGGATGAACACCACGTCGCTCTCCGGCAGGGCCGGTGAGACGGCCGCTTCGATGGGCTGCCAGGAGCCGGCCTCGTCGAGATACTCGGCGTGGAAGTCGCTGTACCAGCCGCCGAACTCTTCAAGGCAGCCGTAGTGGAGGGCGATCATATCTGTCGTGACGGGGGAGTCCCAGCGGTAGCCGAAGAAATCCTGCTTCGGCGCGTTGGACTTCTCGCCCAGCGAGTAGAACGAGGCTCCGGGGCCGCCGAGCACTCCGTCGCGGATGACATCCACCGTCGATGCGCGGTAGCTTGCCGGGATAGTCGTCCAGCAGGAGTCGAGCGTGGCGGTGTCGGTCTCGGCCGTGAGGGCGAGAATCTCCGCAGCTTCAGGGGCCAGGTTGCGCCCGCGGACCACCAGGTGGAAAGTCTTGTCAATCGAGCCGATCCCGTCGGACAGCGACAGCGTGATGTCGTAGTCGCCTACGGCCTCGGTCACGCCGCTCAGGCGGCCATCCTTGAAGGCAAGGCCTTCCGGCAGCGCGCCGTCTACGAGGGCCCACTTATAGGCCCGGTTGGTCACGCACGCGAAGTCATAATCCACCGGCTCGCCTGCGACGATCCTCGGGTCGGGCCCGACGCAGAACTCGAGCGGAGCGTGGAAGGCGGCCTTGCGGTTGATCGTGTAGATCTTCTCGCCGCCCTCCTCGCGGACGGAGCCGCCGCGCGCAAGGATGATCTTCTCGGCAAGCACCGTGGTGCGCTCGATAAGATCTTCGATGGACGCGTCCGGCATATCGTAGCGCGTGACGTTGATGTAGCGGTCGTTGAATGGCTTGGTCCAGTGCTCGTACGGCATACTGCGGTCCGTCGGGACCGCGTCAACGCCGTTGATGACGCCGAGAAGGCCGCAGATGGTCGCGGTCTGGTTGTCGCAGTCGAAGCCGAGGGCGCAGCCGATGGTGAGCGTCTTCTCGATGTCGCCGTCGCCGTAGAGCAGGGCGAGAATGCCCAGCGCGCCGTTGAGGTCGGCGTTCCAGATGGAGCGCGAGATGTCCGGCTCGTTGAAATAGAGCTCGTCGGCAATCACCTTGCGGGAGGCCTTCCAGTCGTCCGGATTCTGCGCGTGGAGCGCTATGCACTCGTCGATGATCCTCCGGAAGCGGTCCTCTTTGGGAAGATATTCCTTCGCGTGCTTCACGAGTGTCGGTATATCGCTGCAGAAGAACGCCTCGGAGTACATCGCGCCGTAGACCACGGTCGGGGAAGCCGCCCAGTCGTCGGAAGTGATGCGGGCCGCCCACTCGGAAAGGCCTGCCGCGTAGGCGGGCATCCCTGGAGCGGTGTAGGCCCAGATCTCATTGATCAGCTGAGGGTCGATCTGGAACCAGTGGGGGTTGTAGCGCTTGTCGCCCGTGAACGGCGGCGTGAGTCCGTAGTGCATAAGCCCCAGGGCGGCGCGGTTGGCCAGCCACACGCGGTCGCGGATGTGGTACATCCAGCCCTCGCGCACCTGCGCGTAGGTCGGGTCTATGCCGTATTTCTCCATCATCATTAGATAGAGATACTCGACATCGGTGTCGTCGTCGGAGAACGCCCCGTCGACCGCTTCCATCTTGCGCATCGCCTTGTTGAACACGAACGGCCCCTCGCCGGGCTCGTCCACGAACTTGTTTTCATATTCAAGCCCATAGATGTTGCCCACCATCTGGCCGATCCACGCTCCGGCTATCTTGTTTTTAAGCTCGGTGCGGCTGATCTCCAGCGGTTTGGCGCAGGAGATCAGGAGCAGGGCGAGAAGAGCGAATGTCGCTGTCTTTTTCATTTCAGTTTGGGATTGGCGGCAATCGCATCGTTGGGGATAGGAAGGTTGTAGTCGTCCTCTGTCTTGACAGGCTTGTTCCACCAGGCGTCGAGATATTTGCCGAAGCGTATCATATCCTGCCTGTGCCAGCCTTCGACGGCCAGTTCGTGGGAGCGCTCGAGGTAGAGCTTGTCGAGGGTGAGGTCGGCATAAGCGATATGGTCGAGCCCGGCGCGGTCGCGGATCTTGTCGAAGGCCGTCATCGCGGCGGCATCGGCCGCCTTGCCCTGACGGAGCACGGCTTCAAGGTACATAAGGATCACGTCGGCATAGCGCATCGTATAGAACTCGTTGTCCATACTGGTGTCGCCGTTGCCCACGAGGGAGCCGTCGCTCTGGTACTCCCATTTCCAGATGCGTGCGCCCTGGAGGGCCGTGCGGCGCCCGAGAAGGGCTTCCTCCGGGATTTCGGGATCGATGATGTAGGGGACGCCTTCCCCGTTAACCTCAATTATAACAGGATTGCCGCTCTTGTCATAAATCTGTCCATACAGCCAGGTTGCGCTCTTTCTGGTGTCTCCATCTTCATAGGAGGCAAGGAAATCAGGCTGTCCGACAAGCCCGTCCCAGGCTTTCGCGTTGATGCCAAAGAGAGGGCACAGGTCGGCCGGCAGCGTTGACATATAGATGATGAAGGAATGGTTGTCGCTCGTGGTGTAGACGGTGTTGTAGGGGATGGCCATAATGCCTTCGGGGCAGAACTCGTTGTCGACCTTGAAGAGATCCTTGTATTCATCCACGAGAGAATAGTAACTGGATCCGTCGTTGGCGGTCATAATGTCTTTGCAGGCGGCTTCCGCGTCGGCCCATCTGGGCGTCCCGGTCAGCCACTCGGAGTTGAGGTAGAGTTTGGCGAGAAGGACATCGGCGACAGCCCTGGTGGCCCTTCCATAGTACTCTATGGTCGGTTCGACGGCGAGGAGGTCGATGTTGTCCTTGAGCTCCTGCTCTATGAAATTGAAGACGAAGGCGCGGTCTTTCTTTTCGGGATAATTCTTGAGATCCTTGGATATGGCGAATGGCACATCCTTCCAGTAGCAAATCGCGCAGAAATAGAAGTAGGCACGCATAACCTTGACCTCGGCAATGACCCTGTCTTTGCCGGGGAAATCTTTCTTGACCGATTCGAACACGTCAAGGACGTCGTTGCAGGCGGAAATGCCGTTGAAACAGAAGTTCCAGGCCTTCAGAAGGAGCTTGTTGGTGTTGGGAATCTCATGGGTCTGGAGCTGACGGTATCTTCCTCCGTCTTCCCACGCGCCTGCAGGGTTGTGGGGTACGCACACCTCGTCGGAAATCTGTATGTCGAATGTCCAGTAGCTCTGCTCCGTGGCCCAGTCCTGAAGGGAGGCATATACTCTCGCGGAATATTTGGAGAGACTCTCTTCATTGATGAAGAAATTTTCCTTTGCGAGATCGCTGTAGATGGTCTCGTCCAGATTGGTACACGATGAAAGGAGAGCCAGACCGAAAAATATGTACAGTATCTTTTTCATAGCGCGTCGTTTTAGAATGTTAAGGAAGCGCCGAGGGTGAACACCCTTGTGCGGGGATAATAACTGGTGCTTTCAATTCCCGGCTCGATGCCCATCAGGCTCACTTCCGGATCGACGCCGGAATAGGGAGTCAGGCAGAACAGGTTCTGCGCGGTGAAGAACACCTTGAGCCCGTTGATGTACTTGGTCTTGAACTTCATCTCGTAGGCGAGAGTGAGGTTGTCGAGCTTGAGGTAGGAAGCCTTCTCGATGTACTTCGAGGAGTAACGGATCTCTCCGGTGAAGTCTGTGTCGTCGAGCCAGGAGGCGAGGATGTTCTTGAGGCCTATCTGGTTGACGTTCTCGAACTCGGCACGGTAGTGGTTGAACACCATTCCGCCGATGGCGCTGCGGAGGGTGAAGGCAAGGCTGAGGCCTTTGTACCTGAAGGTGTTGGTCCAGCCGAGTGTGACGTCAGGGTAGGCGCAGCCGATTTTCTGCCATTTTTCTTCCGGTACGACGCCCGAGCTGTTTTCGTCTTCAAAATGGTCGGCTCCGCTCTTGCCGGTGCCGATGTAGACGGGGGCGTAGAACGTGCCGAGGCTCTCGCCTTCAATGAGGCGCTGGGTGTAGGCGTCGACAGGAGTCGCGATTTTGCCGACCTTATATTCCGCGCTCTTGAACTCCTCGTTGGTAAATGAGATGAGCTTGTTCTCGTTGTGGGCCAGGACAAGCGAACTCGTCCATATGAAGTCCCTGGTCTTGACCGGAATCGCGTTGAGGGAAAACTCCACACCGAGATTGCTCAGTGAGCCGACATTGGTGAAGATAGTGTTGTAGTCATAAGGAGGGACAGGCACGGTGTAGTTGTACAGCAGGTCCTTGGTGTGTCTGTAGTAGAAGTCGAAGGCACCGCTGAGACGTCCGCCCAGGAAGGAGAAGTCGACACCCACGTTGACCTCGCTCTTGCGCTCCCAGGCCAGGTCCGGATTGGCGTTGGAGGACGGGCCGTAGGCCTTCACCCATTCGCCGTTATAGAAGAAGTTGGTGCTCGCGGAAATGAGCATAAGGGACTTGTAGTTGCCGAAATCCTGGTTGCCGGTGACGCCGAAGCCGGCGCGCAGTTTGAGCTCGTCGATCCATTTGACGTTTTCCATCCACGGCTCTCCGCTGATGCGCCAGCCGGCGCTCACTGCCGGGAACCAGCCCCATTTGTGGGCAGAACCAAAACGGCTTGAGCCGTCGCGGCGAAGCGAAACGGACAGAAGGTATCTCTCCTTGTAGTTGTACATCGCACGTCCGAAGAAGGCTATGTAGCGGCTGGAAGAACGGTAGGTGCCCATTTCGGCGAGACCTTCCTGAAGGGCTGCGCCTGCTCCGATATTGTTATAGGAATAGGCGTCGCTCTCGAAATTGTAGTTTTTCATATTGGACTCCCAGCCGGTCTGCTGCTGCCAGGTGTAGCCGAGGATGGCCTGGACCGAGTGGTCGCCGAACTGGCGGGAGTACTGGATCGTGCTTTCCCACTGGAAGGAGGTGTACTCGTCGGAACTTGTGGAGGCGACACCGTTCTTGCCCACCGATCCCGGATAATAAGACGTCTTGAACGACTGGCTGGAGTACTTCTCGTCGGAATAGCTGACGAAGTTGTCCCACTTGAGGCCCTTGACGGGAAGTATATTGAGCGTTGCCCGGAAGTTGGCGGCGAGGTAGCCGGTCTTCTTTTTAGTGGTCTCTTCATTGAGAAGCGCCACCGGGTTGCTGTAGTCCATAGCGTTGACGGTGAAGTAGCCGCCGTTCTCCTTGTCGTCCGGATCATAGACCGGCTCGGTCGGGTTGTGGAGGAAGGCGTGGCGGAAGATGCTGCTGTTGGCCGGGGAAGCCGTCCTCAGGGTGTAGCTCAGGTTGTAGTCGAGGTCGAGCCAGCCCTGGAGGATGCTCTGGTGGACGTTGGTCTTGAATATCCACTTTCTGGCCTCATTGCCCTTTAGAAGGCCCTGGTTCTGCTCGAAATTGATCACCGTGCGGTGGGAGAATTTGTCCGTACCGCCCGAGACCGCGAGGTTGTGCTTGTGGCTTACAGGGGTGCGGGTGACTTCCTTGAACCAGTCGGTGTCGGCGCCATAGAGCGAACCCACGGACGCGGGGGCGAAATTCTTGATAGTGTACTCGAATTCCTTCGCGTTCATAGGGCGGGCCCTGGACATCACGGACTGGACGGAGACCTGGCCGTCGTACTGGGCGGTCATAGTGCCGGTGCGGGCGCGCTTGGTCGTGATGATGACCACGCCGTTGGTGCCGCGGGTGCCGTAGATGGCGGCGGCGGAACCGTCCTTGAGGACGTCCACGGACTCGACTTCCTGGAAGTTGATGTTGCGGACGTCGGCGTCGGCAACGCCGTCGATGATGATGAGCGGGCCCTGGCCGGCCTTGAGGGTGTTGGTGCCTCGGAGCAGGAGTTGGAAGCTGGCCTCAGGGTCGCCGCCATTGGGGTTGACCACTTCGAGACCGGCGACCTTGCCCTGAAGCATACCGGTCGCGCTGGTGTAGGAGCCGAGATCGAAGTCGTCGCTCTTGAGGCTCGTGACGGAGCCGGTGACTTCCTTCTTGGTCGTGGTGCCGTAGCCGATGGCGACGGACTCGTTGAGGACGTTGGCCTCGGACGGGACCATCGAGACTATATAGCTGTCGTTGTCGCCTACTTCGAAGACATAGTCGTCGTAGCCGAGATAGGAGACGGTGATGGTCTCGCCCGCCTTGGTCTTGAGGGAGAAGACGCCTTCGGAGTCGGTGACGGCGTAGCTGCCGCTCCTGCTGGCTGCGACCACGGTCGCGCCCGCGAGCGGCTCGCCGCGCTCGTCTGAGACGGTGCCGCTTATCGTCCTGTTCTGGGCGGATAGCGGCAGGACTCCCGCGAGCAGGAAGGCTGCGGTTGTCAGGAGTTTATAAAGTGTTTTCATGTTACATTCCCGCTACTACGACGCAGGAGAGACCTGCGATGAAGAGGCAGAACATCACGGCGAGGAGGCCGTAGACGCCCTTCTTCGCGCCCTTGAACTCCTTCCAGATGAAGACGCCCCAGATGGCGGCAATCATCGGAGCGCCCTGGCCGAGAGCGTAGCTGACGGCGGCGCCTGCCTTGCCTGCGCAGATGTAATTGAGTGAAGTACCGATGGCCCAGATGGTACCGCCGAGGATACCGACAAGGTGAGTCTTGAAGTTGCCCTTGAAGTACTCGGAGTAGGAGACGGGCTCGCCGACGAAGGGCTTCTTCATCACGATGGTGTTGACGACGAAGTTGCTCAGGAACACGCCGAGGGAGAAGACGACCATTGCGGAGTAAGGAGTCATCTTGCCCGCGGCGGGAGCGGCGAAGTTGTCGAGGTCGACACCGTTGTAGACGAGGGCCGAGAAGGTGGACATTATGATACCGGCGAGGACGGCGAGGATGATGCCCTTGCGGTTCTGCTTCTGGTCACGCTGCTCGTTGGACACCTTGCCGGAGGCAATGCCGTTGCAGACGATGGCCAGCACGACGAGGACGACACCGATCCAGAGGAGAGCGGTGTTCTGACCGGCGGTCGGGTGGAGGAGCAGGTTGTTGAGCACACCCATCACGAGGGCTATTCCGACTCCGAGCGGGAAGGCGACAGCCATACCGGCGATGGAGACGGAGGCCGAGAGGAGGATGTTGGAGACGTTGAACACGACTGCGCCGAGGAGTACCCAGCCGATGCTGGCCCAGCTGGCCTGGGCGATGTCCTGGACGAAGGGGCGGCCTTCCGGGCCGATGCTTCCCGCCGTGAAGGCGAGCAGCAGGGAGAAGAGGACCATACCGATCACATAGTCCCAGTAGAAGAGTTCATAT
>JAFZME010000003.1 GCA_017553405.1 Bacteroidales bacterium
GTCCCCATGGATCGTAGCGGTAGACCGCGATGATGCCGTCACTTTCGTCGGAGATGCTGGTTATACTGCCGAGGTAGTCGCGGCCGATGTTGTAAAGGGTCCAGGATCCGTTGCCGGACCTTTGATATACCATAGGTGCAGAGTAGGCGTCGCCTCCAAGATAGAGCCGTTCCGTTGCCGTGCCATAGGGGTTATCGTACTCGTAACGTCCCCCGATATAGTATTGGGTATGCAAATGCCCGTCGATGTACTCTATGTCGGCAAACACCCTATCTCCGTCGGCGTTGTAGGTGAAGTGCGCTTCCGGGTAGTCCATCGTGTTCTCGACGACGTACGCCGGGCGGTCGAAGGAGTTGTAGGTGACGCTCCTCTGACGGTGTGCTGGCTGGCCTTGTTCCGGAGTTAGGCCCGTGACTTCGTATGGACTCACTCCCGTGCCTCCGCCATAGATCAGGCTTCCGACTCCGTCGATGGAGGTGATGTTGCCGTTGTCCTGATAGACTATCTGACGGGTGTTGTTACCCTTGGTGATGCTTGTCAGGCGGTTGAGATTATCGTAACCGAAGGTCTCGGCAGAGCCAAGGTATCCGCTGCGGCCGAGAAGGTTGCCTGTCGCCGGGTCGAACTGGTAGGAGAAGTTCTGGATGTAGCCTCCTTCAATCTTCCTGTAGGTCGGGAGTCCGAACGCATTGAAGCCGTACTCGCGGGTCTGCTGCCCGGTGGTTATTTCAGTCGGCTGTCCGAGGTCGTTTTCAGATACGAGGCTCCAGACGGTCTTGTTCGTGCCACTCGGCGTGCCGGGGATGGTTATCCCTGTGTTATGGCCGTTGGAGTAGGTGTAGGTCTCGGTGGTTATGTACCCGGACTGGCTGGTGTATGCTATGCTTGAGAGGACGCTGCCGGTGGAGTAGGTGTACGTCTTCTGCAACCATTTATTGTTTGGAACCGTCTCCTTGAAGGTCGCCACCCGGTCATAGGCATCGTAGGTGTACTCCTTTCCGGTACCGTTTGTTGATGAGACGGCGCTCAGCCTGCCGTATGTGTCGTATGTATAGGTGGTGTTGAACTCCCCCTGGCGTGAGACATAGGTGACACGGCCGAACCGGTCCTTTGATGTCGCCACCGTCCCGTTCCGGTTGATGTGGGTGAACACGGACGAGCCGTCGGCGTTCCATGTGTAAGAATCGGACTCCGTTCCGAGGCTGGGGTCGACCATCTGCGTGCGGCGGCCGTAGCTATCATAAGTGAAAGTTGTGACGACATTTCCGGGAGCGGTTATCGAAGAGGGCTGCCCGTCATCGCGGAGAGCATATGTAACCGTTCCTCCGCTATCTGATGTGCTGACAACGCGGCCCATCGCGTCAGTAGTCCTTGTGATGGAAATGCCGTCCTTTATGGTAGTCGTGCTCGTTCCGCTGTAGGACCACCTCGTCCTGCGGCCCGAGGCTTCGCACAGGGAGTCGGGCCTATCATAGACGTCATAGTGGTAGGTGTTCCAGTACGTCGGCCCTGTCACACCTGTTGTGGCCCTGTAAGGTAGCGACACCCTGTTCAGCCTTCCCTTCGAGTCATACTCCTTATTAGTAAACTGCCACACTCCGTCGAAGCGCTTGACTCCGCTCTTGATCTCGCGTCCCAATGCATCGTAGTGAGTGATAGTTTCAGGAGAGCCTGTTGCGGTCTGGGTTACGGTGTAGAGACCATCCCCTCCCCAGGCGGCGGTCGTCTGCTCCACGCCTCCGTCTGGATGACTGACTTGCGTCAGGTTGCCCCAGCTATCGTAGGTGTAGGTGGTCGACCTGTTACGGTAGTCGGTTACTGTGGTCGGCTTTCCGAACTTGTTATAGTTCGAGTATGTCGTCGTGTGTCCAAGCGCATCGGTCTTGCTCAGCAGATATCGTCCGTTCGCATCATAGACCAGTGTGTCGCCCGTGAACGTGGTCGCTCCATAGGGCGCGGTCTTCTCAGAGGTGACGTTGCCGTGAGAATCGTAGGCCCGGCGAACCGAGGAAACAAGACTTCCCGCAAAGAGCAGTCCGACATATTTCTCGCTCTGAATGCAGTGCCCCTTGTTGTCGTAGCTATTAACCTGCATTTCCTGCCAATGAAACATTTGGCCCGAAGTCGCGTCTGTCACCTGTGTTTCATCAGTGACAAGGCCGAGCAGATACTTGGAGACAGAGACGCTGTTGGAATAGGACCTGCTGACCGAAACGGTTTGGGCGGTCCCGGAACCTATTTGTCGCGAGGTTTGTATCTGAGTCGGAAGGTCGTAAGTCCCATAAGTATACGAAGTCGTGGTAGTAATACCGGTCATGTAGTCCGCGGCTACGCTTTGGGTGAGACGTGGGTTGAGTTTTCCGTAAGTTGTGGTGTGGGAGTCGTAGGTAAATGATGCTGAAGAATAAGGAGATGAAAAGCCAATCTTATAGGCTGCACTCGATGCCGGGACACCAAGTTTCAGATGGTCGAGTATAGTTGTGACCCTGTTGCCCGAATAGTAATCCGTTACCGTCGTTTTTCCAAAACCCCTGAAACCAAGGCCTTGATTGCTGCACACCGCATTGAAGTAAAGGTAGTCGCAATACGCAATTAAAACCAAACTGTTTAGGTAGGAATGAGAGTGCTGGAGTAGATTTAGCGGGATAGTGTGGACATAAAAACCTTCTGCCGCAGAATATGATACGGACGGGTCTTTTTGATACACGTCTGCATTTGTGGCCGGGAGATACGAATTGAAGGAAACGTTGCCAAAACTGTCTTCGAATTGCACGATCAAGCGCTTGAGGCTTCTATTCTCAAGGAATTCATATGCCTTAACGTCATTCCCATGCACTGTGACGAAAAGAGAGGACCGGTTGAAATTGATCACGTTCGCAGGAAGGATGTCGCTATTGTTGCTGACTGACTGTCCCGAGACTATCCGGTTGTTCGCAGTGATTACTCCGTTCTCGTTAGGGTGAATGATCATAGAACTGTCATTCAACTCAATAAGATCTGCCAGGCCGTCATAATTGATATCCATGAACATGAAGCGATCTTCAATGTCTCTGGTTGCGGCCGTGCAGGTACGTTTTACAAACGAATTTCCGGTAAAAGAGTATATGTCCCAATTGTTCCCGCCACTCGCGTATTCCCAAACCAGATAGTGTGCGGGATCCTCGCCGGAACCTTCGTCGTATCCCGGGTAAGTCTCATAATAATAGCCGTTATACGGAGGAATAATGATATCCGGATATCCGTCCCCGTTCATGTCGGCAATGTAGTATGAATCTTTTATGGTGTTTTGCGATACCCCGGTAATTAATGTGTCTGAGACAAAATAACCATTCTGACTGAAACGCTGCTTCATCAGGCCGTAGCTCAGCGCTTCACACATGTCCGTCTTGCCGTCACCGTCCATGTCGTAGGCCAGAAGTTTATATTCCTCCCCCTTGGCCAAATCGAATTTCTGACTTTCAGTTTTGGCATGCGTCACGAGATCAATTACCGAGGTGTAGGAGGTTCTGCTTCTTCCCTTGAAATCCGTATTATATGAAACAGTAACCAGCTGCATGTGCCCGGTATCGCCGAATCGCCCCCACAGATAAATGCGTTGCTGAGGGCTGGTAAACTGGCCGTCAACCACTTTACCTATAACATTGACGTCAAAGCATGAAGAATCCAACTGGCTGGCGGACGCATTGAAGCGATAAGTCTTTATTCTCAGGACTGTACTGTCTCCTACAAATCCGTGGGAATTGACCTTAACGATTTCATCGGTGCCGTCATAGTCCACATCCAGTGCTTCTATCGTCTGAAATCCCTCTTCGGCCGTGACGGAGAACGTGCTTGCTCCCTGCTGAATACGCGGAGCAATGACAATCTCTTGATTCGCCGCATACTCGCTCCCATATTCGTAGTATGTTGCGATAACCCTTCCGAGAAACTTCTTATAATACACTTGAGTTTGAGTGTAATTGCTGTACTGCGGCAGTGAAATAAGTCCGTCGGAATCTTCACCCGGCACAAACTTCCCTCGTACATTCCTTAGTGCAATATTTGAGGGAAAGGATGTTGAGAGAGACATGGGAATGGGATTCATGAAATCCGGCGAGAGAACCGGATCGTCGTACTCGAATCCCAGCGGGTAAAACTCCCCGGTACCGTTGGACATCTCAAGCGCTGAAAGGAGGTATGCAGAGTGTTTCTGCTCGTGCGAGAGAGTATAACTCGCAAGAAGGCTGTCGGCCTTAGCATAGGTGTTGATTCCCGAAAGAATCTTGTCTTGCGAGTACTCCTCGCCGGCAACATACTTCGTACAAGAATTGCGCGGAGAATACGTAAAGGTTATCCTTCCCTGCGGAGTCCCTCCAATGTAATCATATTTGACGGCAGAGGGAAGATACTGACCTCCCGATTGGAAGTAGTTGAAGACAATCTTATTCCCGTCGATATCCTCAAAGAGCGTGATGGGATATGAAGAAGAAGTCTTTGTGGTCGTCTGCCAGCCGAAGGTCGCCCTGCTGCCATCAGGGTACAGGGCCGTAAAGTAGGATGCTGAATCAGATGGTGTCGTGTGTTTGCTGATCTGGATATTGCCTCTCGCGGTGGAGTATGGATACTGTGACAAAAGTGCCGTTTCGGTGGACTGAACGATGGGCACTCCGTCAAGTGCGAAGGCCGCATCCAGATCAGTAACGAGCGGTGCGGCGGTGGTGCCGTTGTAATAGATGCTTTTTCCGGAAATTGTAATTTCTGACAGTCCGGAGAGGGACCAACCATATCCTGCTATACCGTCTCCTGCCTGACTGTTATAAACAAGCGCGACAGATGGGGCAAAACTGCTCACCGAACATGTGGCGATTGGAATTGTGTAAGTACGAGCACCCGTTGGCGTTGTACCTTCCGTACAGGGTATTGCTCCGACAGAGTAATTAGCGGGATTGGAGCGGAGATCCTGCCTTGCATTTGAAACAGGCTTTTGAAGAGAGAGTGTGTCGAGCGGTCTGCTCAGCAAAAGGCTATCTCTAAGGTATGGGTCTAAAGTAGTTGATGAGTATTTGATTGGTTGAAAGGGGCTGACCTTGGGAAGATATGATACAAGAACATCACCATTGTCCAGTTTGGTGACAAGGCTGTCTAGGGCAATTTCTTGAGAAAAAGCGAGATCAGTGAGAAGAAAACCGCCAAGAGAGAGAATTGCCAATATTAACCGATGTGGGATATGTGCACTCATAACTCAAGAATAAGATGGTATTCACAAATATAGCAATAGTTATCGAACGGAAAAGAGACGCGGGGCTCATCGCAAACGGCAACGTCATTCCTCTCTCTCCTGTTATTCCCGACCTGATCGGGAATCTTATTTCATTAAATCCTGAAGATCGTACCAGGGACTTTCCGCGACGGTGAGGCCGGCAAGGATGCCGTAGCCGCCGGAGACGTTGGTGTAGGCGAAGTGCGCTGGGCTGAGGCCGAGCATAGCCATGACGTCTGTCTCCTGATTGTAGAGAGCGTTGACGTAGCCGTAGCATTCGTCGGACATTTTTATCACCACCACCTGAAGCGAGTCGATTCTGGTGACGGTCACCGTGTCCTGAGGGGCCCAGTCGCCGTTTTCGTCCTCCTGCCAGTTGGTGTATTCTGTGTGGACAAAATCTCCGTCGTAGGGAGTGGTCGCGATTGTGATTTCGCCGTCCTGGAATTCTTCTCCGCTGTAGAAGCCGAACTCAAGAGAGTGCGGATAGCCTGTAATGTACAGGCTCGGCATGGGCATAAGGGCGTATTTCAACTGATCGGACAGCGAACCTCCGGAACCCAGCACGATGGGGGCGAAATCGGTGTAGTATTCGAAGGGGTCGTCTCCATTGTCGTACGTCATGATGACGTGCTCCCTGATGCTGAGGCCGTAGCGCTCGGTCTCGGCGAGTTTGCCGCCCATCTTAAGGTCGAAGGAGAGCATGGGCGTGTAGCCGCTCACAAACGAACTTTCCATCGTGAAGGAAGGCTTTGCCGGCACGGTAGTGGTGGCGTGGATGGGCTCGGTCTCCCTGGTGTCCAGGTCCAGGACCAGCTGCGCTCCGGCCGGGATGGGGTCGGTGGTGTAGTAGAGGGTGTTGTCCAGTTTGGTGATGCTCGCCTTGCTGCCGTTGATGGTGAAATCGAACTTTTCCACATTGAACGCCGTGCCCTCCGATGCCTTGGAGTTGACGGGCATGGCTTTGTAGACCTTGATGTAGGTGGTGTCCGTGAGGCCGGCGTAGCACTCCACATATATCCTTGGCGCTCCTTCCGAGCCCTTCAGCTCGAAGTATTCCTCGCAGGAGCATAGCCCTAAGGCGGCGATTATGATGGGGATGAGAGTCTTCTTCATGGCGTCAGAACTTTAGGGCGTAGGAGATGGTCGGGATGATGGGGATGATGCCGTAGGCCACTCCGGTCATCTTGCCGTGGTCTTCTTCTATCATGCCGAGCATCGGGTTGACGTGGTTGTAGGCGTTGTAGATGCTGAAGGTCCAGGTGGATTCGTTGCCGTGGCGCGTCTTTTTGTGCCAGTTGAGGCCCACGTCCAGCCTGTGGTAGGCCGGCAGACTGTAATTATTCGGCGATTCGTAGAGATTCTGCCCGCTATCGCGGCCGTCTATCCAGATCACGCCCGAGCGGCCGGTGAATTTGTTGCCGGTGTGGTAGAGCCAGGCGGCATAGAGTTCGAACCTGCGGTTGAAACGGTAGGACGCCGAAAGTGTGATTTTGTGCCGGTTGTCGTTGCGGGCGGGATACCAGGTGTAGTAGAACGTTTTGAACAGGCGCTCGGTCTTCGAAAGCGTGTAGTACGCCGCCGCGTTGAGCTTCGGCGTCTCGTATTCGAGGCTGAACTCCACTCCGTAGGCGCGGCCGCGGCCCTCCTCGAACACGTCCTCCCATTTGTCGATCTTCGGCATCATGGTGTTGGTCTCCGCGTATTCGTAGAGGTGGCTCATGGTTTTGTAGAACGCTTCCACATCCAGGCTGAGGTTCTGCGGGAGCTTGAGCGTGCCGCCGAGGACAAACTGGTTCGAGCCCATGGGCTGCACGCGGGCGGTGCTGGGCATCCACATGTCCACCGGCAGGTCCGCGTAGGTCGCCGACACTATGTGCGCGAACTGGTTCATGGTCGAGAACGAGCCCTTGAAATCGAGGTAGTCCGTGGCCATGAACTTGACGGCCGCGCGCGGTTCCACGCGGTTGTAGGCCCGTCCGTCCACGACGAACAGCGCTTCGCGCAGGCCCAGGTTGATGCGCCACTGCCGGCCGAGCGTGATCTCGTCTTCCGCATAGAGGGCGAACTCGCCGCCGAGGTAGTGCTTGGACTGCGAGTCGCTGGAGTTGAAAATCAGCATGCCGTTGGTTTTGGCGTTGATGCTCTCGTCGCGCGAAGGGTCATAGGTGTGCCAGACGGCGCTTCCGCCCCAGCGGAGGTGGTGTCCGTCCCAGCGCTTGTCGAAGAAGTTCACGCCGGCGCCGAGGTCATAGATGCGCGAGAGGTTGTTCTCGTGCATGTGGATGAGGGTGGTGGTTTTGTTGCCTTCTTCATCCACGTCCACGCTCGTGGCCTCGAGCAGGATCTTCATGCGCGCGGAATAATTGGTGTAGTAGATGAAGGCCTGCATGTCCAGGGTCTCGGACCAGGCGCGGTCCCAGACTAGCGTGCCGAGGGTGTTACCCCATTTGAGGTCGAAGGTGAAGTCTTCCTTCGTGTTGTCTTCCCTCATCATCAGCGAGGCTTTCATCAGGTCCTGGCCATAGTAGCCGGAGAACGAAAGCTTGCTGACGGGCGAGAATTTATGCACGAGCTTGAGGTTGAAATCGCCGAAGTCGTAATGCGTCTTGCCGGCCATTTCCTCAGTCAGCTCGTTGTTGATGAAGAGCATCGCGATGCTCTTGATTATGTCCGTCCAGGTTCTGCGGACGCCGAAATTGATGGAGGTCTTGCCGGGGATCAGCGGGCCTTCGATCTGGAAGTGACCGTCCACCAGGCCTATCGAGGCGTTGCCGTGCCACTCTTTGAAGTTGCCGTCGCGCACGCCCACGTCCACCACGGAGGACAGCCTGCCGCCGAAGCGGGCAGGGAAGCCGCCTTTGTAGAAGTCCGTGTCGCCGATAACGTCAGTGTTAAAGGACGAGAACATGCCGATAAGGTGGCTGACCTGGTACATGGGCACGCCGTCCAGCAGGAAGAGGTTGTCCGAACCGTCGCCGCCGCGGACATAGAGACCGGAAGAGAGCTCCGAGCCGTCCGAGACGCCGGGCAGCATCTGGAGGGTCTTGATCAGGTCCGGGGCGCCGAGGACGGCGAAGTTGCGGCCTATCTTGGAGCCGTCTATCTTCTTGATGCTGGTCTGGGTGGTTATTTGGCGGATGGTCTTTTCGTCGCGGATGATGGCGGCGTCCAGGGTGTCCACGCTTGGCATGGAGAGGCTATCCAGCCTCGTCAGCTGTGCGAAGGCCGGCGAAGCGAGAAGTATGCTTAGAATTATGAGTGAAGTTTTCCTCAAGTCAGGTTCTCAGGTCGGATTATTTTACGACGTTTCTGAGCCAGAAGTAGTAAAGGATAACTCCGAGCCAGTTGAGGGCGAGAACCAGGACGATAAGAAGGATCTTCTTGATGATGTCGCAATTCTTCTTGAGAATGTCCACGATGCACCAGATGGCGACGATCCAACCGAGGATGGCGATAATTGTTGCTACCATAATACTTGCTTTGTTTAACGTTGCGAAGATACAAAAAAAGTATTACTTTTGCAGTCCCAAAGGGGTATTAGCTCAGTTGGTAGAGCGATAGGTTCGCAATCTATAGGTCAGGGGTTCGAATCCCCTATGCTCCACACGAAATTGGCAGGCTTTCAGGCCTGCCTTTTTTCGTGTAGAGCATACCTCCCCCCCCAGAC
>JAFZME010000029.1 GCA_017553405.1 Bacteroidales bacterium
ACCATATAGAGGCCCTCGTCGGAAAAGAGCATCCCGTCAATCCAGTTGAGCCAGGTCTTGACGCTCTCGTGGTAGATGGGGGTTTTCCTGCCGGTGGCCGGATCGACGGCGAAAAGGTCCAGGGTGTTCTGGATGCGCGGCTCCTTCTGCACATAAAAGACCTTTGAGTCGCTGCGGAAGAAAGGAGTGCCGTAGTAGCAGTCTTCCGACGGGGTGAAATCGGCCCAGACTATCTTCGCTTTCTTCTTCGAAACGGCTTTCCTGACATCTATGAAGCCGATCTTGACCTCGGGATTTCTCTCGCCGGCCTTCGGATAGCGTGTCTCCCGGAGCACTCCGTCCTGACCTTCTGCAGAGTAGATGGGGAAGAGGGGCACGCGGCTGTCGTCGAAGCGGTAGAAGGCAAGCGTCTTGCCGTCCGGAGACCACCAGACCGCCCTGTATTTCGACGGGCGGCCGAAAATCTCCTCGTAATACACCCAGGAGGCATAGCCGTTCAGGACCAGATTGGAGCCGTCGCGGGTGAGACGGACTTCGCGCCCGTCCTGTATGACCTTTATATATAAGTCGCCCGCGCGCGTAAAAGCGGCGAGAGTCGAGTCTGGGGAATAGGTGAGGAG
Source organism: Bacteroidales bacterium (assembly GCA_017553405.1). Classification (GTDB taxonomy): domain Bacteria; phylum Bacteroidota; class Bacteroidia; order Bacteroidales; family UBA932; genus Cryptobacteroides. The sequence goes on from JAFZME010000029.1 coordinate 621, forward strand.
TTCATCCGCGGCGGATGCGCTGAGGCAGACGAGTGCGGAGAATATGGCTGCGAAAATTCTTTTCATCGGAGGAACATTTCGTCTTTGAAATTGACAAGGAAGACCTTTTCGACTCCGCGGGTGATGGCGGTGTAGAGCCACTTGAGGTCGTCGGTCGTGAGGAAGTCCTGCCAAACGGGATTGTCTATGAAAACGCACCGCCATTCGCCGCCCTGCGACTTGTGGCAGGTGATGGCCTCGGCGTATTTGAGCTGGAGGGCATTGAAATAGGGGTCTTCCCTCACGGCTTCATAGATTTTCTTTTTGGTCTTGAGGTGGGAATAGTCTTCGGAGACGCCCTGGTAGAGCGCGTTGGACTGCTCGTAGGAGAGCGACGCGCTTTCGCTTTCGAGGGTGTCGAGAATGACCTTGGCTTCAATCTCAAGGCCCTCGTAATCGGGGAATGACAGCCTCGCAGAGGCGAAATGGAGGCCGTAGCGCTCCTCGTGGCCCCATATCTTTTCAAGGCGGACGATGTCGCCGTTGGCGATGTAGTCCATCTCCTTCACGTCCTCGAGGAACTGGTAGCAGTTTTTCACTACCATCAGCTTGTCGCCGCGAAGGAGCTTCTCTTCCTTGTACTCGACCATAGAACGGATGCCTGCGTTGTAGCGCAGGGCGCGCTTGTTGGAGCGGCAGATGACCACCGTCTCGTCCTCTCCGTATTTTGAATATGCGCTTGAAAGGGCGTCGATAAGCTCGCCTCCGGAGATGCGCTCGATGTCGTCGAATCCTTCGACGGAGAGGTTCGTCTGCTCTACGGGCACATCGGTCTCTCCTTCGGAAATCCTTTCGCGGAGCATCGTGGCGTTGCGGAGGATGCCGCTTTCGGCCTGCTGGCGGACGACGTCGGTCATCCTTGAGAAGCTGACGCCTCCGAAAACAGACATATACTCCTCGCTGAGGGCGGGGGAGGATTCGAGCCCTATCGGGGGAAGCTGGGCGTCGTCGCCGATGAGGATCATCTTGCAGTCGCTGCCTGCGCGCACGAATGTGACGAGGTCTTCAAGAAGATTGCCGGAGCCGAAGGCCGTGATGGACTGCTGGCCGGCTTCGATGCCGATGAGCGAGACTTCATCGACTATGAAAAGTGTGTCCCTAGATTTGTTGGGCGCCAGGGAGAACTGGCCGAAACCGTCGGCTCCGACCGATTTCTGGCGGTAGATCTGCTTGTGGATGGTCCCGGCGTGGCGTCCGGTGTGGCGGGAAAGGACCTTCGCTGCACGCCCTGTCGGGGCCAGAAGGACGCAGGAGATTTTCAGTCCGGTCAGGACCGACACGACCGCCGAAATAGCGGTCGTCTTGCCGGTGCCGGCGTAGCCGCGGATAACGTGGATGTCACCGTCGTCGGACGACAGAAAACGGGAAATGGCGTCGAAGAGCTCCGATTGCGACTCAGTGGGTCCGTAGGGGAGCGCTTCGGTGAAACGCTGTCTCAGAATGCCTGCCCTGTCCATCCTCCGTCAGTTTTTATTCCTCTTGAAAATCATTGAGATGACGGCCAGGACAGGGTAGATTTCCAGACGGCCGAGGAACATATCGACGGAGAAGATGAATTTGGTGACGGTGTTCTGGCCGTTGAAGTTGCCGTGAGTGCCGAGGTCGCCGAGGGCCGGTCCGACGTTGCAGAGGGAGGAGATGGATCCCGAGATGGCATCGCTTCCGGAAGTGCCGGTGAAAAGGGTAAGGGCGACAGACAGAAGCATAAATATCAGGAACATCGACAGATAGAGCAGGTGAGGATAGATCTCCTCGTCGCGGAGGGTGCTCCTCCCGATCTTGATCTCAGTCACCACTGAAGGGTGAAGGATGGACCTGACCTGACGGCCGATGGCCTTTTGCAGCATCACCACGCGGTCTGTCTTGACGCCGCCGGTCGTGGAGCCCGCGCAGCCGCAGACGATGCCTGCCATCATTATAATGAAGCAGGGAAGCATCGGCCAGGCCGCGTTGTCGCAAATCGCGAAACCGGTCGTTGAGGCGTAGCAGATGACTGTGAAACTGCTGTCAAGAAGGGACTTGCCCCAGGTCGGCTCCATACCGCCCGCTTTGAGGGAGATTGTGCAAATGACGGTGGCGACGATAAGATAGGAGAGGTAGAATCCGAGGATGGGGTTCTTGAGCGGCTTGAGGGCCCTTGTGGCGAAGGTGAGGTATATTATCCCGAAATGGGTGGAGCTGGCAAGCATAAAAATCATCGTCAGGATGTCGATCGTGACGGAGTTGAAGGCCCCGATGGACAGGTTCTTGGTGGAGAAGCCGCCGGTCGCCGACACGCTGAAGGCGTGGCATATCGCATCGAATGCAGGCATCCCTGCCGCCAGATAGCAGAGGAAAGACACTCCGCATATGCCGAGGTAGACATAGGCGAACATCCTGACGGTCTTGTCGTTGCGGGAGTGGTAGGTGTCCTTGGAAAGTGACGAGACCTCCATCTGCGTCAGCCTCAGGCGGACCGGGCTTGAATTCGGGATGATAAGAAGCAGGAAGACCACGACACCCAAACCGCCGATGAAATGGGTGGACGTCCTCCAGAAAAGGAGGCTTTTTGGGAGGGCCTCGATGTCTTCGAGGATGGTCGCGCCCGTGGTCGTGAAGCCGGAAACGCTTTCGAACCAGGCGTTCTCAAGGGTGAACGGCCCGCCCCAGAGGGCGTAGGGGAGCATTCCGAATATGAATGACAGCAGCCAGGACAGGACTATGATGGTGTAGCCTTCGTGCAGGGTGATGTGGCTGGTCTTCCTGACGAAGAAGAAGGGGAAGATGCCGGTTATGAAGGTTACGGAAAAACTTATGAGGAGGGCTGAAAGTCCGCTGTCGTTGCCGTTAAGGACGGAAACGATGACGGAAAGGAACATAAACAGCGCACTGACCAGCAGGGCGTAGCCGACGTTCCTGGATATGACTTTCAGGCTCATTGCTGCTGTTTGAGGGAGGAGATGCGCTTTTTGAGCTGGCGGTTCTCGGAGGCGAGGTCCGTGATGTCCGCGTTGAGCTCGGCCAGCTGGTCGTCGCCGTCGAAGGTGTAGTTGTAGGGCTTGTTGAAGTTGCGGTAGCTGTCGAGGTTGTCAAGCATCTTGTAGAGGGGATTGACATAGAAGACCATCATAAAGAACAGCAGCATACCGACCAGCACGATACCGACACCTGCCGCGACCGCGCCCGGGATAATGCTCCTGTAGAAGCCTCTTTCGAAAGTCGCGGAGTGCTGCTGGAGGTCTTCGTAGATGCCTCCCGAGAGGGAGTCGATGTCGGAGCGCAGCCTGTTGAAGAAAGGCTGGAGGCGCTCGAAATACCAGGTCCGTGTGTCTATGAAGTCGGACTTGATGACCTCTTCAAGCTCCATCGAGGCAAGCATATAGGCCGAGTAGGAGTAGAGTACGGAATCGGCGAGGGGGAGGAGCCGCTTCTCGGTCAGGGTGGCCTTGAGGGAGTCGCAGTGGGCGAGGAACCCTTCCTGGTCGAAGTCGGGGAGCGCGCTAACGGACTCGTCGCCGATGACGGTGAGGATGCCGAGGTTGTAGGAGTCGACGACCGAGGCGAGCCTCTGGGCGACGTTGATGCTTGCTATGTCGTCCGAGATGAGCTCGGAGACATAGTCGTTCATACGCGTATATTCGAGGATTGATATCAGGCTGGATATCAGGAGCATCAGGGCAATGGACGCCAGCGCAAGCGTCAGTTTGGCCTTAATCGTGAGGGTGAACCGCCCTAGTCTGTTACGGATTTTTGTGAACATAACTCGCAAATATAGGTATTTTTCGGTATATAGCGAAATGAAAATATTTTAGAAAGTATTGTTATTATGAAAAATTTTTGTATATTTAACCGATTTTTTAAGCCGTTTTGTAAAAGTCGATTTTTATGAGAAATAATTTTCTATTAGGCAAGGATAAGAAAAACAGCATACTTAAAAAGACCATCCTGCGCCTTTGCATATCGTCGGGAGAGCAGAGCATCGCCGAGATCAGCGAGCGTATCCACGCCAGCGTGCCCACTGCGACCAAGCTCATTCAAGAGCTTATAGACGAGGGCTTTATGATAGCGATGGGCAAGAGCGGCACCTCCGGCGGCCGCCGCCCCAGCATCTACGGGCTCAACCCCTCCGCCGGCTATCTCGTAGGCGTCGACGTCGGCTACAGGCAGGCCAGGCTTATCGTGACCGACTTCAAGGGCACCATCCTCAAGAATTCCGGCACCATCCCCTTCGTGATGGAGGCCAACGAGGAGTCCGTGAGGGTGATCTGCTCGGCCCTGCGCGGCTATTTCGAGCGCAACGGCCTCGACTGGGACAGGGTGCTCGGCTGCGGGCTTTCCTTCTCCGGCCGTGTCAACCCCAAGGCGGGCTATTCGAACTCCTTCTCCTACGACAAGGACTATCCGCTCGACAAGACTTTCACGGATTACCTCGGCGTCCCCGTCAACATCGACAACGACTCCCGTGCAATGACCTACGGCGAGTACATCGGCGGCGTCGTGAAGAATGAGAAAAACGTGCTTTTCGTCAACGTGAGCTGGGGTCTCGGTATGGGTATGATACTCGACGGGAAGCTCTATTTCGGCAAGTCCGGCTTCTCCGGCGAGTTCGGCCATTTCCCCATCCTCGACAACGACGTCATCTGCCGCTGCGGCAAGGTCGGGTGCCTTGAGACCGGAGCTTCCGGTTCGGCTCTCTACCGCAGGGTGCTTGAAGAGCTTGCCGCCGGCAAGGCTTCGTCGCTCTCGGCCAAATATCGCAGGGGCGACAAGATCAACCTCGAGGACATCCTCGTGGCCATCAATGAAGAAGACGTGCTGGCAATCCGTATCGTCGAGGAGATCGGCTCCACGCTCGGCCGCGGAATAGCCGGTCTTATCAATATCTTCAACCCCGAGATGGTGGTCATCGGCGGACGCCTCGCAGTCGGCGGCGACTACCTGATGCTCCCTATCAAGAGCACGGTCAAGAAACTCTCGCAAAACTTTGTAAGTCAGGACACTACCATAAGATTCTCACGCCTCGGCGCCGATGCGGCTCCGTTCGGCGACTGTATGCTTTCCCGCGGCAAACTTCTGGGCGTCGTATAAGACTGTTGTCTTATTTGTAAAAAAGTTTTTACCTTTGCGGCGATGTTCAGCGTGTTCTACAGAAAGGAAGGGAAGATCGTGCTCTCCCAGTCGAAGGCCATATTCTCGAGCCTGCAGCTCGAAGATGTGGTGTGGATCGACCTTATAGATCCCTCCGGAGAGGAAAAAAGAGCCGTCGAATCCTTCCTCGGGACTGAGATCCAGAGCCGCGCACAGGCGGAGGAGATCGAGAGCTCATCCCGTTTCTTCGAGACGGGCGAGGCCATATTCGCCAACACCAACTTCCTCACCCCGGGCCCTGACGAGTATATGATGCAGCCGGTGTCGTTCATCCTTGTCGGCAAGTCGCTCACCACGCTCCGCGAGGTCCCTCTCCGTTCGTTCACGGAGCTCCAGAGGAGGATGCAGGTCAACCCCAAGCCCTATCCGTCCGGTTATTCCGTCTTCGCCAGCATACTCGACCAGCGTGTCGACCTCGACGCCGATATGATCGAGCTCCTCTCGAAGGAGATCTCCCAGTATGCCAAGAGGATCAACCAGCAGGAAGACATCAACGAAGACCTCCTCCTCGACATCAGCCAGCTTCAGGAGAACACGATGATTGTCCGTGAGAACGTAGTGGACAAGCAGCGTCTCATTTCCAATATGCTGCGCTCTGACAAGCTGCCTGACGTGCTCGACAACCGTTTCTCCGTGCTGCTTCAGGACATCTCCTCCCTCATCAATCACACCAACTTCTGTTTCGAGAGGCTGGAGTACCTGCAGAACACCGTTGTCGGTCTTATCAACCTCGACCAGAACAAGATTATGAAGGTCTTCACCCTGGTCTCCCTGCTGCTGATGCCTCCGACTCTCGTGGCGAGTTTCTACGGGATGAATGTCCGCCTCCCGATGATAGGGGCCTCCGACCCCAACGTATCCCCGTGGAACTGGGTGATCATCATCGGAATAATGGTCCTTCTTTTCGTCGGAGTCCTTTTCGTTTTCAAGAAAAGGAAGATGCTGTAATATTTATTTGATTAATAGATTTTTTTGAATAACTTTGCACGCTTTTTTCCGGAAGAGCGTGCTTGTTTTTTCCGGAAGGCACGTAAAATAATGTTTAACCCCTAGTCTGATTGTAAATTATTATGTCAGAAGAAACCAAATCATTCCTCAACGCTTCCGTCGCTCCGGAAGACTTCGACTGGGATGCCTTCGAAGAGAAAGGCGTTGCCGCCGAAGACCGTGAAAAAGTCTCCGAGATCTACGACAAAACACTCTCCAAGGTCGTCGAGAACGAGGTCGTCGAAGGCACCGTGACCGCCATTGGCAAGCGTGAGGTCATCGTCAACATCGGCTACAAGAGCGAAGGCGTCATCTCCGCTCCCGAGTTCCGCTACAACCCGGACCTCAAGGTCGGTGACAAAGTGGATGTCTATGTCGAGTCCGCCGAGGACCGCAAAGGCCAGCTCATCCTTTCCCACAAGAAGGCCCGCGCCCTCAAGTCCTGGGACAGGGTCAACGCCGCCTACGACGCCGGCGAGATCGTCAAGGGCTTCATCAAGACCCGCACGAAGGGCGGTATGATCGTCGACGTGTTCGGCATCGAGGCCTTCCTTCCCGGCAGCCAGATCGACATCAAGCCCATCCGCGACTACGATGTGTTCGTCAATACAACGATGGATTTCAAGATCGTCAAGATCAACCCCGAATTCCGCAATGTCGTCGTCTCCCACAAGGCACTCCTCGAGGCCGAGCAGGAGCAGAAGAGGGCGGAGCTCATCTCCAAGCTTGAGAAGGGCCAGGTCCTCGAAGGCACTGTCAAGAACATCACCGGCTACGGCGTGTTCGTGGATCTCGGCGGTGTGGACGGTCTCATTCACATTACCGACCTTTCCTGGGGCCGTATCACGCACCCTGAAGAGGTCGTCGCCCTCGATGAGAAGATCAAGGTCGTCGTCCTTGACTTCAACGAGCAGCAGAAGAGGATCGCCCTCGGTCTCAAGCAGCTCACCCCGCATCCTTGGGAGGGCCTTTCCGCCGACATCAAGCCCGGTGACGTCGTCAAGGGCAAGGTCGTCGCTCTGGCCGACTACGGTGCATTCATCGAGGTCGCTCCCGGCGTCGAAGGACTCGTCCACGTCTCCGAGATGTCCTGGAGCCCCAGGCTTCACAGCGCTCAGGATTTCCTCACCCTCGGTCAGGAAGTCGACGCAGTCGTCCTTTCGGTCGACCGCGAGGCCAGGAAGATGTCCCTCGGCCTGAAGCAGCTCACAGCCAACCCTTGGGAGACCATCCGCGAGAAATATCCCGTCGGCTCCCGTCAGACCGCTACCGTCCGCAACGTCACCAACTTCGGCGTCTTCGCCGAGCTTGAGGACGGTGTCGAAGGCCTCATCCACATCAGCGACCTCTCCTGGAACAAGATCAAGCATCCTTCCGAGCTCGTCGCTTCCGGCGACAGCATCGAGGTCGTCATCCTCGACTTCGACGAGCAGAACCACAAGCTCTCGCTCGGTCGCAAGCAGCTCGTTCCCAACCCTTGGGATGAGCTCGAGGCCAAGTATCCCGTCGGCACGACCGTTGAGGCCACTGTCGCCAATGCCGGTGACAAGACCACGACCGTGACCTTCGAGGACGGCACCGAGGCGGTTGCGTTCAACCGTGAGATGGTCAAGGAAGACGGCAAGCAGGCCGTCGTCGGCGACAAGCTCCCCGTCAAGGTCATCGAGCTCCGCCGTTCGACCCGCACCGTCCGCGTGTCTCATCTCCGCACCTATTCCGAGGTCAAGGAAGCCAAGGCCGCCGCTGAGGCTGAAGGCACCAAGAAGGCCGTGAAGAAGATCAACACCACCATCGAGAAGACCACTCTCGGTGACATCTCTTCCCTCGCAGCCCTCAAGGACAAGCTCGAGAAAGGTGAGTAATTTCAGCGTCACGACAGTAGGCACGGCTTCGGCCAAACCTGTTGTCGGCAGAGGACAGAGCGCCCAGGTACTTTCAGTACACGGGCGCTTCTTCCTTATTGACTGCGGCGAGGGAGTGCAGACTAGCCTGCAGCGCTTCAAACTGCCGATGATGCGGATAGACTCCGTGTTCATATCCCATATCCACGGCGACCACGTCTTCGGACTCTTCGGCTTCCTCGCGACAGTCGGGATGCTCGGGCGCACCAGACCTATGAATATATATGGTCCTGTCTCGCTCGGCCCAATCCTTAAATTCTTCCTTTCATATTACGGCGAGGGGCTGCGCTTCGAGCTGCGCTTCACTCCGCTCAAGATGAAGGAGCCGGAGGTCATCTACAGGTGTCCTTCCCTCGAAGTCCGTGCATTCCCGCTCAACCACGGGATAGAGACTTTCGGCTATATATTCACCGAAAGGGAAAAGCCGCTCAACGTGAGAAAGGAAGCCATAGAAAAATATTCCCTTTCGCTCACCGAAATAGGTTCGCTGAAAAGGGGAGAGCCTGTCCTGCGGGAGGACGGGACGGTCATCGGCGTCGAGGAGGCCACCTTCAGGAAATTCAAGCCTGCCGGCTACGCCTATTGCTCCGACACGGCGCCGTTCCCGGAGGAGGCGGCCTGGCTGAGGGGAGTCGACGTGATCTACCACGAGACGACCTATATCGCGGCGCGTGCCGACCAGGCGGCCGCACGCCACCATTCGACCACCTTGGACGCGGCACGGTGTGCCCTTGAGGCCGGTGCGCGCAAGCTTATCATAGGCCATTATTCCTCAAGGGACCAGGATCCTTCCTTCTATGAGAAGGAGTGCCGTACGATATTCCCGGAAACCTACGCCGCTTCGGACGGCGACGTCTTTGAAATAAACGAATAAATTCCGAAATTAGCAGGGTTATGAGAAGATATCTGCCAATTCTTGTCCTGCTGTTTGTCTGCGCGGCCATTTTCGCCGGCGACAAGAAGAGCGCGCAGGACGAATACATCGCCCGCTACAGCGGCATCGCCGTCAGTGAAATGTACCGCACCGGCGTCCCGGCCAGCATCACCCTGGCCCAGGGACTTCTCGAGTCCGGCGCAGGCCTTTCCTCCCTTGCAAAGGAGGGCCATAACCATTTCGGCATAAAGTGCCATAACGGCTGGAAGGGCGGCAAGATGTATGCAGACGACGACAAGAAGGGCGAGTGCTTCCGCACCTACGCCACCGACGAGGAGTCGTTCCGCGACCATTCCGATTTTCTCCGCTACTACGACCGCTACAAGTTCCTCTTCGACTTCGAGACCACGGACTACACCTCGTGGGCCTATGGCCTCAAGAAGGCGGGCTATGCGACCGATCCGGGCTACCCGGCCAAGCTCATCAAGCTCATAGAGGACTATAAGCTCTCCGCCTACGACAGGATGAGCATCGCAGACGCCGTCGCCGAAGGAGGGGAGGATGCCATCGAGCCGGCCGTCGATTCCGGTTCGAAGAAGCATTCAAAGGCGCGCAGGCGCTCGAGGAAGGCCAATTCAACCCAGTATGTCGACGAGGAGCTCGCGGGCACCATTCCGGAGTCTCCGCTCAAGATAGAGGAGCCCAAGTCGCTCCCGCAGGGCGAGATGGAGCAGTATCACTTCTCGCTTTCCCGCCAGCTCTATTCCCGCAACGGGGTGCCGTTCGTCTATTCGGTCGAGGGCGAGAGCTACGCTTCGCTGGCCGAGTGCTACAACCTCTTCCTCAGCGAGATAGTCCGCTACAACGACCTCGATTTCGAGCGTAAGCTCCTGCCGGGGACGATTGTCTATCTCCAGCCCAAGAAGAAGGAGGCCGCCAAGGGCCTTGAAAAATACATAGTCGGCGGCCCCGACGAGGACTTCAGGGAGATCTGCCAGCGCTTCGGCGTCAAGATGTCCTCGGTCCGCAAGATGAACGGCCTGCCGGCCAATTACGTCCCTCGCGAAGGCGATGAGCTCGCTCTCCGCAAATCCGCTGCCCGCAAGAAATGAAAAAGCTTTGGACAGTCGCCGCGGCGGCCGTCGTCCTTCTGATGGCGGTTCCCGGCTTTTTTGCCGCCAGATATTTCATCGACAGGAAGCTTCCGGGCTTCTCCCGCAGTCTCGAGCTGTACGTCTACCCCGACGACAGCCCGGCCTCTGTCCTCGACAGCATCCTGGCGAAGGGCGTCGTGTTGAGGGAGGGGAGCCTACGCCGCGCTTTCCGCAGCGCGGGGGCGTCGGAAGGCGTTCAGGCCGGCCACTACACGGTGGCGCCTTCCTCCTCGACGATGTATCTGGCGAGGATGCTGAGGCACGGCTGGCAGACGCCGGTGAGCCTCACGCTTTCGGGCTCCATACGCTCCCGCGGCGTGCTGGCCCGCAAGATCGGGGCGCAGATGATGGTCGATTCCGTCGATGTGGCCTCGACGCTCAATTCCCCGGATTTCCTCGAAGCCCACGGCACGGACACGACGCTGCTGTTCACGAAGATAATCCCGGAGACATATTCCATCAAATGGACCGAGGGGCCGGATGCAATCGTCGAGAGGCTGTTCAAGGAGGCCGATTCGTGGTGGACGCCCGAGAGGCTTGCCAAGGCGGCCGCGCAGGGGCTCACCCGCGAGGAAGTTTCGACTCTGGCGTCGATTGTCGACGGCGAGTCCCACTATGCGCCGGAGCTGCCCCGCATCGCGGGAGTCTATCTCAACCGCCTCCGCACCGGGATGCTCCTGCAGGCGGACCCGACGGTGGCCTACTGCTTCGGCTACAGCCTGAAAAGGGTGCTCCTGAGGCATCTGGAGTACGATTCTCCTTACAACACCTATAAATATAAGGGACTCCCTCCCGGGCCGATTTCCTGCCCTCCGGTGGTCTGCCTTGAGGCCGTGCTCGGCGCGGAGAGGCACGACTATCTCTACTTCTGCGCCAGCCCGTCGCTCAACGGGACGCATCTTTTCGCCTCGTCCTACGAGCAGCATCTGCGCAATGCACGTGCATTCCAGAAGGCCTTGTCTAAATAGTTTCTTATGGGAAAGAATGTTGCACTAGTACTGTCGAGCGGCGGCCCGCGCGGCTTCGCCTATATCGGAGCCATCGAAGAGCTTCTTTCGCGCGGCTACAACATCACGTCCATCTCCGGCTGCTCCGTCGGCTCGCTCATAGGCGGCGTCTATGCCGCCGGCGGCCTGGAGGATTTCAAGAAGTGGCTGTATGGCCTCGACAACCTCAAGATGCTCCGCCTGCTGGATTTTTCCATCAGTAAAAGTTATCTGATGAAGGGGGCTCGCCTGATGGAAAAATTCAAGGAGGTAGTGCCTGAAGTAAGGATTGAGGATATGCCAATCCCGTATGTCGCCGTGGCCGCTGATTTGTACACGGGAGAGCAGGTCGTTTTCCGTGAGGGGCCCTTGTATGAAGCCATCCGTGCTTCAATCTCAATCCCTTCAATGCTTCGTCCCGTAAGATGGAATGGACGTGTGCTTGTCGATGGCGGCATTGTCAACACTCTTCCCCTGGATCTTGTGGAGAGGACTCCTGGTGATATTCTTGTGGCATTCGACGTCAACGACATCGACCGTTCATCGGTGGATAAATTCCTTGAGGGCAAAATCGCGGAAGACAACTATATATCAATTATCGACCGCTGTTTCTCAATAGCCAATCACGTTATCGCCAGGCTTGACGCTGAAGTCATTGTCCCTGACGTCCTTGTTAAAATGCCCCTCGATGCTTATACATCCCTGACCGACTACGTCAAGGGCGAGGAGATTGCCGAGAAGGGCAGGGCGCTGATGGCGGAGGCGCTGGACCGCTACGAGGGCGCCTAGTCGTCGTCTTCCGGGTCGGGGAGGTAGATGTGCTTGTACTGCTTCTGGCGCTGCTGCCATCTTTCCCGCGCATACTGCTGCATATCGGTGACGGTGTCGCGCTCGTCGATGATCTCGAGGCCGAGGATGGTCTCGATGATGTCCTCGAGGGTGATGAGGCCCTGGAAGCAGCCGTATTCATCGACTATCAGGGCGATTTGATCCTTTGATTTAAGCAGGGACTCCCAAACGTCTGATACAGAGGTGTTCTCTGCGAAAACGGAGATATCTCTTCGGATGTCGCCGAGCTTCATATCGAACTTGTCGTCGGCGAGGTTCTGGAGGACGTCGAAACGGAGGACATAGCCGGTGATGAACTCGGGGGAGTCGGAGTAGACCGGGATCCTCGTGTTGTGGGAGAGGGAAGCCTCCTTGTAGAATTTCTTGAGCGTCATCGACTCGGGCGCGATGGCGGCTACCGTGCGGGGCGTCATAATGTCGGAGGCCTCGATGTCGTCGAGCTTGATGATGTTCTGGATTACCTTGTTCTCGCTTTTTTCGAGCGTGCCTTCCTCCTCGCCCATATTGGCCATCGCGGAGACCTCCTCGCGGCTGATCTGCGGGTCCGCCTCGTCCTTCTTGCTGAGGAGCCTGGTGATGAGCTCTATGAGAATCACGAGGGGGAACATCAGCACGATGAGCCACTTCATCACCCGGCCCAGGCCAAGGAGTTTCCTCCAGTGGGTGGTGCCTATCGTCTTGGGGATGATCTCCGAGAAGATGAGGATAAGAATCGTCATCAGCGCCGAGGCAAGGGCCAGGCCCCTGTCGCCGTAGAGGACCGCCACCTGGTGGCCGACGCCCGCCGCGCCTATGGTGTTGGCGATGGTGTTGAGCGACAGGATCGCCGCGATGGGGCGCTCCATATTCTGCTTGAGCGTCATAAAGACCGCCGCCGCCTTGTCGCCTTCGTCCTCCTTCATCGTGATATACGAAATCTGCGACGACATCAGCACCGACTCCAGCAGGGAGCACAGAAACGATATCGCCATCGCGCCAAGAAGGAATAAAAGCAGAAGGCCCATCTATTCGCTCAAAAAATAACCCGCGAATTTACTCATTCTGCGCGGCATTCGCAAAAAGTAATTGATTATTTTGTCATTTCGACAGGTGGAAAAATCTATTCGTCTATTTTCTGCCGGGGAGACTGAATATCTCACCCCTTCGGGTCATTCGACCCTCATCCCTCCCAAAACATTCGTTTCGGGCCCCTCCCACTACCAGCCGTGGGTGGCTAGGGGGATTCGACATTTAGTCTCCCCTCTACAAAAATAGCCGAGGCGCCGACTCCGCTCTTTTGTCATACCGAGGCCTTTAGGCCGAGCGTATCTCCCGTCACTTCAAGGGGCGGACCGTCCCCGGTGGTGCTTAGCGCGACACCACCGGGAACGTTTTCCCGGGGTTTTCGTGTCCGGTGGTGTCCGCCGTGACACCACCGGGCACACCTCGGCCGGCCTCGTCATTTAGCGCGCAGGGTCTGATTTTGGGTGGGGGGACCTTGCGTGGGGGAAGGGGGTGGAGCGGCGAAAAGGGGGCAAGGTCCCCGGGGTGAAAAGAGACCTTGCGCGGGGCTCTTTATTGCCGTGGAGGATAACGAATTGTGGGTGAGAGAGTTGATGGAAGTCTCTCTGCTTGAATTCATACAGAGAGACTTATGTTATTTTATTGATGGATAATGCGTTACGCTCCACCGGACGGTGGGCTGCGCTTCGGAAATACCATTATGAAACAAAAAAGTTACAATTAAAAACAAAATAGTTTTAGTTGTTGGTGTTCAGTGTGTTAGTGGCGGTTTTGAGGAAAATGGGGCGACGGTGGGATTTCACGGGAAAAATGCGTATATTCGGGAGAAATTTTGAGAGAAATGATGACCGAAGTCATATTCCCGGAGGAGGGGGCCAGGGGGAGTGAGAAGTGCTTCCCGGCGGTTGGCCGCAGAGTGCTCGAGGGCGTCTCTCCGGAGGCGGGAGTCGGGGCGCTTGAGGGCGTCGCGGCGGGGCGGCGGCTGCCGTTTTTTCTGGCGGCGGAGGAGTACCTCGCGAGGCGGGAGCTCCCGGCAGGGGAGGAGCAGTTGGCGGGGCGGGAGGTTCGGCCGGAGGAGCAGGTGATGGAGCGGGAGGGTGATGCTGTGGCTGAGGGTGAGGTGCCGGCGTCGGTGGGCTGTCGGAGTGAGGGCGGGCTGCTCGCGAGGCGGGCGTTTGGGGGCGGACTGTTCTTTCTGTGGCAGTCGGGGCCGACGGTGATTTTCGGGCGGAACCAGGATCCGGAGGCGGAGCTCGACACCCGGTGGTGCCGGGCACACGGGGTGGAGTACTACCGCCGCAAGAGCGGGGGCGGGTGCGTCTATTCCGACAGGGGCAATATTATGATTTCGTGCATATATCCCGGCGCCGGGGTGCAGGAGAATTTTGCGAAATTCTCTGAGGCGGTCTGCGGGGCGCTCCGGTCCTTGGGGCTGCCCGCGGAGGTGTCGGGGCGCAACGACATACTGATCGACGGCCGTAAGGTCTCCGGCAGCGCTTTTTTCGCCCTTCCGTCGTCGAGCGTCGTCCACAGTACGATGCTCTACGACATCGATTTCGCCTCGATGGAGGCGGCGCTGCGGCCCTCGAGGCTGAAGCTCGGGGCCAAGGGCGTGAGGTCGGTCTCTAGCCGCGTTTGCTCCGTGAGGGAATTCCTGCCGGAGTTGCCCATTGAACGCCTTGCGGAGGCCCTCAGGAGGGCGCTCTCGGCGGGCGGCGGGCGTCTGCTGCTTGATGCAATGGATATAACTAAAATTGAACGGATAGAACAAAGTTATCTGGAAGAAGATTTTATTGGCGGAAAGTTTAGTAGTTGTGTCAGCGAGTCCATAGAGTCAGAGTCATACGTTGAGGGATGTGGATATGTTGAAGTATCACTTAAATTACGTAGGGGTAAAATATTTAATGTTAGTCTTGTGGGGGACTTTTTTGCAGTGGGAGAGGATGTGTCGGAGGAGCTGTCGAGGCTGCTGGCGGGGAGGAGGCCGGTGAGGGAGGAGGTCGAGGCGGCGCTGGAGGGCGTGGCTATCGAGAAAATGGTGAGGGGGTTGAGCGCACGCGCGTTTGTTGATATCCTGTTTAAAAATGCTTGATTGTTTTGTGCACGGTCTATTTGAATAGCGGATTTATAAGGTTATATTTGTTGACTGTTTAACTGACCACGTATGAACGAACCAATTCAGGACAACCTCCAGAAGACCTGCCTCTACGACTCTCACGTCGCCCTGGGCGCCAGGATGAGCCCCTTCGCGGGCTTTATGATGCCCATCCAGTACACCTCAATCATCGAAGAGCACAACGCTGTCCGGCAGAAAGCCGGTATGTTCGATGTGTCCCATATGGGCGAGATTTTCATCGACGGCCCCGAGGCCGAGGCGTTTATCAACCATATATTCACCAATGAGATCCGCGGCTTCGAGCCCGGCAAGGTCCTCTACGGGATGATGTGCTACCCCGATGGCGGCGTGGTCGACGACCTGCTGGTCTACAGGGAGTTCGCTCCGGAGAGCTTCCTCCTCGTGGTCAATGCGGCCAATATCGCCAAGGATTACGAATGGATTCTCGCTCAGGCGAAGGCCAATCCCCGGACCGGCAAGCCTTTCGACTGCCGGATTGTCAACGCCTCCCCGGAGTGGGGGCAGATCGCCGTCCAGGGGCCGGAAGCCGAGAAGGTCGTCGTCGAGGTGCTTGGCTTCTCTCAAGCCCGCGACCTCCAGTTCTACACCTTCTGCGACCTCGAGTGGCACGGCAGCCGCCTCATCCTGAGCCGCACGGGCTACACCGGCGAGGACGGATTCGAAATCTACACGACGCTCGACGGCACCCGTGAGATATGGGACATCCTGCTGAAGGCAGGCGTGCCGCCCTGCGGGCTGGGCTGCCGCGACACCCTCCGCTTCGAGGCCGGCCTGCCGCTCTACGGCGACGAGCTCAGCCCGGAGATTTCCCCGGTTATGGCGGGGCTCGGGATGTTCTGCAAGTTCGATAAGGATTTCATAGGAAGGGATGCCCTCCTCGCCCAGAAGGCAGGGGAGCTGAGCAGGAAGCTCGTAGGCATCGAGCTCGAGGACAACGCGGTGCCGCGCGCCGGCTACCCGGTGGAGACGCCGGAAGGCGCCGAGGTCGGCGTAGTCACGACCGGCTACCACTCCATATCCCTCGACAAGAGCATCTGCTTCGCCCTCGTCGGCAAGGATTTCTCCGCCCTCGACACGCCCCTCTCCGTCCGTATCCGCAAAAAAACATTCCCCGGCAAGGTGGTCAAGAAAAGATTTTATCAAACAAATTATAAGAAATAACATGAGCAAGATTCCTGAGGGACTTTTGTATTCCGAGTCCCACGAATGGGTAAAAGTGGAAGGCGGCATTGCCGTCATAGGTGTGACTGATTTCGCCCAGAGCGAGATGGGAGATATAACCTATGTCGACGCTCCCGAAGAGGGCGACGAGGTGGTGAAAGGCGAGGAGTTCGGAGCGCTTGAGAGCGTGAAGGCTTCCTCCGACCTGTATTCTCCCGTTTCCGGCAAGGTGGTCGAGGTCAACGAAGAGATCGTCGATTCTCCCGAGCTGGTCAACGAGGATGCCTACGCCGCCTGGATCATAAAGGTTGAAATGAGCGATCCTTCGGAGCTCGAGAGCCTGATGGACGCTGCCGCCTACAAGGCTTCCATCGAATAATATGGCCGGATCTCCGTACCTGCCTCACACCGCGGAGGACATCTCCGCGATGCTTGAGCGCATCGGCGTCCCCGACCTCGATGCCCTGTATTCGGACATCCCTTCCGACCTGAAGCTGAAAGCCGCTCCGGAGCTTCCGGAAGCGCTTTCCGAGCAGGAAGTGAGGGATTTCTTCACGGCTCTGGATGCGAAGAATCCTCGCCTGAAGGTCTTCGTCGGCGCCGGTGCTTATGACCACTACACCCCTTCGGTCATTCCGTATATCACCTCCCGTTCGGAATTCCTCACGGCATACACCCCCTATCAATGCGAGATATCGCAGGGGACGCTGCGCTATATATTCGAGTTCCAGAGTATGATATGCGCCCTCACGGGGCTGGATTGCGCCAACGCGTCGATGTACGATGGAGCGACCGCGGCCGCAGAGGCGGCTATGATGGCCATATCCTCCACGAAAAAGAAGGACACCGTCATCATTTCCGGCGCGCTCCTTCCCAACGTGATCAAGGTGATATGCACCTACGCGACCTACCACGACTTCAACGTGCTCGTCCTCATTCCGAAAGAGGGCGAGACGCCGGTCGAGGCCGTCCGCGAGTGCCTCGCAGAAGGCAACGTGGCGGGCCTGATCGTCCCTTCGGTCAACCGCTACGGCATCATCGAGGACCACTCGGGGCTTGCCGACGTCCTCCACGAGGCCGGCGCGCTGCTCATCGAGTACTGCGATCCTTCCGCCCTCGCCGTGGTCAAGACCCCGGCGGAGTGGGGAGCCGACATCGCCGTCGGCGACGGCCAGTCCCTCGGCATTCCGCTTTGCTACGGCGGCCCTTATGTCGGCTTTATGGCCGCCAGGAAGGACTACCTCCGCAAGCTGCCGGGCCGTATAGTGGGGGAGACGGTGGACAGGCAGGGCCGCAGGTCCTATGTCCTCACCCTCCAGGCCCGCGAGCAGCACATCCGCCGCGAGAAGGCCACGTCGAACATCTGCTCGAACCAGTCCCTGATGGCCCTGTGGACCACTGTCTATTGCTCGCTGATGGGCCCGGAAGGGCTGCGCGAAGTCAACCGCATATCCTCCGACGGCGCCCACTACCTCAAGGCCCGGCTCCTGGAGACAGGCCTCTTCGAGGATGTCTTCCCCGGGAAGCCGTTCCTCAAGGAGTTCGTCCTGAGGCCGCTTGTGGATCCGGAGAAGCTCCAGAAGAAGCTTCTGGATGCCGGATTCTTCGCCGCCCTGGAGACGGAGGAGGGCTTTGTGTCCTTCTGCGTGACCGAAAAGAGGTCGAAGGCCGAGACCGACGCCCTTGTCGAGACCATTAAAAATTCCGGACTATGAAATACTACGACTCATTGATATTCGAGCTCTCCGTCCCGGGACGGACAGGGTATTCTCTTCCGGAAGACCGCTATCCTGCGGCTGAAGCCATTCCTGCCGGGCTGGTCCGAGAGGCCCCGCTTCCTCTTCCAGAGGTGAGCGAGCCCGACGTGGTGCGCCACTACACCAATCTTTCGCAGATGAATTTCGGCGTCGACACGGGGTTCTACCCGCTCGGCAGCTGCACTATGAAATACAATCCCAAGATCAACGAAGAGATTGCGGCTATGCCGGGCTTCCTGGGGCTTCACCCCCTTCAGCCGGCCGAGACCGTCCAGGGCGCCCTCGAGGTCTATGAGGGGCTCGAAAAGGCTCTTTGCGAGATCACGGGTATGTCCGCCTTTACCTTCAACCCCTGCGCCGGCGCCCACGGCGAGCTGACGGGCCTTATGATTATGCGGCGTTTCCACCTCCTGACCGGAGGGCTGCAGCGCACCCGCGTCATCGTCCCCGACAGCGCCCACGGGACCAACCCGGCCTCGGCCGCGGTCTGCGGCCTGGAGGTCGTGCAGGTGAAGTCCCTTCCCGACGGCCGTGTCGATGTCGATGCGCTTAAGGAGCTTCTCGACGACAGGGTGGCCGGAATGATGATGACCAATCCCAACACCCTCGGCCTCTTCGAGAGCCGGGTGGAGGAGATTGCGGCCCTTGTCCACGAGGCCGGCGGACTTATGTACTACGACGGCGCCAACCTCAATCCGCTCCTCGGAGTGGCGCGCCCCGGCGATATGGGCTTCGACATTATGCACGTCAACCTCCACAAGACCTTCTCGACGCCCCACGGCGG
>JAFZME010000030.1 GCA_017553405.1 Bacteroidales bacterium
CGGAAGAGGGTGATGGCGATAGACCCGGGATTCCGTACCGGCTGCAAGGTGGTCTGCCTCGACGAGCAGGGCAAGCTTCTTCATTTCGAGGCCATATTTCCCCATCCGCCGCTCTCGCAGAAAGTGCAGGCAATCACCGCCGTCAGCTCCCTTGCAGAGAAGTACACGGCCGAGGTCATCGCCGTCGGCAACGGGACTGCAGGCAGGGAGACTGTGGATTTCCTTCGTAAATGCCATCTCCCTGAAGGCGTTCGCATTTTCTCCGTCAGCGAGGACGGAGCTTCGGTCTATTCCGCATCCGAGGTGGGCCGGGAGGAGTTTCCGGACTATGATGTCACCGTGCGCGGCGCAGTCTCGATTGGCCGCCGCCTGATGGATCCTCTGGCTGAGCTTGTGAAGATAGATCCCAAATCGCTCGGGATAGGGCAGTACCAGCACGACGTGGACCAGACTCTCCTTCGTGAAGCGCTCGACAACACCGTGATGCTCTGCGTCAATTCCGTGGGCGTCAATCTCAACACAGCAAGTCCTTATCTGCTTCAGTACGTGTCCGGCATCGGCCCGGCACTCGCCGCCGCGATCGTGGCCTGGAGAGACTCCAACGGCGCATTTTCCTCCCGGGCGCAGCTTCTCAAGGTCCCGAGGCTCGGCGCCAAGGCGTTCGAGCAGTGCGCAGGTTTCCTCCGTATCGATGGCGGAAGCAATCCCCTCGACGCCTCCGCTGTCCATCCGGAAAGCTACCACATAGTCGAAAAGATGGCCTCCGACCTTGGCGTTACGACCGCCCGTCTGGTCGGCAATGCAGAGCTCTGCGCCAAAATCAAGGCCGAGGACTACGTTGGCGGTGATGTCGGCCTGCCGACGGTAAACGACATCCTGAAGGAGCTTGCTAAGCCCGGCCGTGATCCCCGCGAGGCCGCGGAGGAGTTCGAATTCGCTTCCGACGTAAGGGAATTCGAAGACCTCAAGCCCGGTATGGAACTCCCCGGCATCGTGACCAACATCACCGATTTCGGCGCCTTCGTCGACATCGGTCTCCACGAGAACGGCCTCATCCACGTGTCCAATATGCGTCAGGAAGGCCAGGGCCGCGTCATCCCTTCCAAGGTTCTCCGTCTCCATCAAAAAGTCCGTGTCGCCGTAATCAACGTCGATCCCGACCGCCGCCGCATCGCCCTCCGCCTCCTCCCTGAATCTTAATTTGTTAAAAGTATATTTATACTTATCTTTGTAGTTCTTAAAAGGAATCGCTTTCCAAATAAAATTTGGATACGTTATGAATTTGTTTCCCGGAGTTGCCGAAGCGTATACGAAGGATGATCTCCCGATGCTCGAGTCGCAGAGGCTGGCGCATTTCATTGCGTATGGGCCGATGATTTTCGAGGCGGCGCGGCTGCTGGTCAAATTCGGCCTTCTTGACGGGATCAACCATTCGCCGGAAGGCCTTACGGTGGAGGAAGCCGCGCAGAAGTGCGGTATTTCCGATTATGCGGCGAGAGTGCTTCTCGAAGCGGGGCTTTCTATGGGCGCGGTGATCGTCAACCCGGAGACCGACCGCTACAGCATCACCAAGACCGGCTGGTTCCTCCAGAACAGCGACATCGTCCGCATCAACCTCGATTTCAACCACGACGTCAACTACGAAGGGATGTTCCGGCTCGAGGAGTCGCTCCTTGAGGGTAAGCCTGTGGGACTCAGGCATTTCGGCTCGTGGCCGACAATCTACGAAGGCCTTTCCCAACTGCCGGAGCAGGTGCAGAAAAGCTGGTTCGCATTCGACCACCACTATTCCGACATATCCTTCCGCGACGCCCTCAAGGTGGTATTTTCCCTCAAGCCGGGCAGGATTATGGACGTCGGCGGCAACACCGGCCGCTTCGCACTTCGCTGTGTCGCACAGGATCCGGACGTCAGGGTGACAATCGTCGACCTGCCGCAGCAGATAGGCCTGATGAAAGCCAACATAGAAGGGCAGGAAGGGGCGGAACGCATCGAAGGTTGCGGAGCCAATATGCTCGATCCCGAGTCGCGGCTTCCCGAGGGCGCCGACGTCATCTGGATGAGCCAGTTCCTCGACTGCTTCTCCGAGAAGGAGATAGTGGCCATCCTCAAGAAAGCCGCTTCCGTGATGTCAGACAAGACCAGGCTCTGCATTATGGAGACTTTCTGGGACAGGCAGCGCTTCGAGACGGCTTCGCTCAACCTCACGATGACGAGCCTTTATTTCACCGCCCTTGCCAACGGCAACAGCCGGATGTACCATTCCGACGTGATGATCCGCCTCGTCGGCGAAGCCGGACTGGAAGTCGAGACCATCCACGACGCCCTCGGCGAAGGCCACAGTATCTTGGTTTGCAAAAAACAGTAATATATATGACACTCAACGAAATAGAAGAAAAAGTCAAGGAATTCCTTGTGGAAGAGCTTGAAATTGACGAAGAGAAGGTAGTCCGCGACGGGCGCCTCAAGGAAGATATGGGCATCGACTCCCTCGAGGTTGTCGATATCGCAGTCCTCGTGGAAAAAGAATTCGGAGTGAAGATCCGCATCGAGGATTTCCGCGACCATAAGACATTCGGTGACTTCTGCGACTTCATCGCCACCAAGCTGTCGTAGTGGCAGAATACGCCCATAGCAAATGGAAGGGTTCCACCGACGGGACTCCGTGGATGCAGCGTTCGCTGGTTAAGCTGGCGGGCGCTCTTCATCCTGTAGTCCTCTATGGCGTGGTCGCCCTCGTCATCCCGTTCTATATGCTTCTGGACGGGAAAGCGCGCGGTGCGGCTTACTCTTTTTTCCGGCGCCGCATAGGGTTCGGCCTTGTAAGGTCTTTCTTTGCAGTCTACCGCAATTTCTTCAATATGGGGAAAATTGTGATAGACCGCTTCGCAATGTATGGCGGAAGGACATTCAAATTCGACATCGACGAGAAAAACTGCCTTGCAGAGCTCTCGGAGAAGAAGGAAGGGTTTGTGGTGGCGAGTTCTCACGTCGGCAATTTCGAGATTGCCGGCTACTCGCTTTCGCTGGGGGAGAAGCGCCTCAATGCGCTCGTCTATGCCGCCGAGACCGAGGCCGTGATGGCGGGGAGGCGCAAACTGTTCGAGCAGCGCAACATAAGGATGGTGCCCGTGAGCGAGGATATGCAGCATCTTTTCATCGTCTCGGCCGCCCTTGCCGACGGCGAGATAGTCGCGGTCCCCGCAGACCGGCTTTTCGGCTCCGAGAAGAGCGTCGCCTGTGACTTCTTCGGCGAGACCGCGAAATTTCCTGCCGGGCCGTATGCACTGGCCGCTGCCAGGGGAGTGCCGGTCATCGCCGTATTCGTGATGAAGACCGGCGCAACAACCTATCGCATTTCTGCGATGGAGGTGAAAGACGCTTCCGAATTTGCTTCCGTGCTGGAGATGACGGTGCGCAAGTACCCGCACCAGTGGTTTAATTTTTATAATTTCTGGGACTGATGGATTTAACGTGGATTGATATTGAAGAAGTGCTTCCGCAGAGGCCTCCTTTCTTGTTGGTGGACAGGATGTTGTCTTATGAAGAAGTGGAGACGTTGACAGAATATGAAGTGACCGGGAAAGAGCCTTTGTTCGAGGACGGCAGTCTCCGTGCGGAAGGCCTTGTCGAGAATATGGCACAGTCTTGCG
Source organism: Bacteroidales bacterium (assembly GCA_017553405.1). GTDB lineage: Bacteria > Bacteroidota > Bacteroidia > Bacteroidales > UBA932 > Cryptobacteroides. The sequence goes on from JAFZME010000030.1 coordinate 3,654, forward strand.
CGGCACGTGTCGGCTACATCTCGAAGTACATACTTCATCAGCCCCTCGAGATCGGCTATATCGGCTCAGTTCGCGGCTTCAAATGTCTCCGCCGTCCTTTGGCAGGCGAGCGTCTCACTACGACCGTCGCCCTCGTGAGCGAATTCGCCGGCATCACCCTTTGCGATGTGACCATCAGCTGCGGCGAGGAAATCATCGCTTCATCGGCAATGAAGACCGCCCTCAGAAAATGAACGGGCAGGTGGCCATACTTGGCTGCAGCGCTGTCACGCCTCTGGGATTCACCCCGGAGGAGAACTTCCGTGCTGTCCTTGAAGGCCGCTCCGAACTGCGTCTCCACAAAGGCGAATTCGGCGTCCGGGAGCCTTTCGTGGCATCTCTGTTCAATCGAGATGCAGTGCGCAAGGAGGCCTATAAGGAAGGCATTCCCGGCTATGGTTTCTTTGACACAATCGTCCTTCTTGCTGCATCAAAAGCAATTCGTGAAGCCGGTATAGATCCTGCTTCGGAGAAAGTTCAGTTTGTCCTGTCGACCATCAAGGGCGACGGCACGCCCCTTTCTTCATCAGCGGCGGCGCTTCGCGAGCATTTCCATTGCAAGCATCCGGTCACCGTCGTTTCAAATGCCTGCATATCAGGGCTTTCGGCGCTCGTCTCGGCAAGGCGTATGCTTCTTTGCAGGGAAGATATCGACTACATAGTCGTTGTCGGGGCCGAAGTCCAGAGCCGCTTCATAGTGACGGGTTTCCAGTCGCTCAAGGCTCTTTCGGAAGAGCCCTGCAAGCCCTTCGACGCCGGACGCACCGGACTCAACCTCGGCGAAGCATCGGCCGCAGTCGTCCTTGGCCGTGAGGGAGCCGGCTGGCAAATCGTCCGGGGAGTTGTCCGCAACGATGCCAACCACATCTCCGGCCCTTCCCGGACGGGAGAGGGGAGCTACAATGCCCTGCGCGCCCTCCTTCCTGCTCCGGAAGACCTCGCTTTCATCAGCGTCCACGGCACCGCCACCGCCTATAACGACGAGATGGAGAGCATAGCCCTCGAAAGGGCAGGCCTCTCCGAAGTCCCGGTCAGCGCCCTCAAGGGCATTTTCGGCCACACGATGGGTGCGGCGGGCATTCTCGAAAGCATCGTGTCGATGAAGGCGGCGGAGTACGGCATCATTCTTCCGACCGCCGGCTACAGCACTCCCGGCACTTCCCGTCCGGTCAATCTTTCAGCGTCCCCGCGCCGGTTCGAGGCCCCCGGAAGCGTTTCGTTCATCAAACTCCTTTCCGGTTTCGGCGGTGTCAACGGTGCCGTCCTCTTCCGTTGGGGTTAGTTTTTTGCTTTTCATCCCAATTTTCCGTATCTTTCGAGGTTTATTTTATAAACCATCGAAAAGTTGACGGGTAAAATCTGCATTAAGCACTGGTGTATTATCCGGGACGGACTTCTAATGAAGGACGGGGAAATCGTTATGCAGATGAGCGAAGAGAAGGGGACTGCGCTTTTGGGAGCCGCCTACAGGCACCTGAAGGTAAGCTATCCCAAGTTCTTCAAGATGGACGCCATTTCCAAGGCCGGCCTGATTGCGTCGGAGATTCTGCTTGCCGACGAGAGAGAGCGTTTTGTCCCGAGGGAGGACCGCGCCGTCGTGCTTTTCTCCCGCCACGGCTGCGAGGCCGACGACATCCACTACCGTGAGACCATCACCGACGGCAACTATTTCCCGTCGCCGGCTCTTTTTGTATATACCCTTCCCAACGTCGTCACCGGGGAGATAGCGATACGCAACCTCTATCGCGGTGAGACCTCGGCCTATGTGCTCGAAAAATTCGACGCAGGGCAGATCGTAAGCATAGTCAGCGAATCCTTCGAGGATCCTGTGACCGATTCGGTGCTTTGCGGATGGGTCGACTGTGCTGACGACAATAACGTTGAAGCTCTTGTCTTCCAGGTCGAAAATGGTGACGGGGAGGAGTTTACAGCGGACGTAATCAATGGAATATTAACAAATTACAAATAATATGGACGTTACTACCAAAGAATTGAAAGAAGCGATCATCGCTGCGCTGAACCTTGAAGGGATGACCCCTGAAGACATAGACGACAACGCGCCCCTTTTCGGCGACCAGGGTCTCGGGCTCGACTCCATCGACGTGCTTGAGCTCATAGTCCTTATGGAGAAGAAATACGGCGTGAAGGTCATCAACCCCATCGAGGGCAAGCACATCTTCGGCTCCGTAGCCACGATGGCCGAATACATTTCAAAGCACAGCGCATAGCGACCGGACTATGACGGAAGCCCCTTACAAAGGACGGATAGTGGTGACCGGCGCGGGCGTCGTGTCGGCCGTAGGCGTAGGGAAGGCGCAGACTCTGCAGTCCCTCCGGGCCGGCCGCAGCGGGCTTGACGCGGTGCGTTACCTCGAGACCAACAGGAAAGAATTTCCGGTCGGCGAGGTCAAGCTGAGCGACGCCGAGATGCTCTCGATGCTTGGCATCGATCCTTCCGTGCCCGTCACGCGTACAATCCTTCTCGGCGCCCTCGCCCTTAAGGAGGCGCTGGAGGAGTCCGGCCTTGAGGAGCTTTCACGCATACCTCTTATCAACGGCACGACTGTCGGCGGTATGGACCGCAGCGAGCGCTACTACCGCGACTTCATCTCCGACCGCCCCGACCATAGCGAATACATCGCCCTCCACGACTGCGGCACCACGACCGACAGGATCGGCGCCTTTGCAGTCTCCGGCAAGCCGGGCAAAATGCCCTTCGCCTACGCCACGACCATATCGACGGCCTGCTCGTCCGCTGCCAACGCGCTTATTCTCGGCGCCGACATCATCCGGAGCGGTGCTGCTGAAGCCGTTGTTGCCGGCGGCGCGGAGTGCCTCTCGTCCTTCCACCTCAATGGCTTCGACACGCTGATGATAGTGGACCGGCAGCAGTGCCGTCCCTTCGATGCGACCCGCGCCGGACTCAATCTCGGCGAAGGTGCCGCCTTCCTCGTCATAGAGTCCGAGGAGTCGGCGAGGAGAAGGGGAGCGAAGGTGCTTGCAGTCCTTTCGGGCTGCGGCAATGCCTGCGACGCATTCCACCAGACGGCGACTTCCGCCGACGGCGAAGGCCCTTATCTGGCGATGAAGCAGGCGCTCGAGGAGGCGGGACTGAAGCCGGAGGACATCGATTTCGTCAGCGCGCACGGCACGGGGACTCCCAACAACGACTCTTCGGAGAGCGCGGCCATCCGCCGCATTTTCGGCTCCGACGTGCCTCCGGTGGCGTCATTCAAGTCCTACACCGGGCACACGACCAGCGCCTCGGGCTCCATAGAGGCGGTCTTCGCCCTTCTGCAGTTGCAGGAAGACCTGATTCCCGTGAGCCTTGGTTTCAGCCAGGCCGATCCCGAGTGCCTGATTCCTTACACCGGCGGCCCCCACAGGGCGCTCCGCCACATCCTTTCCAATGCCTTCGGCTTCGGAGGCAACGACTCATCCTTAATCTTATCGCGGGTATGAAAAAGGTCTACATAAAGTCATTCCATACCCTGTCGGCTCTCTCCGAAGCGCCCGAGCTGAGAAAGTACATCTCGCCGATCGAGGCCCGCAGGATGAGTTCCATAATGAAGAAGATTGTCGTGACCTCTTCCGAGGCCCTGTCCAAGGCGGGCCTGGAGTGTCCCGACGCCATAATCGCCGGCACCGGCCTTGGCTGCGTGGAAAACACGGAAGCCCTCCTTATGGCCCTCACGGGCGCATCCGGCCTGCCCCTCCGCCCCACGGACTTTATGCAGTCCACCCACAATACGATTGCTTCGCTTATCGCCATCCGCACCCGTTGCCACGGCTACAACGTGACCTATTCCCACCATTTCCTCTCCTTCGAGAGCGCATTGATGGACGGATGGATGCGGATTGCTCTCGGACGGTCGAGGAGCGCCCTCGTCATTGCGGCTGAGGAGACTTCCGAGGTCCTTTCTATGATGCTCGCAAAGGTAGGCTACGGCAACGAGGCTGTTTCCGACACAGCAGTCTCTATCGTGCTTTCGGATTCCCCTGAAGGGGCGCTCTGCGAGCTCGAATCTGTTACTCTGCTTCCTCCGTCAGAAGGGACGAAGTGCATCACGAGGGACTCGATTGCCGCAAAGTACGGTGAAAATCTCTGCGTGACGGCCCTCGGCGCCTGTGATGAGATAGAGAAGATCGCTTCGGGCGAGTCGAAGGGCGTAGTCATCTTCAACAGTTCCCCTCTGAAAGAGGGATGCGCAACCATAAAACTTGCAGCCTTATGTGGTGGAAACTGATACCGCTGTCCCTTGTCCAGAGCGTTTTCCTGTGCGGCGGACAGGTGCTTCTTAAACTCGGCCTCGTCAAGTCCGGCCCTTTCAGCTGGTCCTGGCCCTGGTTCCGCAGCCAGCTCACCAACTGGTGGTACCTGCTCTGCGGCATCTCCTTCGGCATAGCGACCGTGCTCTGGCTCTATATACTCAAGAATTTCCCGTTCAGCATCGCATATCCGCTTTCCTGCATCAGCTATGTCTTCGGCGCAATTGCCGCAATGCTCATTTTTCACGAGCACATCAGCCTGGTGCAGTGGGTCGGAATATTCCTGATTATGACGGGCTGCGCACTTTTGGTCAAGCCGTGAAACGTTTTCTGACGACATCCCTTCTGCTTTTTGCAGCCGCAACGGTCTTTGCTCAGTCCGTTGCCGAGGCCGTGGCCAAGGTCAACGCCGCCAATGCGGTGACAAGCACGTCGACCTTCGACGTCCGCACAGTCCGCAACACTTCGATGCTTTCACAGCCGCTGGTTTCCACCGGCAAGGTCTTCGTCAAGGCCCCGTCATCCCTTCGTTATGAAGGTTTGACGCCCGCCAGGTCGCTCTTTGTCCTTGACGGCGACCGTGTGCTCACGGAGTCGAAAGGTGTCCGAAAGACCACCGACCTCAAGGAGAAAAGCCGCTACCAGGCGCTTCTGCGCAGCATTTCCCGTTCATCCACCGACGGTCTCGTCAGCGAGAAGGATTTCAATATCGAAGTCCTGTCCGGCAAGGAGCTGATTCTCGTTATGAAGCCCCTGGGCCGCGACCTTTCCCGTATGTTCTCTGAAATCCGCCTCCGTGCCGATTCCGATTCAGGCGTCATCCGCGAGGTCCTCCTGCGCGACATCGAGGGCGACACGACCTCCATCAACATCAGCAACGTCGTCATCTGCGCTCCGCTTTCCGTCGAACTCTTCAATACGAAATAATATGCTCGAAGGACTTTTATATAAGACACTGTCGCTTACAGGCAACCCCTCTGCCGCCAAGGCTTCCGTCGTCCTTCTCGACGATTCCGAGATCTACAAGGCCCATTTCCCCGGATTTCCCGTGACTCCCGGCGTCTGCATAGTCGGTATGGCCGTCGAACTGGCCTCGGCCCTCACCGGGAAGAAACTTTCCCTTTCTGAGGCTAAGGACATCAAATTCGTCACTCCGATATTCCCGAAAGGGGAGACCAGGATCGATTTCGACCTGGCGTTAGAAGATGAAACGCTTAAGGCCGTCGTCAGTGAAGATGGCGCCGTATGCGCTAAAATGACCATTACAGTCAAGCAGGATGCCTGATCAGCTGAAAATATGCGCGGTCATCCCGACCTTCAACAACGCGGGGACGCTTGCGGGCGTCCTCGACGGCGTTTCCAAGCATATCAGCGAGATCATCGTCGTCAACGACGGCAGCACCGACGGCACTTCAGAGATTCTTGCCGGCTCGGAACTCCCGCTTACTCTGGTCGAATTCCCGAAAAACAAGGGCAAGGGCGCTGCCCTCAAGGCCGGTCTCCGCAAGGCGCGGGAACTCGGCTTCGACTACGCTCTCACAATCGATTCCGACGGCCAGCATTTCCCTTCCGACATCCCTGTTTTCCTTGCCGCCATTGCAGAACATCCCGGCGCCCTCGTCCTCGGCAGCCGCAACCTTCAGGCTGAGAATATGCCCTCCGGCAGCACTTTCGCCAACCGTTTCTCCAATTTCTGGTTTACGGTCCAGACCGCGAAAAAACTTCCCGACACCCAGACCGGCTTCCGGGCCTATCCTCTCAGGAAACTTCCTTGTCTCGGTTTGCTCACAAGGCGTTATGAAGCTGAGCTCGAACTGCTCGTGTTCTCTGCGTGGCGTGGAGTGAAACTTGTCCCCGTCCCCGTCCGCGTCATCTACCCTGAAGACCGCGTCACCTCCTTCCGCCCCGGCGCTGATTTTACTCGCATAAGTATCTTGAACACAATCCTTTGTGTTCTCGCTATAATATATGGATACCCTAGAATGTTGATAAACAAAATGTTATGTCGAACCTGCGTAGTATAAAGTTCTCAAACCCTTCGGGGCTTCGCCCCTCATCCCTCCCATAAATGGGCCCCTCCCACTATCAGCCGTGGGTGGCTAGGGGCTTGAGAACTTCATACTACATCCGGTTCTCCGATAGAAATAAATGCGAAAGTTCTTCCTTAATATTTACGACTTCCTGTCGAGACGGCGCTGGGTGGCGGCGATTATTTTGATTGCCGTGATGGGGCTGTGTGCGGTGTCGGCGATGAGGATGAAGTATGAGGAGGACATTTCGGCATTTCTGCCACAGGACGGGGAGAGTGCGAGGTACAGAGACATTTATGCGAAACTCGGCGGGCAGGACAGGATAGCGGTATTCTTCAAGGGGCAGGACGAAGAGGCGATAATGGACCGTATGCTCGCATTCGAGGAGGCGTGGGCTGAGGCTGATACGGCGGGGCTGATTTCGAATGTGAGTGCTCAGGTTGATATGGGTGCGGCGTCGGAGGTGCTTTCGTTCATATTCGCCAATTATCCATATTTTCTTACTGCTGAAGATATTGCGCGCGCCGACTCGCTTCTGGCGACTCCCGGATATATAGGTCAGCGGCTCGACTATGTCAAGCAGAATCTCTATTCACCGCTCAATCCTTTCGGGACGAAATACTACCGCTGCGATCCCCTCGGGCTTTTCACGCCGGTGATGGAAAGGCTGTCGGTCCTCGATCCTACGGGCGGAGCCAACCTGAGGGACGGTTTCCTGTTTACGGCTGACGGCCGCA
>JAFZME010000031.1 GCA_017553405.1 Bacteroidales bacterium
AAAACGGAATCTCGGCCACGTTTTTGGGCCTAAAACGTGCCCCAAATGGGGCGACTACTTTTGTTTCGCGGCCTTTTTGGCGGCTTTTTCGCTGCGGCGGGCGGCCTTGGCGACTTCGCGCTCGGCCTTGCGGCCCTTGCGGGCGTCCTTGCGCATTGAGCTGCGCGAGATGTCGCCGTCGAGGTAGGAGGAATCCTTGACCTGGGCGTCGAGGGTGTCGAGCTTCTCCTTGAGGCGCTCCTCCTCGGGGATGGAGAGGCTGTCCTGCATAAAGGTCAGGGAGTCGAGCTGGGCGCGGGTCATCGTGTCGACCTCGGCGTTGACGGAGTAGCTCTCGAGGGCCATCTTTTCGCGGATGAGATTCTGCTCGCGGTTGTCGCGGATGGCCTTCTCGACACCGAGCTCGAAAATGTTGTGGATCGAGTTGACGAGATTGATCTGGACCGTGTCGAGCTGCTTGGTGAAGACAGGGACGCGGGTGTTCTTGTAGCGGGCCTTGCCGAGGCGGAATTTCATCTGGTCGAAATTGTCGCCGAAGACATTGATGCCGAAGCGGATAAGCAGCGGCGACTTGATGACGCTTATATGATATTTATAGGACTCGTCTAGACTTTGTATGCCGGAAGCGGCGAGGGTGTAGCGGTCGACCTTGAGCACGAACGGGAATATCTCGATCGAATTGTCCCTCACCATCCCGTCGACGCTCATCTTGTCAACGACCGCCTTCTTCTTGTTCTTGAAGACGAGGATCTTCGCAATTTTCGTGAACTGTTCGCTGTCCTGGAGGGTGAGGTCCTTGCCGGAGATCTTGATGACGCCGTCGATGGACGGGAGGACTATGTTCATATTCTCATCCAGGTCGGATGTGGCCACCATCTCGAGGTCGAGAAGACCGGAGAAGGACTTGAGGATGGGCATCAGGGTGTCGACCGCGGGGAAGAGACTGATGACCTTCTCGGCGGTTATGTCCACGAGGTTGAGGTCGAAGCCGGCCTTGATGTCCTTTTTCGACTGCGTGGAATAGAAGCCCTCGAAGTAGATGTCGCCCATATTCGACGTCGCGACCGTGTTGGTCACCTGCAGGCAGCGGTCACGCATCGAGATGTCGGAAGCCGCCCAGGTCACGAGGAGGTTGTCGTACTTGATCTGGTTGGCGTTGAGCGAGATGTTGGCGTTGAGGTTGCGAGGGACTATGATAAGGGGCGACTTCACGGAGTCGACCTCGCTGATGGCCTCCTCGAGAGCGCTGTCGTAGGTGGCGTCGCTCTGGGAAGCGTCGAATTCGGACGACGGTTTATGCGTGGCCGAATACGCATAGGTCCATAGGAGCTCGTTGGCGTCGATATAGTCCGAATCCACGTTCGCATCCAGGTAGATGATGCCCCTGCCGAGAAGTGCGCGCCGGAGGCCGTGGATGCGGCCCTTGGCCGTGACGTCGGAGCGGCCGGCCCGGAGGGTGAAGTTGTCGAGACGTATCTCGTCGTTGGTGAACGAACCCTTAACCCGGTCGGCGGATATGCGTATAGGGAACTGAGGGGTTCTGAGCTCCGCGGCGTGGAGCGACAGGTCGCCGGCAAGGTTCCAGTCGCGGTAGTACTGTTTCGCCTGACCGCCGAGGCTGATCTTTATGTCGCCGGAGGAAAGCTCGTCAGCGCCGGAGCTACGGAGAGCCCTGTGGTAGCGCCTCGCGATGGTGTCGCGCGGGACTCCCGGATAGAGCCGCTGGAGGGAATCCAGCATACGTGACATCCGGGACGAGGCCCTGCGCTTGCGCAATGCCTGGCTCGCCGTCAGGTTGAAATTGAGCGAATCAAGCGACACTCTCTCCATCCCGCTTATGAGGTTGATGGAGGAGTTGCGCCCGGTAAGGCGGAGGGTGGCGCCGGTCTCCCCCTTCGGAGGGATGATGCGGAAGGTCTCGGTCGTGCCCTCGATGTCGACGGATGTCCCCTCTATGTCGCGCATATTCACTGAAGAAGCCTTGAAGAGGCCCATAAACGGCTGGATGCTCTTGCCGCCGGAAAGGACGGCCGCGGAGTTCTGAGCCAGGAGCTTGATCTTGCCGCCGGACATATAGACTTCATCCTTGAAGCCGAGAAGAAGCGTGTCGATTGCCGCGTCAAGGGAGAGCACCCTGGCCCCCTTGCGGAGGCTGTTGTCGATCTTGTTGCCGGATATGCCGAGAGAAACTTTCGCGGAGTTGAAATCGACGTTGAGGGAATCGGCGAGGTCGTCGACGTGGACGCCCGAGGCCTTGAGGTCCGCCCTGACCGACGCTCCCGCTATCTTGCTGAGGGACAGCTGCGAAAGCTTCGCCTTGAGGGCCATATCGGCGCTGAGCGAGCCGCGGCCGTAGATGCCGGCATCGGCCGTAAACATCTCGGTCAGCGCTTCGATGTCGGCATCGAGGAAGCCTTCGAGGTTGAAGGCCGGATCCTCGCCGAGGAGGTCCTTCGCATCGCCCTCGAATAGGAGCTGGGCGCCGCGGATGTCGGCCATCACCTCGTCGAGGGTGGCGTCGAGCCGGCCCTCGGAGCTCGTCTCGGCGTTGACATCGAAGCTGACGGTCCCCTTGTAGGGCAATCCGGAGAACGACAGCGACGCCGGAGGAACGACCAGCTCCGCAAGAATCTCCGGGATGGTGCCGGACGGTTTCGAATAGATGCCGTCGCAAAGCGCCGTCAGGGACAGCTTCGCATCGGTCTTTATCTTTCTCCCGGCCGGGAATATGTCCTTGGCAAAATCAAGCATATCGGCCACCGGGCAGTCGTCGATGAGAAGCTCGGCGCGCAGGAAGGTGCTGTCGCCGTAGAAAACGGCATCGCCCTCACCCGTCATATGGAGAGGAGCCACCTGCAGGTCGAGAGACTTTACGCTCACTGCGAATCCCTGCTCCGAAGGAGGAAGCGCAAAGGCCGTCTTGAGCTTGACAGGGACATCGAGCCTGCCGATGGAGGAACTCATCAGCTTGGCAGTGGCAGAAGCCTTGAGGTCGAAGCCGTCGCGGCTGCCCTTCAGCTCGAGGTGATCAAGCCCGGCGGCAAGGGTGTCGGCCGGAAGACGGCCGGCCACGAAAAGGCTGTCGACCGAGAGGTCGGCCAGAGTGGCCGAGATGTCGCGCGTCGAAAGGGCGCCCTTGTAGGACATCTCCCTCATCGTGGCAAGGGCATAAAGCGTGTCCGCCGGGTCAGTAAAGACGACGAACGGCCGGTTGTCGAGGAGTATGCGGCGAAGGGATATGACGGTGCCGCTTTTGGTGGTGTCCTCGGCCTCATCGGAGGACTTGCCGATAGGGAGGATGTCCCAGTTGGCGGCCGTGGAGTCGTAATAGTGGGCGAATATACGCGGACGGGAAAGCTCCACCTTCGGAAGAAGGTACTCCCCTTTCAGAATTCTCAGGAGGTTGACCGATGCGTGGAGACGGCGGAAGGAAGCGAGGGTGTCCTTCTCCTCCCCGCGTCCGGCCTCGAGAAGCGAGAAATGGTGATCGGCGACGGGGCCTTCGGAATAGAGACTGTCGAAGGCTGCATATCTGTCGTGGGGATAGGTCAGGGAGAAGTCGTCGATCGTCACGCCTACGCGGGGGAAATTTCTCACCACGGAAGCGCGGATGCCTGAAAACTCCACTTCTCCTTCAGGGACGAGCTCCACTGCCAGCCTCCTGACTATCCGTGCCAGGACCTTGGGACTCAGGGCAATCTGCAGGGCAACGAGCACAATGACGAAGAAACCCACCGCTCCAAGCAGCAGGTTTCTCAATATATGCCTTTTCCCAGCCATACTGCAAATCTACGATATTTTTATTACATTTGCATAAATGCACTTAAACTAATGAATAAAGTAATTTCAATTCTTGCCGCGGCGGCTCTGACGGCCGCCTGCGCAGCACCGGTTCCCCAGTCATTCAGTGTGATTCCGATGCCCAATGAAGTAGAACTCACCGACGACGTCTTCTGCGTCAAAGGCGCAGCGGTCGTCGAAGGCGAAGGCCTTTGCGAGAACGCCTCGGCCGCCGTCAGGGCCTTCTCCGACAGGCTTGCCCTTGTGACCGGCAAGCAGGCCGGCAAAGGCAAGGGCGTGATTCTCTTCAGCGCCGACGCCTCCCTTGCCCCGGAAGCCTACAGCATCAAGATTATGACCGACAGCGTCCTTGTGGCAGCCTCCTCCTTCAACGGGATCCTATATGCAATAGAAACCCTCAAGCAGATGCTCCCCGCCGAGGTCTACGGCTCGCAGAAGGCCAAGGCCGCCTGGGTACTCCCCTGCGGAGTCATCTCCGATGCTCCCCGCTTCGCCCACAGGGGCTTTATGCTCGACTCGGCCCGCCATTTCTGGGAAGTGGAGGAAGTGAAGCGCGTCATCGACATTATGGCGGTCTATAAGCTCAACACCCTCCACTGGCACCTTACCGACGACCAGGGCTGGCGAGTCGAGATAAAGAAATACCCCCGCCTGACCGAAGTCGGCGCCTGGCGCAGCGGCACAATGATAGCCAAAGACTGGGACTCTGACGACGGCATCCGCTACGGCGGCTTCTACACCCAGGACGAGCTCCGCGAAGTCGTAGCCTATGCAGCTGCAAAGGGCATCACCATCATCCCCGAGATCGACCTTCCCGGCCATATGCTCGCCGCCCTCAGCGCCTACCCCGAGCTCGGCTGCACCGGCGGCCCCTACGAGGTCCGCAAGATATGGGGTATCTCCAAGGACATTCTCTGCGCAGGCAACGAGCAGGTCTTCACTTTCATCGACGACGTAATGACCGAACTCACGGATATTTTCCCTTCGGAATACATCCACATCGGCGGCGACGAGTGTTTCGGCGGCCGCAAGGAAGTTGGCAAGCCCGTGCCGTGGGATTCCTGCCCGAAGTGCCGTGCAAAAAAACGCGAACTCCATATCAAGGAAGGCCCCGAATCCAGACACCTCCTGCAGAACTACGTGACCGCCCGCGTCCAGCAAATCCTTGCCGACAAGGGCCGCAAGATCATCGGCTGGGACGAGATCCTTCAGGGCGAACTTCAGGAAGGAGCGACCATTATGTCCTGGAGAGGCACCACCGGCGGCATAGCGGCAGCCGAGAAGGGATTCAATGTCATTATGTCGCCCAACACCTACTGCTACTTCGACTACTACCAGAGCGAAGAGCAGGACAAGGAGCCCCTTGCCATCGGCAAGCACCTGCCTGTCGAAAAGGTCTATGGCTTCGAGCCCTTCGACGGGCTCGCCCCCGGGACGGAAAGCCATATCCTCGGCGTCCAGGCCAATCTCTGGACCGAATACATCGCCAAGCCCGAGCATCTCGAATATATGATGCTGCCCCGCCTTTGCGCCCTGTCAGAGGTGCAGTGGTGCGACGCCGACAGGAAAGACTACGAGCGCTTCCTCGACGCCCTGGACCATTCACTTGCGATTTTCGATGTGATGGGATATACCTACGCGAAACACGTCAAGGGTCTGATCGGACTTCCCGGGGAGGAGCAGCCAGCAGAAGCTCCTGCTGAATAATCCCTCCCTGAAGCCGCACCCAGGTGCGGAAAGAAGACTCTCCGCGGGCAAACTCGAACACTCGGGCCCCGGAGAGTTTTTCTTCGCTCCGGCCCTCAAGGCCGAGGTGATTGTAGACGGTGTCGCCGCCGCTGTAGCGGCCGTAGATCCAGTAGATCTGGCCGTAATCGAGGACGTAGTCGCAGTCGTGGTCGTGGCCCGTGACAATGGCTTCGACGTCGTCCATCTCACGGAACTGGGCGAAGAGACCGCTGTTGAGCCTGGAGGGACACGGCTGCTCGCAGTTGTTGCCTGCGAGGAAGAACGAGCGCTTCGACTCGAGGCCGCTCTTGATTTCCCTGAGAGGGATATGCATAAAGGCTATGGAATGGACGGGGACTCCCCCGTTGGCCGCCCTGAACTTTTCGCTGGCCTCCTTGTACCAGATTATCTGGCTGGTACGGATATAATCATAGCACTTCCGCGACTCCTCGCCCTTGAGCTTCACTGAATCACCGGAATCGAAGAGGTAGAACACGCGCTCGACGCCGGAGGGCCCGGAAAGCGTGATGATGCTGTTGCCCTCGCCGTTAAGTCCCGGGACGGACGGCTGGTTGATGCAGCCGGGCTGGGCAAGGATGGTCTCCATCAGCTCCGCCCTGGTGGAGCCGAACTGGGCGTCGTGGTTGCCGAGTGTTACGGCCCAGGGGATGCCGCTTTCGGCGAGCGGAGCCAGGAGCTCGACCATACTCTGCTTGTCGGGCTTGCCGAATATTATGTCGCCGGTGTGGATTACGAGGTCGGGCTTCTCGGCCTCGAGCATCTCGCGGACGCAGCTGAGGGCCCTGTCGGAGCGTGGGTCGCCGGTGATGTAGTGGGTGTCGGTCAGTTGGAGGAGCTTGAACTTGCCGTCCGGGCGGAAATAGAGGCCCCGCGGCCCGGGAGCGCTCTTTTTGCCCTTGCAGCGGGCAAGAGAAGGGAACTCCGACATAACCGACATCGCGGCCACGGCGGAGGCGGACACCTTGAGGAAGTCTCTTCTTTTCATCCCGGAAGAAACTTATTCTGCGGCCTGCTGGGTAATCTTGACGCTCTTGGTGACATCTCCGGAGGAGACATTGAGCGTCGCCTCACGCGCCCCCGGGCCGGGATTGGAAAGCACGGAAACGATAAGGGTGGTGCCGTCCATCTCGAGGGCGGCCCAGGTCGATGCGACGATCCTTGCCTCCCAGTTGCTGTTGCACGTCACTTCGACCGTCTTCGCCCCCTGCTCGCTTGTAAATACGAGCTCTTCGGGGTTGACTTCGATTGTGACTTTCACATCGTTTTTCTTGCAGGAGAACAGCAGTCCGGATGCCAGGACCACGAGTATAAGCGCTATCTTTTTCATATAATACAAGCCCATTGTCGGGTTAACGGCCATAAAAGTACAAAAAATATTCGTATCTTCGCCCGGATTTAAGTTCTGATGACTAAAACAGGGAAATTTTTCGTCCGTTACGGAATATCGACGCTCGGACTCATAGTCGTGGCGCTGGGGGTGGGGCTTTCCATAAAGTCCAACCTCGGCATCGCCCCGCTTTCCTGTGTCCCGACCGTCCTCAGCCTCCGCTGGAGCGCCATTTCCATCGGGACATTCACCTGGGGCTTCAACCTGCTCTTCATCGTGCTCCAGGCGGCGATTCTCCGCAAGGATTTCAAGTGGGAGCACGTCCTTCAGGTGCTGCCGATCCTGATTTTCGGCTACCTGGTCGACGGCGCCGTCTGGCTTTTCGACGCGCTCAACTCTCCGGCGACCAATTACCTGATTCAGATCGCCCTCTGCCTCGCCTCCGTGGTGCTGACGGCAGTCGGCATCGGCCTTGAAGTCGTGGGCCGCGGCTGGATACTCCCCGCCGACAGCACCCTCAACGTCATCACCGAGCGCACCCCTCTCAAGTTCGGGACCGTCAAGGTCATAATGGACGTAGTGCTCGTCGCGATGACCGCCGCCCTCGCGCTCATCTTCTTCGGCCTCTGGACCGGCAACGGCGAGACCGTCGTCATCCGCGAAGGCACCCTCATCCAGGCCGTCCTGACCGGCCTCTGTATGCGTCTCACGGATCCCATTCTCAAGAAATTCATATCACCATTGACTAATCAATAATCCATAAACAAATGAAAAACCTCAAAATCTTCGCGCTCATCGCGCTCGCACTCACCTTCTGCCTGACCGGCTGCAAGAAGGACAACAAGGATCAGGACAACTCCAAAAAGCTCTTCAACACCCACTGGCAGAGCGGCACCACGATAAACGGCAATGATTCCAACACCGAGATTATCTGCGAACTCTATTTCTATGATGATCTTACTTTCTATCTCGTTGAGAGTCACTACAAACAGACTAAAGTCCAGCTTCCTCCAAGCGACCCGGACTTGAATTTTTACGAGAAGTCCGGCACCTTCACTCTCACCGGAAGCAAGCTCATTCTATATGTCACCAAGGTGGTCGAAGATTTACCCAAAGGCCAGCTGCCGGAGTCTGAAGAGATAAACCCCACCGCTATGGGCGCCATTGAAGGCACTTATTCCGATGGCAATCTGAGCTTGACGCTCTACGGCCAGGAGTTTTCGTTCTCAAAATATATCCCCAAGAAATAGGTGGGACTCAATATGAAAAGCATCAGATTTTTCGCCATCTTAGCCCTTGCGCTGACCCTTGCCGGCTGCAAGAAGGGCGAGGCCGACAATTCCTCCCAGTATTTCGGCACGATATGGAAGGGAGAGGTTCAATTTGACATCGATGACGACTACTATGGCAAGAATGAATTCCGATATGAATTTTTTGAAGGCAAAAAGGTCGTCGGAGAAGCCGTGTCCTACAAAATAACAAAGGCCTGGAGCGTAGAAAAGACAGGTGAACTGAAAGCATCCGGCTCCTTCTCTGTAAAAGGCGATAACGTCACAATCACCCTGGAGGAGCCGATTTCCGGCTATGAGTCGTCCGACAACTTCCCCGTCATTTTTAAAGGGACCGTCAATGACGACAAAATGACTCTCTGGCTCAATGACGCATCCATCGTTCTGACCAAAGTCACCCTCCCTGAAGTTTAGAATATGAAATGCGTTAGATTTTTCGCCATCCTAGCCCTTGCGCTGACCCTTGCCGGCTGCAAGAAGGAGTCTTCCGATTCGCAGAAGCTCTTCGGCACCTCGTGGGAGTCGAACCTCAACACGATTACCGAAACCAGGACAGAGAAGACACGGTACACCTTCACCTTCGACAAGGGCGAAAAATGCACGCTGCGCAGGATTTGGGAGATGAGGACGAAGATGTCGGACCCGGACGAATCGACCGACTGCCACCTGTCCGGGACTTTTTCCCTGAAGGGCAATACCATCAAAATCGTCCTTGACAAAGTCGCCGACGGCGACTACTCCGGCGACCTCCCGATGTACTGCAACGGGACTATGTCCGACGACGAATTGATGCTTATGATTGATGTTGAAGGCCACACCCTGGCCTTTATGAAATGGGAGCCGCTCAGCCTGTAATTTGCAGCCCTTGAAGCTCCCCGCACCGCGGATGTGTTGAAATTGGTAGACAACCCAGACTTAGGATCTGGTGCCTCACGGCGTGGGGGTTCGAGTCCCCCCATCCGCACTGCGATAAGCCCGGCTTTTTCAGCCGGGCTTTCGCGTGCACTGGATGTGGGGACTCCACTTCTAACCCCCTGTCGCTTCGCGACATCCCCCTTCAGGGGGAATGCCGGAACCTGCTGCGCTTCGCTTGCAGAACCCGGGTGCCTCCGCGTCTCGCATCGCTCAACAGCTCCGGCACGGCGGCTGATGCCGCCCTCGGCCCTTCGGGCCTCAAAACCATCCGCACATTTTTCGTTTCATCCACGTTTTCGGCCATTTTCGTGGACGACGAGGGTGAACCGCCTTAAGATATGTGAGGTGAAATCAAATTAAATCGCAACCCCGTAAGAAAGGATGTCTTGATACAGGGGAGAAGGATAGCGGGCATCGATTAGGACAGGCTCGATTAGCGTATTGACATCCCAAGTCAAAGACCATAGTAAAGAGGAAGCTTTCAAGAAGTCTTCCTTGACCTCGGGAACTACAACGGCGACGTCGATATCGCTGTCCTCATTGGCAGTACCTTTGCCATAGGACCCATACAGATACACCTTGGCGGGCCCCATTGCTGAGACCACCAAGTCTTTGTACCGACGGACAACGTCTATAACTTCGTTTTTACCCATTGTTGCAACTCTTTGGTCTTTGCAAGAATCTCCTGACACTTGGCTTCTGACAAAGCAGAACTTAAGGATTCTTTGTATGACGGATACCTGGCTTCTATATTCATCGGCATAATCTCACTGATGAAAGCTTTCTGCTCGTCGGACACCAACTGCCCTAATCCGCAACATTGTGCCAAGTTAATCAAATTATGGGAGTAGGGTGCCGGCTCTTCCTTCTTGGAGCACCAGTATGCCTTGAAAATCTTTTCAAGGGTTTGGTGACACATATAACCGACATATAGCCATCGACCAGTGCTAAACATTGCATCGGCCGTCTCAAAGTCATAGTCGGATAAGTCAGACCAGTATTTAACCTTGTCCAAATCCATAACATTACAAAGATAAGTGTTTTTTCTGACGCGACAAAAAATGCCGAACTATTTTAAAAAAATTATGAAATAATATCTATTTGAATTCCAAGCAAATACACGGCCTCAAAGTCCTCAAAAATGGTTCGATAATTGTCCCATTGCCCGCACGAAAAACACGCCCAGCCTTTATTGGCTGGGCTTTTTCGTGCTCTGGATGTGGAAAACACGGCGGCTGATGCCGCCCTCGGCCCTGACGGGCCTCTAAGCCCACCGCTCTGGTTATTGAATCTCAGGGGTCTGCGCGCCAGTATCCAAAGCGGGTTTGTCCTTCGCATTTAGGGCAGATATCACAGTGCCGCCAACACGCTTTTCTATATTCTCGCGGGCGTCGCCGGCGATGGTGCCGCCTTCACGGGCGATTTGTTTGCTTTCAGAGAAAGTATCCGGCTGACGGGCTTGGGAGATGGCTTTTGTGGAAACCTCGGCAAGCATATTCAAGACCAACTCGATGTCGGTCATGTTATCCCTTAGATTCTCCTTCTTCAATCCTTTCAGGTCCTTATACTCCCGAACAGTGAGGCCGCTCCAGGCGACAGTCATTTCGTTTGTGAGGATGGCATACTCTTTTTCCTTCTGAATGCCGCGCGCCTTCCATTCATCGGTCAGTTCTTTCCGCATCCGGATGGACTGTAGTCGCTGATTGATCCATCCTCCCGAATAGCCCTTGGCGCGATAGTATTCGGCAGCACGCATTATTGCCAACTCGGGATCCTGAATCTCGTCGATGCGCTCACTTGCAACCTTGGCAATCCACTGCTTGAAAGGCTCTGCTTTAGGAGACGGGATAGACTGAACAAGACGGAAAAGTTGCTGCTGATCAGCCACATCAGTTTGACGCATCTTGCCGTCGGTAGCTCTCATTTTGAAAGCGTGACAATTTGTCACGGTTTCGTTTCCTTCCTTTTTAAGCCTTTCT
>JAFZME010000032.1 GCA_017553405.1 Bacteroidales bacterium
AAGCAGGCGGATCGCCTTCGTTGCGCCCGCAG
This sequence comes from Bacteroidales bacterium, assembly GCA_017553405.1. GTDB lineage: Bacteria > Bacteroidota > Bacteroidia > Bacteroidales > UBA932 > Cryptobacteroides. Next base: position 33 of record JAFZME010000032.1, read on the forward strand.
TAGAAAGCAAGGCACGGGTGGCGGCGTATCCTTGACACCCAGTCGGCCGCATTGTCGAGGAACATCTTCTCATCGTCAGGATCCGGGCCGTCGGCCGGGTTGGCCAGCCAGAAATCCTGCCAGACCATAATCCCATAGCGGTCGCACGCTTCGTAGAACTCTTCGTCGGCCACCTGGCCCACCCAGTTGCGAATCATATTCATATTCATCTGGCGGTGACAGTCGAGCGCGATGTCGTATTCGCGGGGGCCGAAGACGAGATTGTGCTCCGAGAAGCCCCAGTTGCCGCCCTGTCCGACAAACCTGCTGCCGTTGACAAAGAGCGTGAGAGAGCCGTCGGAAATGTCCCATCCGACCTCGCGGATGCCGGCCTTGAAGTGCAGGGAATCAGATATTCCGCCATCGACCTTAATGGCAAACCCGGCATCGTGAAGGGCCGGCTCTCCGTAGCCGTTCGGCCACCAGAGCGCCAGGGAGCAGTCTTTAAGTTGCGGGAAATCTTCCGGTGAGAAAGCGACCTCGCCGTCGGACGAAATCTCCTTGCTGAAGGAGATGTCCCCTATCCAGCCCTCCAGCATAGCCTTCCCGTCGACTCCTTTGACCTTCACCGAGGCCGTGACGCTGGCGCCGCCGTTGGAGTTGACCTTCGAAATGACGAGCGGGTCGGAGACCTCGGCTGGGCCTTTCTCGACAAGGCGGACATCGTTCCAGATGCCGCAGTTGCGGCCGCGGATGGTGGTCATCCAGTCCCAGCCGATGCTGGCGAGGAAAGTCGGACTGTCGGCGCCGAGGACGCCGCCGTTGTAGCCGGTCCAGCGCCCGGTCTTCTCCTTGACGGCGCCGGGATGTGCATTGCGTTCTATCCTGACAGCCAACACATTGCGGCCGTCCACCAAAAGCGAATCAACATCGAAATGGCCGCGAAGGAAGGCTCCCTCTATGCGGCCGAACCGGACTCCGTTGAGCCAGAGGTCGGCCTTCCAGTTGATGCCGTCGAAATCGAGGAACGCGCGCCTGCCGGCTGTCCGCTTATAGTCGAACTCCTTCCGATACCAGAAATCGCTGTTGAAGAACGAATCGGAAATCTGGCTCCAGGCATCGCCATAAGCAGGATCCGGAACAGCACCGGCACGTATGTAATTGGCAAGAACAGTCCCCGGAACGGTCGCAGGCAGCCAGCCTGACGCGTCGAATCCGGGTGAAGACACCGCCGCACCGTCAGCAAAGACCTCCGAAGCCCGCTGAATCTTCCAGCCAACTTCCGAAGGCGCCTCCTTGCCCGGTCCGAGGACTTCGAGTTCGGTCATACAGAACCTCTCGGTCCTGGCGGAATCGCCGTGCATAAGAATCCTGACATAGCGGCAACGGCCTCTCTTCGCCTGCTTCCAGCGCTGTCCATCCCTCGAAATCTCCACCTCGCAGCTGTCCGGCGGGCAAATCCAGTGAGGCCTGACCTCGTCCACCCTGCGGACAGAGCCGAGATCCACCATAACCCATTCCTCCCGACATCCGGCACTCATCCACGCGCTCGTGAAATGCTCCGACGGGAGCAGATTGCCAAGCGGTTCACCGTCCTTGAAGAACTTGACGTCCTTCACCCTCCAGCGGCCTTCATATGGGAAGGTCATATCAATATGAAGCGCGCCATCTTCCTTGCTCACGACAGGGACGGTCACTACGTTCTTCGGGCCTCCCCTGCCACCCTTCAGGGCCTCCTGGAACAAGACCTCGGCCTTGTCGGCCACGACCTCATAGCCCCGGAAACGCCACTCGATCCAGCCGGAGGTGCCGGTCAGGATGTTGCGCGAATTGACGTCGCCGTCCAGCGCGTTCTCCCTCTCGACGCTGCCCACCTCCCCTTCGGAAGAAAGCACTTCAACACAGGCAGGCTCCCCCTCGAGGAAAATCCCGTCGGTCAGCAGCTGCGCCGTGAGATTGGCGTCATAGGCAGACGAGGCCGTGGCAATCCTGTGCAATGCTATATCGGTCCGCTGTCCCGTCACGCAGGACAGCAAGAGAAAAGGCAGAAGAAGGAAAAGAGAGCGTTTCATACTGAATAATACACTTTCTTCGCGAATTTAACTGTTCTTTTAGGGAAAACCAATATATTTGGGGTATAATATGTTATGAAATCCCGGCGGATCATATCGATTGTACTCGCGCTGCTGGTGCTTTCGTGCGCCAAGCAGGAGCAAGTTCCGCCCCCCGCCCCGGAAGACCCGGACATCTTCTGCCTCGACAATCCTCTCGTCGCGCAATACCTGAACTTTCTGGACCGGCATCCCTACGATGACGACGACTACACCTATTCCTATATAGACGACTTCTACGCGATGACGACCTCCTACCGAAAGGACCATCCTCTTCCGGCAAAGGTGAAATGGGAGAAGGCGGCAGGAGGAGGGATCCAGCATATCCACCTGGCGTTCAGCCCCGAGTTTGACGATGCGACGGTCTATTCCCTTTCCGGCAGCGCAGTCTCCTATGATATATATAACCTGATCCCCGGAAGGAATTATTGGTGGAAGGTGACGGACTCTTCCGATGAAACCATTGTCGGCAGCGGCACTTTCAGTACCACCGGCCACAGGCGCTTCCTCAAGGTCGACAACATCTGCAACGTCCGCGACCTCGGCGGCATCCCGACGGCCGACGGTTCCAGGCACATCAAATACGGACTCCTCTTCCGCGGCGGCGAGATGAACGGCTACCATCAGGATTATGACGACCTTTATTGCCGTATCAGCGGCAGCGGAAAGACAGCGATGAAGAAGCTCGGCATAGCTGCCGACCTCGATATGCGCACCGCTGACGAAGCCGTCAACATCACTGCTTCGCCGCTTGGAGAGGACATCGACTACATCCGTTTCGAGAAGGCCAACGACTACTATTACGACAACTTCTGGGGCACCGACGAATACATCCTTGCCGTTAAGTGGGCAATCAACGAATTAAAGGCGGGGAAGCCGGTGTTTTTCCACTGCATCTACGGCGCCGACCGCACCGGCACTCTCGCCTTCATTATGGAAGCCCTGCTGGGAGTCGATGAAAACCAGCTTGCCATCGATTACGAGCTCACCTCATTCTCCCACGGCCTCTCCTCCCCTCCCCGCCGCCGCGGTCCCAAGAACGAGCTCAGCGTCTACCGTTACCGCCAGATGGTCGCCGGCGTCAAATCATACGCATTCACCGGCGCCACCCTACAGGAACGAATCTACAACTTCCTCTCCATCGGCATCCCCGCCTCCGACCTCGACTGGTTCATCGAGAATCTCCTGGAATAACAAAGGCCCCCGACCAAAGCGGCGGAGGCCTTTAAAAGAGACATCAACAAGGACTATTCGTTGAGGACGGCGCGGATGCGGAGGCCGTCCCAGACCCAGCTCTTGTTGTTGATGTAGTTTTCACCGTCGATAAGACGCATCTGGCAGGCACGGTTCCAATAGTTGCCGCTTTCGCTTTCGGGATTGTCAGTATAGAATCTGGTGCCATAGTCGGTGCAGGACATCCAGTAGCGCCCCTCTGTACCGCTGGAATTCGTGGACCCGTTATCCGTGTACGAGCAACGATAGAGGGCGAGTTTAGCGCCGTTGGCTTCATAGACGATACATCCCATCGTAGTACTCTTGTAGCCATTGTCGTTGGTGTATGTACCGGCTTCGTACTCGGTGTACTTCAGCTTTTCATCAACGTCAATCTCTTCGGTCAGGCTATAGTCGCCATTTTTGAGAAGGTTGTTGCAAATCTCACTGGAAGGCATCTTCCATTCGCTGCCCCATTTTACACGGGCGGCGTCATACTTGGTGCCGGCAATGTCGTAGTAGGTCCCGGGGCCGTGCTGATGGCCTTTACCACCGGCATAAGAGACCTCGATGAAAGGCTTGACTCCTTCCACTACACCGACATACTTATAGCCTCTCTGCGTTGAATAAGAGCTTCCGTCAAGCCATCTGTAGTTATTCTTGGTGAACGAAGTCTTGGACTCAGTCTCAGCCCAGGAATACTGGCCGCCCTTGATCGCTTCGTCAGAAGTGGGAACGTCACCGCCGACATTGAACGGGGCCCAGCTGCCGAGCGGATAACTGTCGCTGCCATAGGTTATGGAGCCAAGCTTTATGGCTTCGCTCGCAAGAGGACGGGCCATCCACTCAAGGCTGGACATATCATATAGGGCAGTGTGACCGCCTCTGGCCGCGAGGTTGGTGGAAATGGCCTTCCCCTGAGAATGGCGTTTGTCGGCAGTCATAATTGTGACAATGATTCCTGCAAGACGATTCTCAGAGGAATGCATGAGGTCGATGGCCGGGACGGCAAGATAGACAAAACCACCGGCGTCGGAGGACAGTGTAATCATCTTTACGGCCTCTTTTTCGGTGCAGGAGGTCGTCCCCATTGCCTTGGCGGCAGAGTTGATGTTCCAACCTCCATTACGATCTTTACCTGTGTTGAACTCGACATACTTGGTCTGGGCAGGCACTTTCAGCCTGAGCACATAAGTAAGTCTCTTTCCGGACGCAAAATCAAAAACAGGACTTGCGCCGGTGGCCTGGGCCACAGCATAGTCGTAATTGCCAAGTTTGCCCAGCGAGCCGTCCTGGCCGTCATAGCTGCAGATAAGGGTGCCGTTTTCAACGGTTGCTTTGCCGCTTACTGCGACCCAGGTTGTATTTTCATCTGCCGCGACGGCGCCGGAGGATTTGAATTCGGCGGAAGCGCCGGTTCCGGTTGTCGTAAAGGTAACTGGAGTTATGACGTCACCGTTGATCTCAAGGGCGGTAAAGCTGTCGCCTGCGGACCACGCTCCGGCCGTGATGTCTCCCATCCCTTCGCGTTCGTCCCACGCGTCAGTGTAATTGACTTTGCTGTCGATAAAGGCACCGGGAGCGGTGGCACTGGCGGTGATGACATAGCCGTCCTCGCCGACTACGGGAGATTCAACAAGTTCCTTTGTACATCCGGCAAGAAGTGCAGCTCCTGCAAGAAGAATAATACTAAAACGTTTCATAACGGGCCTCCTTTTATTCGTCCCAGGATGCTTCGCCATCATCAACAAAACCGGACGGAGCGGCGTTGTTGGAGGTTATTTCGCTTTCAGGGCCGGGATCAGGACCGGGGCCAGGCTGGTCGCCGCCATTGTCTTTAGGCTTGCAGGCACCGAGAGCCAGCATACAAAGGACAGCTGTTAAAAACAGAACTTTTCTTTTCATAGCGTAAAGAATTTATGTGATTTATAATGTATCATTGTCTTCTGAAATGGAAGGGGATGTCGCGCCCTCGCTGACCAGACCGCCGGGGACATCAGGATCATTGGAGGATTCGTCGTAGCGGCTTCCGGGAGCAAAGCCGGTGTAGTCGCGGGCGAGTTTATTCACCGTGTAAGTCTTCTCCATACCGCCGGGAACAGAGTGCTTTGCTACGATTTGCCAATCGGTCACGGCTGCGGGATCTCCACCCGGGGCGTCAATTATCCACCAGGTGGGGGCAGTCACGTTCCAGGAGCTTCCGTACGGGTAATGAAGGACTGTCGCCGTGTAGGATTCGGCGCATTGATCGATTATGCGTTTGTTGAGGCGCGTCATCGGTGTCGAGACTCCGTTATGAACAAAGCTCATTGTCCAGGTCTCTTCTCCAGATTCGGTCTCGGGATCGTCACCGTCCCAAACCCTTGCCATAAACTTTCCGCTGTATTCGGGATCCCAGGCGTAGCCGGAATAGCTGTCATTGCCGCTGTACACCCTGACCTGGAAGTTTTCGCTTTCCTTCCAGGTCTTGTTGTACTCCCAGTAGAGGGATGAGCCGTCGAATGTGTAGACACCATAGCCCGACGGAGTCCCGTTGGGAGACATATCGGCACGCCAGATGGTGCCGCTCAGCGACTGCATATTGTGCTCGAAGACGGGCCTGCCGTTCTGAGTTCGGGAAAAGCTGTGGGAATGGTTGGTCAGATTGTGGAGGTGACCTGAGAATATGTGGGCTTCGTTGAAGGGGCGAAGGAGTTTCTTGATCTCCTCGCCGTTGCCGAGCGCATTGTACACAGGCGCGTGGGTGCAGAAGATGGCGACCCTGCCTGACTTGTTGCTGACCAGGGCCAGTTCATCTTTAAGCCAATGGAGTTTTTCTCCCGTGATGCGTTCCCTGTACTTTATTGCATTGTAACCTCCGCTGCTACCTTCGATGTTGCCATTGAAATCGATGTCGTCCATCACTATGACGTGGGCGTTGCCGATGTCGAAGGAATAGTCGGTGGGGCCGAAATTTTCAAGGAAGCTGGCTGTGCTCTGATCGTCGCTCCCGCCGGCAATGCCCTCGTGATCGTGGTTGCCGATGGTGTAGAAGAACGGCATCGTACCTGATGACGTACGGACTCCGGTATAGACTTCGCGTACGGCGGAGGATATGTTTACATTGTCGGTCAGCTGGTCGCCGAGGGCTATGCCGATTATAGGGCCGTAGTCTGAGCCCAGTCTCGTGACAGTGCGCTGGATGTCTGCGAAGGCTTCGCCGCTGAACCTGGACAGGTGATCATCGTTCTGGACGTGCGCGTCAGCCACGGTGATGAGCGTGAAACGTGACGATGGATTCGCCCTGGGCGTCAGGGAGAAATCGGCGACAACCGAAGGGCCGTGTGACGGATCGATGAGCTTGTAGAAAAGAGGACGACCGTCCGGCCCCAGGGGAATCTCATAGGATGCCGGAACCGTGACGTTGATGGAACGGGCCCGGGGATCGGCTTCCATACTATAGGCCCCGTCGGTATCGGTCGCGCAGCAGGTGTAGCCGTCGGAAACAGTGACGCCCGCTATACCCCTGCCGGTAACCGCATCGGTGACACGTCCGCTTGCCGTAAGCTCTGCAGGCTCATCGGTGTCCTGCGCAAGGACGGGACGGACGGAAAAACCGAATCCGCACTCCTGTGACAGGACATCGCAAAGATTGCCCCGGACAAAAAGGCGATAGGCTTCTTTCCTTCCCGCGACATTGTTGTGGACGCCGCTGTAATAGAATCCGCCCTTGCCTACCATCGCCGGGGTGGTCTCCGTGGAGCCGGGGGTATAATCGAACTTGCCCGCAAAAGGCAGGAAGAGGGTTATGCCGTTTTTGCTGAATGTTCGTCCGTTGACGGCTACCCCGTTGTACTCGGTAACGTCTTTGGTAGTAAAGTTATTGTCGGTCCTTCCCGTACGGCCGGAATCACAGGAGAATGCGCTGTTGCTGCCGAAGAAGCCGGTCATTTCCTCGATGAACGGCATACGCCAGGCGCTCCCCCACTTGACTCGGGCCACATCGTACTTGGTCCCGGATATTACATAAAGATTAAGGCGGAGGTCGGCACGGCCGGGGTACGACCTGATATGGCCAAGAGTCTCGTCCGAACCGGAATATTTGTAGGAGGCCTGGCTGTAGGACTCCCGCTGCTCTGTCTCGCCCCAGGCAAAGAACGACCCGTAGGCTTCTTCCGCCGATGAAGGAGACGCCTTCGCCCCCACGTTGAAAGGGGCCCATGCCGGAGAGCATGATATGTCGTAAATGTCATTCAGTCCGTTCCAGGACGTGTTGTTGATGTATTGAAGGGTACTTGAAAGCTTTGAAAGGAAATCAACGGCATCCTCCGGAAGCGGCCTGTCGATCAGGCTGCCGATTTCGAGGGATGCCACGCGGCCGCCCTTGTCCGAAAGGTCGGCGCTGAAGACCTTGCCCTGGGACTGCTGGCCGGAGGCGCTGAGGGCGGTCACGATGAGACCTGCGGCGGAATAATCGACGGCCGGCACGGCGAGGTAGACATTCTGGCCCTCGGAGGTCTCCTGGGCCAAAGTCAGGAGCTTCGCCGCCTTTGGACGGTAGTCGGGGGTGCAGGGAGAAGCGGCGCCTTCGGTGTCGACCACCCATTCCGGGCCCTTGAGGCAGGTGTTGAACTCCACCTGGCCCACACCGGCGGGCATTTTTAGACGAAGTGCATAAGAAAGGTGCCTGCCCTCGCCGTAGTCGAAGTCCGGAGTCTCGCCCGTAGATGTGCAGGACATAAAGTCGCACTTCTCGAGACCGCTGATGGAGCCGTCCTGTCCGGCGTAGGAGCAGGCGATGCTCTCGCCGTCGAAGTAGGCGCCTTTGCCGAGGACGGCCACCCAGGTGGTCGCGGAGGTCGCCTCAACTGCACCAGACGAGACAAACGTCGTCTTGACGTCGGCGGAGGCGGTCGCCGTGAAGGTCACGGGGGTGACGACGCCGTCGTTGATCTCAAGGGCGAGGAAGGTGTCGCCGGTCTTCCAGCCGGCCTTGATGCCGCCTTCACTCTCTTCGTAGACCATTTTGGTCCTGCTCTCCGGCAGGGACGCGGTGGCCTGGATAATGACTTCGTCTGCTGAAATATTCTCAATCTGCTCCCTTACGCAGGAAACTGAAAGGGCCAGGAGAACGGCCGCAATCAGGGGGCAAGTGGTTATTTGTTTCAATGTGCGCATATTTTTTATATACACAAATATGTGTATAATTCCCTGAATTATTCTGTTATCGAGTCTATCAAAGGTTTGATCGCCCCTTCCATAACGGTGTAGGCGTCAGGGTTGGGATGGAGGTCGTCATACAGCCGGTAGCGATTCTGCAATGAAAGGCCGTCGGTGTCCACCAGGAGGGAGTGGAAATCGCAATATATGATGCCCTTGCTCTCAGCGTACTCCTTGATCATCCGGTTGAGTTCATTGATGTGGGCGCCCTTGGTCTGAGGATTGCTCAGGCCCGAATGGGAGTGGTTGCAGGGCGTGACGGAGCACAGGATCAGCTTTATGCCGTTGGCTGCGGTCTGTTCGGCCATTGTTTTAATATTCAACAATATATCCGCCTCGGACTGACCATCGCTGAGGTCATTGGTGCCGCCCATTATCACGATGCACTGGGGGTCAGGAATCAGGGCGTCATTACGGAAGCGGGCCAGCATCTGGGTGGTGGAATTGCCGCTGATCCCGGCGCTGACGTAATCGTTGTCGGAGAAGAAATCCGGGTGCCAGAAGACGGTGACAAAATCGCCGTCGTCCCTCATCCACGAGGGCATAGGATCCATCGGAATCACAATTTCGGACTTCTCCAGCTGCCGCGGCGAAGAGCTTCCCCAATGGCGGATGATGCTGTCGCCCATAAAAATGGCCCTGGGGCCCAGATGGGAGGTTGAGAAAGCGACTTCCAACTTTGGAGCCGTGCTGTTCATCGCAAGAGTGAATGAGGACATACGGTCAGTCTCGCTTGCAGGGAACATCCAGCAGGCATAACTGTCCATAATGCCCAGGGCCTCGTATTCTACCTGCCCGAGCGGGCGGACCTTAATATAATCGTCGGAATAGGACGACAAGGGCTGCGAACCCGCATCGTCCCAGGTGGGGCACCAGTAGCTGAGCTCCTCCGGAGAGTCGGTCTCCAGAAGGAAACGGAAGCGCATATGATCGGTGGCGACGAGGAGCTTTGTCACGCCCCAGACACCGCCGCCTCTATAAACGGCCTCGACGGGAGGTTTGGAGCCGACTCTCGGATTGTCCACTCCGCCGTCGGTCACGACCAGGGAGATCTTGTCGATACGGACCAGGCTGTAGGTCCTGTCGGACTTTACGCGAAGCCGGCACAAGCCCTCCTTCTGAGCCGGGACCTGGAAAGAAAGATACTCCTTGCCCGCATCTGTCACGGTTACTTGTCCGCTTCTAAACCGGCCGTAGACGTCCCAGACGCCATCTGCGACCGGGACCATAGCCCCGGTGTAATCGACGGCCCCCTTAATCTCCAGGCCAGAAGAAATTACGGAATCATCTTTCTCATTGCAGGAGGCAAGGACCGTCGCGGCAGCGACAAGAAGGAACAGGATCTTTCTCATATTATAATATACACCATTCGATTTTTCCTCCCGAAATTATTTCCCTTTATAAGGGAATAAAGCAAATTTAGTGTATATTTGGAGATAACCAATACCATTTCTTGATGAAATCAGGATATTTTACCACTATTCTCGCAATCCTCGGACTCGCACTGGCCGTTTCCTGCGCCAGGGAGCTGGACCAGGAAGAGGCTGAAACAGACAATCTTGTAAAGGAGACCATCACCGCTACCGTCATCCTGCCGGAAGAGTCGGCTGTCAGGCTCGCCTATGAGGAGACCGACCCCGGGATGGCATCAGGGCTAAAGTCCAAATGGGAAACGGGCGACAGTTTCTATGCTCTGCAAGACGGCAACAAGACCGTCCGGTTCACGCTGTCCGACGGCGCGGGGACCTCAACCGGCGTCTTCACCACGGAAGCGACCGGAGTCACCTCCGAGACCACGTGGAAGGCTGTTCTCGGCAGCAAAGCCACCGTTTCTTCCGGCAAAATCCTATGCGATTACGACGCCCAGGAAGGGTCCATTGCCAAGATAGGCGAATACGACTACACCATTATCGACGGCACAGGCAACTCTCCTGAATTCGACTTCTCCGAAGGCTCGAGGCTGTCCTACTTTATGCGCATCAAACTCCCCGCCGGGATCCGTTATATAGAATACTGCACCACCGCATCCTGGAAAGTCAACTCTTCCGGAGCGACGATAGTCCACGACGGCAATTTCGACATCGTCCACGAGATAGACCTCGGCGCCGAGTCGCAGGCCGGCGACGTGTGCTATATGGCAATCCCCGCAACGCAATACGGATATTATATCACGGAACAGCAGAAAGGAGTCATCCTCACATTTATGAGTGCAGACCGCAGAAAGTCCAACGGCAAGGTCCTTTCTTCGAACCTGTCCGAAAAGGGCGGAAAGGTCGGCACGTTCGACGTGTCTGCGATGACGCTGATCGACAGGCCTCTTCCGGAAGACGCCGTTTCGCTGGGAGCCCTTTCAGTCACGATAAGGAAAGACCCCGACAGCGATTTCTGCAACAAGTACAACAACCTGGGCGATTACCAGCTCACGACGGTCGTCTCCCCCGAATGGGCTCCGTTCAACCTTGGTGCAAGGGTTACCAAGGCTTCCCCCACCGCGGACGACCTCTATGGCGACAGTTTTATGTGGGGAGAGGTTGCCCCCAGAACCTCATTCTCTTCCGGCAGCTGGACCTATGACGGCACCCACACTGTCGGAGGCTTGGAGAACTTCCAGTCCACCCAGCTCGGCTATTTCCAGAGCGTGTCCGTCTCCGACGGCCTCAACAGCGGCACAATGAAGTTCCAGCGCATCTCCGGCACCAAATACGACGCCGCGCGTGTCCGCTGGGGCCACGACTGGAGGATGCCGACCATCGAAGAGCTGGTCGCCCTTGTCGGCGACAACATCAGCATCGACATCTCCGATACTGAGACCACCACTCCTTCCGGACTCTCCACAAAAATCGAGACCATAGACTTCTATAATGTAGGCCGCACAGTCAAGGGCCGCTGGTTCTCCAACGGGACCAATAAGGTCTTCCTCCCCTTCGGCGGATGGTACGGGACCGGCCACGCCTACTATGGAGCCCGCGGCTTCTACTGGAGTGACAGCCGTATCCGCGCCACGCCGTCCAACGGCAACCTCACCAACGCGACGCTCCGCTTCGAGATGACCGGAAGTTCCCTCAACTACGGACGCAACAGCAGTCCTTCCACCGAGATGTACTATGGCCTCACGATACGCCCGGTGCGCAATCTGCCTTCATCCCACGGCGGCGCGACCTCGCCGTCCATTTGGGAGGACGTAGGCGAAAGCACAATTTCCCCCACGACGAACCTCTGGGGCGTAATCAGTGATTCCAACGGCAACCCGATTCCAGGCGTGACCGTCTCCGACGGCTACATCTGCTGCACGACGGACGTCAACGGCACCTACCAGATGCACGCCGACTCGAGGGCACGGACGGTCAACGTCACCATCCCTGCCGGCTATGAGATTCCGCTCGACGCCAACGGCCGTCCCGCGTTCTACCAATATGTGACAATCCCCTCCTCCGGTGCTGTTCAGAAGGATTTCACCCTCACCAAAAGGAGCAGCATTCCGTCGAGGTTCACCATCCTGGCCATCGCCGACGCCCACGTGCAGACAAGCACTCAGCTCAGCAGGTTCCAGACCGCCATCGAGGACATCGAGGAGACCGCGACCGCCCTTAAGACCGGCGGCATCCCCGTCGGCGACGGCGGCGCTGCAGGAGAAGTCATCGCCATTGCTCTCGGCGACCAGCTTTCGGACAAACTCGATATGGCTTCAAGCGTGATAACCAAGTTCAACGCCTTGTCCGTTCCGGTGTTTTATACCATAGGCAACCACGACCACGACTCGTCGCAGGAATCCGACTACGATTCCGAGACCGCCTTCGTCAACGCATTCGGCCCCACCAACTATTCCTTCGACATCGGCAACGCCCACATTATCGTGATGGACGACATCATCCGCCGCAGCGGCAACAATGACAGGGGCGACGGCTACTACAGCATCAATTACGGCGCAGGATTCACCCAGGAGCAGGTCGACTGGCTTAACGCGGACATCGCTAAAGTAAGCGGCAAGGCAGGCAAGGTGGTGGTCTTCTGCTGCCACGCCCCGCTGAACAAGGCTTCCGGCGGCGACAGCGGCACCCAAAATGCCGTGATGGGCGCGCTCAAGAACAATTTCTACAACGTTCACGTTCTCTCAGGCCACACCCACTGCCTCACCAATAACCTCTATTCAGGATGGGCGGCCAAGAGCGGACGGCAGATTTACGAGCACACGCTGCAGACCTTGTCCGGCTACTTCTGGCAGGCCGATATCGGCTACGACATCGGCAGCCCGGCAGGCTACGGTGTCCTGACTTTCGGCACCGACGACATCTATGCCGAATACAATAAAACCACAAAAGAAGAGCCTTCGTTCCAGTTCCGCACCTACAATGGCGGAGAGTCCTACACCCGCACCGGGAAAACGTACTCCTGGGACAGCAGCGTCAGCGGAAAATACGTAGTCCGGCTTCCTGATGCCGGAGATTCCGACGACAGCCTGGATTATTGGAAGGTCTATCTGACCAAAAACGGCACGACCACCGAAATGACACGCGTCGAGACGGCCATCAACGACCGTGCGGCCCATTGCTACATAGCGAAGATGTTCAACAGCGAGAGCGGCGGAGGAGGAGAGTCCACCGACCAGTTCTGGTATTCTTCGGCATCCTTTGCCAGCAGTGGCTACACAATTACAGCCGTCCACACTATGAAGAGCGGGTGGAGCGCCACCTACACCGGCAAGCACTATGTAGGCAACAACACATTCAAGGGCTTTGCCTACGGCGAACGATATAACGACTAGACACCCGGCCTATGCTGAAAATCCTGTTCCTCATCCTGGCCATCCCGGTTTCCGGCATCGTCACCAACCAGCGCAGCGGTAAAGGGATTGAAGGGGTGGTGGTCTCCGACGGCTATCACTGCACCGTGACCGATGCCGAAGGCAGGTACACCCTCGATGCGGATTCGCTCGCAAGGACTGTCAGCATAACCGTCCCGGCGGCTTATGAGATTCCCCTCTCGGAAGACGGGGCTCCGGCTTTCTTCAAATATATAGGAAGCGGGAATATGGACTTCAGCCTGTCGCCCCGCAAGAAGCCGGCGGGAAAGTTTACTCTGGTGGCGGTCACGGACGCTCATTACGGCCACACCGACGGCTATGAGCGCTTCACCAGCGAGAGCCTACCGGACATCCAGAAAACCATCGACAGCCATTCCGGCTACGGCCCCGTCATCGGCATCGCCCTCGGCGACCAGCAGTCGGACAAGATGGAATGCACGCCGACGGTCAAGCCGTCCTACAACAGGTTCATCGCGCCCGGCAAGACCGTTCCGTTCTTCTACGTCATAGGCAACCACGACCACGACAACACCGGCGGCAAGAGCGAATATGCCGTCACGGAGCACTTCGTGCGGAATTTCGCCCCGACGGATTATTCTTTCGACATCGGCAAGGCCCACATCGTCGTGATGGACGACATCCAGTACACCGGCACCCAGAAGGACGGGGTGAAGATCTCCTACACCTGCGGCCTGACCGACGCCCAGCTGGAATGGCTGCGGGAAGACCTGTCGCTTGTAAAGGACAAGAAGGGCAAAGCTGTCGTTTTCTGCATCCACGCGCCGCTTTTCGGCCGTTTCTCCCACAAAGATGAAGTCAAGGCGCTTCTCTCCGAATTCGCCGAGGCCCACGTCCTCTCCGGCCACGAGCACAACATCAACAACATACGCCACGGCGACACAATCCTTGAGCACAACCTCCAGTCCGTAGGCGGCGCCTGGTGGTTCAGCAACCTCTCCCCGAGCGGCTGCCCTGTAGGCTACGGAGTCTTCTCCTTCGACGGTCCGGCGCTCACAGAGGAGTACAACAAGGCCACGACCGAGGACCGGGACTTCCAGATGAGAGTCTACAGCGGCAACGACACCTACAACGGCGACCGTCTCTTCGCCGGGCTGAAGGGCGCGCCCAAGAGGACCGAGACCTACGGCTGGCCCGAATCGATGAAAGGCCGCTTCGTGGTCCGCATATGGGACGGCACCCCCGACTGGGAGGTGAAGTTTGTCCAAAACGGAGTGGAGAAGCCGATGGAGCAGACTTCGGAGAAGTTCTTCGACGCGGCGACGGCCGCCTATATGGTGGATGTCCACGGCGCCCCCTTCGGCGGCAGCAGAGTCTATAAATCGAATCTCGACACCTTCTGGAGCATAGAAGCCCCTTCCGGCGACCCTGCGGCGGAAAAGGACTGGGAAGTGGTGGCAATTCACCGTATGCCCGACGGAAAGGCGGAGACCTACCGTTCAAGCATCCTGATGCAGGATTTCAGGGGCTTCCAGACCGGTTCCCGCTACCTTCGCAATTACGACAGCCACGTCCTTCTCGGCGCAGCCTCCAAGGTCGACCTGGACAAAGTCCTCGTGACCGACAAATCGTGGGTGCCCTATCCGGAATATGCCGACAGGGCCGGCTGGGACAATCTGCTGGGCTCATATAAGTCCAAGTTCATCTCAAAAGGCGAGGCGTTCCTTGATTTCCAATGGCTGCAGCTCAGGGCCACCGACTACCTGGAGTACAACCGTTCCGGCAGCAGGTACGCCCAGGAAGACCGCCTTGCGAAAAACGCCGAGGCGCTGAGTGCGCTTATGATGGCGGAGCTTGCCGAGGGCAAGGGCCGCTTTATGGACGACATTATCAACGGCGTGTTCCTCTTCTGCGAGACCTCGTCCTGGGCCGTGTCGGATCACCTTTATAAATTTCAGCAGACCCGCACTCCCCTGCCCGACTACCGGGAGAACATACTGGCCCTCTATCAGGGCAACTACTCTCAGATGCTTTCCTGGGCCTGGCACTTCTTCCACGGCGCTTTTGACAAGGAAGACCCGATGATCGCCGACCGCCTGCTCCACGAGATCAAGACCAGGGAGCTGGACACCTACCTCGAAAAGAGTCATTTCGACTGGATGGGCTTCAGGATGAAAGCCACGCCCAACAACTGGAACCCCTGGTGCAACTCCAACGCCCTGCTCTGCTTTATGCTGCTTGAGCAGGACAAGGCGAGGCTCAAGGCGGCCGTGGAGAAGTCCATCATATCCGTCGACAGGTTCCTCGAGAGCCTGCCGCAGGACGGCTGCTGCGACGAAGGTCCGATCTACTGGTACTCTTCGGCGGGCAACCTGCTCAACTACCTTGAATGCCTGTCCCTCGCGACCGGAGGGGCGATTACGATATGGGAGGATCCTCTCGTGAAAGGTTTCGGGGAATATATCGTCAATGCCAACATCAGCGGCTGCTGGCAGGCCAACTTCGCCGACGCAGCTCCCTCCGACGAGCCGGGAGCACCGACTATCTACCGTTATGGAAAAGCTGTCGACAGCAGCCTGATGAAGGATTTCGCCGTCCATTCCTACCACGCCTACGGCTACGACCCGATGGACACGAAATGGTCCGTCCTGTACCGTGCTATGGAGAATCTCCTCGCCTGCAAGGAACTCTCCCGGGCGACGGACAAGGGCTTCGCTCCGTCTGATTTCGTGTGGTATCCCAAGACCGAGGTGTGCTTTATGCGCTCCGGCAAGGGCTATCTTGCCGCAAAGGGCGGCAACAACCGCGAGCGCCACAACCACAACGACGTGGGCTCCTGCATCTATTTCTATGACGGCCAGCCCGTGCTGATCGATGCGGGGCCGGGGACGTACAACAAGAGCACCTTCGACAAGAAGGTCCGCTACAAGATCTGGAATATGTCCAGCGACTACCACAACGTCCCGCAGATTGGCGGATTTCCTCAGGAATACGGCCGGGAGTTCAGGGCCCGTGACAGTCGTGCGGACTGCAAGTCGAAGACCTTCTCCGCCGACATAGCCGGAGCCTATCCCGATTCTGCCGGAGTCAGATCGTGGCAGGTCAGATACCGCCTTCTCAAGGACGGCTCTCTGGAGATCAGGGAATCTTTCGACATAAACGCTCCGGAAACGCCCAACGAACTGCATTTCCTGCTTCCCGTTAAACCGGACCTGTCTAAAGCTGGCGTTATCGGCCTCAATGCCGGCACTAAACTCTCTTACGACAAGAACGTATTCGACGTTTCGGAAGAAACCATTCTTCTAAAAGACACAGGCGTCGCCAAATGCTTCGGCGACGCCCTTTACCGTCTCTCCCTCAAAGCCAAATCCGCCTCGGCGAAGGGAGAATATGTCCTGAAGATCAGCCGTTAAGGCTTAATACGACCAGCCCGGACGCTTCTTGAGGTTGGAGTTCATCACGATCTCACCGAGAGGGGCGCTGAGCGGCCACATCCCTTCGGTGTAGTAGTAGCCGGTCTTCCAGCCGCCCTGTCCCCAGCAGGAACGGGGATCCCAGAAGTCCTGGCCCTGGAATTTCTTCTCCTTGAAGGTCCCCCAGCGGATCTCATTGTAGAAATCCTTGCCTTCCTGGCAGACGGCAACGCGTGTTTCGTAGCGGAGTTCATCGCGCACATATTCGTAATCCGTGCTTGTCAGGGCCGGCATACCTCCGGAAGTGCGCACCTCGTTGATGAGTTCGACCGCACCCGGAATGTCGCCCGTCTCAAGCAGAGCCTCGGCCCAGAGGAGCTGGATCTCCGTGTAGCGGATAAGAGGCCAGTCGGTGCCATCGAGCTCGCGGTCAAGCGAGGAACCGTCATTTACGATGTACTTGTTCCAGACATAGACCATATTCGAAGCGAATTCAGGGAAAAGATCCGAATCCGGTTCTGCGTCCTGACGCTTGAAACGTGGCCACCTGAGTTGGAAATCAATGGCTTTCACGCTGTCCTCGTTGATAAATTTATACTTCTTGTACGGAGTGACTACCAGTTTATCAAGACGCGGATCGCGGGTGTCATAGGCTGTCCTGAGCCGTGCCTCGTTGCCAAGATTGAGATAATTGGCATCATATACCTCCTGGCCGATACGGCTGATGACTTTCTCACGCTGGCCGACAAGGGTAATGTATTTTTCCTTATCGCAGCCGGCATTGACACTGTCGACGAAGGAATCCAGGCTGTCCCTTAAGAAGAATACCTCTCGCTCCTTATCCTTAAGTGTACGCCAATTGGGGAATACCTGCTCCCAGCTGAACTTTGTGCCGTCTTCCCACTCGAAGTCGTCCACGAACTCCTGCGAAGGCACAAGCCTCGTCCAGGCATTGAGGTGCGACCTTGTGCCGATGACCCACTGCCAGAATGAAGAGAAATTGGTCGTGAACGTGAATTCCAGAGGGAAAATCATCTCCTTG
>JAFZME010000033.1 GCA_017553405.1 Bacteroidales bacterium
ACGGCTTGACGACCTTCCTGCAGAGCAGATAGACGAAACCGACGAGAAGGGCTATCGCACAAGCCTCGCCGGCGCTTCCGCCGAGATTGGCATAAAGCATCGTCGCATAGTCGTAGCCGCCGGAAGTCATTATGTCCTGCACGGAGGAGCCGGACAGGAGGCCTTCCTTGACGGCGCCGAGAGGGGTTGCTCCCGTGATGGCGTCAGTGCCGAAAAGGCCCTGAGGCTGACTCCAGGTCGTCATATACGTTGGGAACGAAACGAGGAGGAACACACGGCCTGCGATGGCAGGGTTGAAGATGTTCTGGCCGATGCCGCCGAAGGTCATCTTGGCCACTCCGATCGCGAACACAGCGCCGATGGCGATAACCCACCAGGGAGTCGTGTAGGGCACGTTGAGGGCGAGGAGGATGCCGGTGATGACGGCGGAAAGGTCGCCGATTGTGGATTTCTTCTTGAGCATAAAGCGCGTCACGGCCCACTCGAGGAGCACGCAGACGCCGATGCTGACTGCAAGGAGCAGAAGCTCCCTCCAGCCGTAGAAGACCACCGACACTATGACGGCGGGCAGAAGTGCAATCACCACATCCAGCATCAGGGAGCGTGTGCTGTCCTTGGTGTGGAGGTGGGGTGAAGGTGTTACAAGCAGTTTACCCATTGCTTTCTGATTTTTTAGCTTCTTCGGCAGCCTTTGCAGCCTCGGCTTTCGCCTTGGCCTCAGCGGCACGAGCGCGCATAATTTTCATAACGTCAGCCTTCGCCAGCCTGATGATGTCGAGCAGCGGAATGTTGGCGGGGCAGCTGTAGAGGCAGCAGCCGCACTCGATGCAGTCGGCGACGGCGTTGCTCTCGAGAGAGTCCATATCGCCGGCAAGGGCGAGCTTCCTTAAAAGGAACGGCTCCAGGCCCATAGGACAGGCGTCGGCGCAACGGCCGCAGCGGATGCAGGCCGAGGCCTCCTTCCTGACCGTCTGGGCGGCGGTGAGGAAAAGAAGGCCGCCCGTGCCCTTGAGCGTCGCGGCGTCGAGGTTGGCAATCGCACGGCCCATCATAGGCCCGCCGGATATGATCTTGACTGCGTCTTCGGGGACGCCGCCGAGCTGGTCGATAATGAACGACAGCGGAGTCCCGACACGGACCATCACGTTGGCCTGGCCCGGGAAACACTCGCCCGTCACGGTCACGGAGTTCTCGAACAGGGGCTTGCCCTTCTGGACGGCCTCATAGGAAGCGAGGGCCGTGGCCACGTTCTGGACCACAGCGCCGACGCTGATGGGAAGGCCGCCTGAGCCGACCTGGCGGTGCATCACGGCGTCGATAAGCTGCTTCTCACCGCCCTGCGGGTAGCGCTTTTTGAGGCTCATAACCGAGAGGCCGGAATAGGCCTTGTCGGCCGCCGCCAGCTTGGCGATTATCTCACGGATATGGGCTATCGCCTCGGGCTTGTTTTCCTCGATGCCGAAAGTGCAGGGCACTCCGCCGAGAGCCTTGGCGATGAGCGCCGCTCCCACGACGACCTCCTCTCCCCTCTCGAGGAGGGTGCGGTAGTCGGAGGTAAGGTAGGGCTCGCACTCGC
This sequence comes from Bacteroidales bacterium, assembly GCA_017553405.1. Taxonomy (GTDB): domain Bacteria; phylum Bacteroidota; class Bacteroidia; order Bacteroidales; family UBA932; genus Cryptobacteroides. The sequence goes on from JAFZME010000033.1 coordinate 1,577, forward strand.
AGCCGTTGATGATGAGCATCTCGCACTTGGAGCCCGGAGGCGGCGAAAGCTTGACGTGAGTCGGGAAAGTGGCTCCGCCGAGGCCTACGATACCGCCTAGGCGGATCTTCTCGATGATGGCCTTGCCGTCCTCAGGGATGGAGGTCACGAGATCGGGAGTCCTGTCGATGGTCTCGAGCCACTCGTCGCCTTCCACGGCGATCTCGACGGTCAGCTGAGGGTTGCCGGCGAGGTCCTTCCTTGGGCCGATCGACTTGACCGTGCCGGAGACGGAAGAATGGATGAATGCGGAAACGAATCCGCCGGGCTCGGCGATGACCTGGCCCACCTTGACCTTGTCGCCGACCGCCACGACCGGCTTCGCCGGGGCGCCGATGTGCTGGCCCATAGCTATATAGACGGTCGGGGGAATCGCGAGGGGCTTGATCTCGCACTCACGGGAGATCTTGCTGTCGTGAGGATGAATCCCTCCTATAGAGAATGTCCTTTTCATTGCTCAACCTCCTTTTTCTCTGCAGCGGCGGCCTTGGCGGCCTCGTTGCGCTTGCGGATACGTTCCTTGACGGCATCCTTGTCGAGCGGCTTGGGGAAGCCGGTCCCGTGGATTGCGCCGGTCGGACACATTGCCTCGCACTCGCGGCAGAGTTTGCACTTTGCGAAATCAATGTAGGCGATGTTGTCGGCCACGACGATAGCGTCGTGGGTACAGGTCTTGGCGCAGATGCCGCAGCCGATGCACGCGGCGGCGCAGGCCTTCTTCGCGGCCGGCCCCTTGTCCTTGTTGATGCAGGACACATAGACGCGCATCCCGCGGGGACCTTTGGCGCGAAGCTCGATGACGCCCTTCGGGCAGGCCTTGGAGCAGGCTCCGCAGCCGGTACACTTTGCCTCGTCCACGACAGGAAGCCCCGTCGCAGAATCCATCGAGAGGGCTCCGAAGGAGCAGGCAGCGACGCAGTCGCCGCAGCCAAGGCAGCCGAAGGCGCAGCCGGTGTCGCCGCTGTAGAGAGCGGCCTTCACCTTGCAGGACGGATAGCCGCCGTACTCGTTGGTCTTCGGGCGGTTCCCGCAGGTGCCGTTGCACCTGACAACCGCGACCATCGGCGCCTTCTCCTTGGCCTCGAAGCCAAGGATGGAGGCCACTTTGGCCATCACCTCGTTGCCGCCGACGGGACAGAAGTTCTCGTCCGGCGACGCGGCCTTGACGGTCGCTTCGGCGAAAGCGCGGCAGCCGGCGAAACCGCAGCCGCCGCAGTTGGCGCCCGGCATCACCTTCTCGACCTCGTCGATCCGCGGATCCTCCTCCACCCGGAAGCGCTTCGCCACCAGGAAGAGCACGACCGCCAGCACGAGGCCCAGCGCCGTCACCGTCACGACAGTCCATAAAATGGTGTTAATCATTTATTTGACAGTTTTTTTATTGTAAAAACGTATTGGTTGCGCAGTTTTTTGCGGAAAAGCCAGAGGACGAAATACCAGAGCACGACGGCGCCGAGGGCGGAAAGTGCCGACGTGAGCTCGCCGAAGCCGGTCTTGACCATCACAAGCACCGTCAGCATAAGGAGAGCCAAAGGCGCCACATAGGCAAGCCACACGGCCTTGAGGCCGGCGGTCGCCTTGAGGACTACTTCCACTTCCTCCCCACTCTCGAAGAACCCGTAGGGATCCGTCGGGAGCTCGATTATCTTTTCAGCGCTCTCTCCAAGAGCACAAAAGCCCGCCGCGTGACACGACGAGCAGGCTGATGACGATATAATCCGTACTGTTGTAAACTCCGGCGTGACCGAAAGGATCCTGCCTCTGTGGGATATGTCTTCCTTAGCCATATCTATAAGGAATTCATACCGCTTTCATAAGCCATTCCGGCCGCCTGGATGTCCAGGGCTTCGTCCATCTCCACGAACTTTACCCTGTCGCTCTTGAAGAGCATCATTATATCGCCGGTCGCGCCGTTTCTGTGCTTGGCGAGGATGACCCAGGTCTTTTCCTTGTCGGCCTCGTTTTCGGACAGGCCGACGAAATCGGGACGGTGGATGAAGATGACGATATCGGCATCCTGCTCGATGGCACCGGACTCACGAAGGTCGGAAAGCATCGGCTTTCCGGCGCTGCCGCCACGCTGGACCGCGTTGCGGGAGAGCTGCGAGAGGGCGATAATGGGGATGTTGAGCTCCTTGGCGGTCGCTTTGAGGGTACGCGAGATGAATGCGACTTCCTGCTCGCGCATACCGCGCAGATCCGGCGGGCCCTGCATAAGCTGGAGGTAGTCGACGACTATCAGCCTGACGCCCTTCTGCTTGACGAGCATCTTGGCCTTGTTGCGGAACTCCATAATCGGAAGGCTCGGAGTGTCGTCGATGTACAGGGGGGCCTTTGAAAGGTTCTTGATGCGGTACTCAAGCTGCTCCCACTCGTAGGCCTCGAGCTTCGACCCGCCTTTGATCTTGTCGGCGGGAAGGCCGGTCTCGGTCGTCATAAGGCGAAGGACGAGCTGGAGAGAGGACATCTCGAGGGAGAAGATGGCGACGGGGATGTTGTGGTCGACGGCCGCATTGCGGGCGATGTTGAGCGCGAAGGCAGTCTTACCGACGGAAGGGCGGGCCGCAAGGATTATGAGATCCGACCTCTGCCATCCCATTGTCACGTGATCAAGCGAAGAGAAACCGGAAGGAACGCCCGAAAGGCCCTCCTCACTCTGCTTGCGCTGGATCTCGGAGATGGCGTCGTTGAGCAGAGCTCCTACGGTCTGGACCTCACGCTTGCCGTCCTGCTTGACTGCGTCGAAGATCTTCGACTGGGCGAGGTCGACAAGCTCATCGACATTCGTTGACTCGTCAAACGAGGCCTTGAGGATGGTGTAGGACGCCTCGATGAGATCGCGCTGGATGCTCTTCTGACGGAGGATCTTGAAGTAGTACTCGATGTTGACCGCAGCGCCGACTTTCATCGACATCCCGGTAAGGACGACAGGGCCGCCGATGGTCTCGAGGTTGCCGTCCTGGCGGAGGCGCTCCGTCACGGTGATGAGGTCGATGGCTTCGTGCTTGAGGTTGAGCGCCACCATAGCTTCGAAGATCATCCTGTGGTGCTCGTTGTAGAAGCACGAGGGGGTGAGCTCTTCTATCGCCTGGTCCACTACGGAGGGCAGCACGAGCATAGCGCCGAGCACCGCCTCCTCAACTTCAAGCGCCTGAGGCGGGGTGTTGCCCATCTCAGGTGCTGAAAGGAGGGGCTGAGGCTTCCTTCTGTTTTTTCCGGGAGCTTCGGCCATAGTTTACTCCGCCTCTTCGGAAAGGCCCTTGGCATTGATGATGATCCTGCCGCAGTGCTCGCAGATGATGAGCTTGCGGTTGGAAGAAATCTCTACGATGCGCTGAGGGGTGATGGTGTTGAAGCAGCCGCCGCAGGCGTTGCCGTTGTAGATGCCGACGACAGCGAGGTGATTGTGGACGCTCTTGCGGATGCGGTCGTAGGCGCTGAGGGTACGCTCGTCGATTGCGGCGGCGCACTTGTCGCGGACGGCCACGAGGGCTTCCTCTTCCTTGGCCGTGGACTCGCGGATGCGCTCGAGCTCGTCCTTCTTGGCCTTGAGGTCCTCGGCGCGGATGGCTACCCTGTCCTTGAGGTCTTCGAGAGCCATCTTGCGCTGCTGGATCTCTTCACGGATCTCGGAGATGTTCTTCTCGGCGATCTGACGGAGGAGGTCCTGGTTCTCGATCTCCTTGTTGAGGGAGTCGTATTCACGGCTGTTGGAAATGCCGTCGAGCTGCTTCTGGTACTTGGCGATGGCAGCCTCGCAGTCAATGATGTCCTGCTTGTTTTTCGCGATGCCCCTCGTGAACTCCTCGACAAGGGCTGACTGCTCCGCCATATTGCCTTTGAGACCTGCTATCTCTTCCTCGAGGGCTTCGACCTCGGCGGGAAGTTCTCCTCTGAGCTGGAGTATCCTGTCTATTGCGGAATCGGCCTCCTGAAGCTTGTACAGGGTGCGGAGTTTGTCCTCTACCGACTTCTCGGAGTCGGCGAAGTTTTTCTGGAGGGAGGTGAAGGTCTCCCTCTGATCGATGGGAATCTCGACTTTCTTGATTTTCTTTGCCATATCGTGCTAAAAATAGTAAACGGGGTTGTGCATCACAGTGCTGATGCGAACTGCAAAGTTAGGAAAATTTTTCTTCAATTTTGAAAATAAAATACCGGTAATTTCCACTTCGCTTTCGAAATGTCCGATGTCCGCCACCATAAAGCCTTCGGGGGTGAAAAAATTATGGTAGGAAATGTCGGCCGAAACGTAGGCCTGCGCTCCCCTGGACTGCGCCAGAGGGATGAATTCCGCCCCGGAGCCGCCGCAGAGGGCGACTCTGCCGATGAGCCCCGCAACAGGTGCGGAACATTTGACCACGGCACATCCGAAAGCCTTTTTGAGCAGGGCTATGAACTCCTTCGCCGGGAGCGGCTCAGGAAGGTCGCCGACTACGCCGAGGCCGGTCCCTGAGGGATCCTGCGAGAGAATCTCCGCATCCTTCAGGCCAAGCTTTTCGGCCATAGCGAAACTGACTCCTCCGGGCACCTTGTCGGCGCTCGTGTGGGCGGCATAGACCGCTATGCCTGCCTTGACGGCCTTGATGACGGCATCGCAGACCGGATCACCGGGGATGATCTTCTTTAAACCCTTGAATATCAACGGATGATGAGTCACTATCATCCCACAGCCTTCGCGCACGGCCTCGTCGACCGTCTCGGGGGTGCAGTCGAAAGCGACCAGCACGCCGTCGATGCAGGCCTCCGGCGAGCCTATGATGAGGCCGCTGTTGTCCCATCCTTCCTGCACGGCCGCCGGAGCGAACTCCTCGACCGCGCCGACTATGTCCTTGACTTTCATATCTCTGCTACAGGGATTTACGGACTTCGACGAGCTGGGCGCGGATGGACTTCAGGCTTTCAATCGCCTTCACCCTCTTGGAGACATCCTTTCGCACCTCAGCCAGGCGGCGGGCAGCGCCCTCGATGGTGAGTCCGTCGTCACGGAGAAGGACACGGATGCAGCGGAGAGTCTCGATGTCGTCCGCGGTGTACTGGCGGTTGCCTTTGAGGTTGCGGCGGGGCTTGATGAACTTCTCGAAAGAGTTGGTCCAGAAGCGGACGGTCGAGGTGTTCTCCTCCAGGATGTCGGCTACTTCGCCGATTGAATAAAGAAGCTTTTCCATATTATTAGTCCATTGACTGGCCGGTGCCTGCGGCCATATATAACATATCCGAATATTGCTGCGGGGTTACGGAAGCGAAGAAATGGTGGACGGGATCCAGCACCTTGCCGCGGCGGAGGACCTCATAGTGGAGATGGGGCGCGAAGGACTTGCCCGACACGCCGACGGCTCCGAGCTTGTCGCCGGCCCTGACTTTGGAGCCGGAGGAGACGAAGACCTCGGAAAGGCAGCCGTAGCGGGTGACGTAGCCGCCCTTGTGGGTGATTTCCACCATAGTCCCGATGCCGGTCGTGGAGTGGACAACGGAACTGACAGTCCCGTCGGCGGATGCGTACACCTTCTCGCCGAGACGGCACATCAGGTCGATGCCGTCGTGGCTCGAGGGGACTCCGTAGAACGGGTTGAGCTTTTCGCCCACCGAAGCGCCTATGCGGTCATAGGAAGCTTCGGCAAGGGGGAACCTGAGCGGAGGGATGCTGTCCTTACGGGCCTCAAGATTGGCGAATATTTCCTTGAAATTGCTCTCCACGTTGCCCGCCATCTTCACCACCCGGACCGCCTTCTCCGCGGAATAGGAAAGGAAGAATCCGTCGGAAAGGGAGTCGCTCTCGGGAATGAGGTCGGCGGCGCCGCTGGGGTTGAGCTTTGGCGCGGCGGTGTGGAACAGCTCCCTGTAGATGGAATCGTCCCTCTCCCTGAGGATCTCGATCCTGGCGGCAAGAGCCTTCTCGGAAGCCCTCAAATCGGAATAGCTCTGTTCGTAAAGGGCGTTTTTCGCTATGAGCTCCTTTTCCTTCTCCGTGGTGAAGAAACTCTCGAATATCAGGTAGAATATGATAAGGAACGCGAGGACCGCCGCCAGGTAGCGGAACGCGATACCCAGCGCCTTACGCGTGTTGCGGCGGCGTTTGCGCAGTCTCAGCGACTTGGAATCATATTCGTACAGTTCTTCGCTCATTTCTTCTTATTGCCTCCTACCAGCGACATATACTCTTTCGGCGACATATCGAGGTCCATATAATCGGCGGGGTTGACGAATTCCTTTCCATAGAGGACTTCATAGTGGAGATGAGGCCCCGTGACGCGTCCGGAAGCGCCGGTCGCGCCTATCTTGTCGCCCCTTTTCAGCACCTGCCCCGGCTCGACGTCGATGCGGCTCATATGGGCATAGCGAGTCCTGTAGCCGAAGCCGTGATAGACAAGCACGGACTCGCCGTAGCCGGTCTCGTATTCGGCCTTCTCGACTACTCCGTCGCCCGTGACACGGATCGTGTTGCCCGGACGGCAGGCGAAGTCCATCCCCGTGTGCTGCTTGGCGCTGCCGTTGATGGGGTCGGAACGATAGCCGAAGGGGCTGGACATCTTATATGTGGACTTGTCGGTGTTGAGCGGCGGGATGGCGGGAATGTGGGTTGCGAGCTCGCCGGCCTTGCGCTGCATCACGGATATCTCGTTGTAGGACGAATCCTGGAACGCGGCCGCGCCGGTGAGGCGGTCGAGCCTTTCGGCGGTGCGGCGAAGGGGCTCCCAGGGGCGGAGGGCAAGAATCTCGGGGGGAAGCGCTCCTGTCAGGGGAAAACGCCTTTCCAACGACACGGAATCCATACCGAAGACCTGGCGATAGACCTTCGCATCCCTGGAAGAGAGGAACTTGAGCTCCGCTTCGTCGTTGTCGAGGCGGGAGGACATCATCTCGAGGCGGGAAACCCACCTGGCGTTCTGCCGCTTAAGGATCGCGGTCTTCGGGAGGTCGAGGTCGAACACATAGAGGTAGAGCCACACATACACCGCGAATATGAGGGCCGCGGCCAGAAAGGTCGCGAGAGCCTTCACGAAACGGTGCTGCGAGACCTCCCGAATTTCATATTTGAGGGTCTCACGGTTGAGAATATACTTTTTCCTCTCCTCCATAGAACTACAAATATAGTTAAAATCATTAAAAAGTTGTAATTTTGCATTCTTGAAACGCGCGCCGTACGCGCGCAAACGAACAGGCACAGCTATGATGACATCCAAGCAGATCAGGCAGAAATTCCTCGATTACTTCGCCTCGAAGGGCCACACAGTGGTTCCCTCGGCCCCTATGGTTATAAAAAACGACCCGACGCTGATGTTTACCAACGCCGGTATGAACCAGTTCAAGGACATCTTCCTCGGCAACAGCGCCCCGAAGAGCCCCCGCGCGACTGATTCGCAGAAATGCCTCCGTGTCAGCGGCAAGCACAACGACCTCGAGCAGGTAGGCCACGACTCCTACCACCACACTATGTTCGAGATGCTCGGCAACTGGAGTTTCGGCGACTACTTCAAGAGCGAAGCCATCGACTTCGCCTGGGAGCTCCTCACCGAGGTCTACAGGATAGACCCCAAGGATCTCTATGTGACGGTGTTCGAAGGCTCCCCCGAAGACGGCACCGCCCTCGACGAGGAAGCCCGCGCCGCCTGGATGAAGCATTTTCCCGCGGAAAAGATCATCCTCGGCAACAAGCACGACAACTTCTGGGAAATGGGCGACACCGGCCCCTGCGGCCCCAGCAGCGAGATCCATATCGACCTTCGCAGCGAGCAGGAAAAGGCCCTCGTCCCCGGCGCTTCCCTCGTCAACAAGGACAACCCCCTCGTCATCGAGATCTGGAATCTCGTCTTTATGGAGTTCAACCGCAAGGCCGACGGCTCCCTCGAGCCTCTCCCCGCGAAAAACATCGACACAGGTATGGGCTTCGAGCGCCTCTGCGCCGTGCTCCAGGGCAAGAATTCCAACTACGACACCGACGTCTTCACCGGGCTTATAAGCAGGATCGAACAGCTTTCCGGACATAAATACCACGAAAGTGCAGACACCGAGGTCGCGATGAGAGTCATCGCCGACCACATCAGGGCCATCGCCTTCTCCATCGCCGACGGCCAGCTGCCGTCGAACGTCAAGGCCGGCTATGTAATCCGCCGCATCCTGCGCCGTGCCGTGCGCTACGGCTACACATTCCTCGGCTTCACCGAGCCGTTCCTCACGCTTCTCGTGGAGCAGCTCGTGGCCGATATGGGCGAAGCCTATCCCGAACTCAAGGCCCAGCAGAGACTCATAGAAAGCGTCATAAGGGAAGAGGAAAACGCCTTCCTCAAGACTCTCGACCGCGGCATCAAGCTCCTCGACGACGCGATTGCAAAGCACGCCGCCAGCAAGGTCATTCCCGGCACGGAAGCCTTCATCCTCTACGACACCTACGGCTTCCCGATCGACCTCACTGACCTGATCGCCACCGAGAAAGGCTTCACGGTGGACCACGAAGGCTTCGCCGCCGAGCTTCAGAAGCAGAAGGAAAGGGCGCGCAGCGCGACCTCCAACTCCTTCGGCGACTGGTCCGTCTATCTCGAAGGCGAGGAGTCGGCTTTCGTCGGCTACGACGTCCTCGAGGTCCCGGACGCCCGCCTCCTCAAGCAGAGGACTGTCGTCTCCAAGAACAAGACTCTCTACGAGCTCGTATTCGACCGCACACCCTTCTACGCAGAGATGGGCGGCCAGGTTGGCGACACCGGCGAGATAGTTTCCTCCGCGGGAGAAAAGATACTCATCCTCAACACCGTCAAGGAAAACAACCTCACCATCCACCTCGCCGAAAGGATCCCCTCCGAGTGCGAGGGGCCCTTCTCGCTGAAGGTCGATGCGGCCCGCCGTGAGAAAATCGCCGCCAACCACACCGCCACCCACCTCCTCGACGAGGTGCTCCGCGAGATACTCGGCACCCACGTCGAGCAGAAAGGATCCTTCGTCGGTCCCGACTATTTCCGTTTCGACTTCTCCCATTTCGCCAAACTCACTGACGAGGAGATCGCCGAGGCCGAGATGAGAGTCAACGCCCTCATCAGGGCCGACTACCCCCTCCGCGAAAAGCGCGACGCGACAATGGACGAAGCCCTCTCTATGGGCGCCATCGCCCTTTTCGGCGAGAAATACGGCGACACCGTCCGCGTCGTCAACTTCGGCCCCTCGACCGAGCTCTGCGGCGGCACCCACGCCTCCTCGACCGGCCGCATAGGCTTCTTCAAGATAGTCTCCGAAGGAGCCATTGCCGCGGGAGTCAGGAGGATTGAAGCCATCACCGGAGAAGCCGCTGAAAAGATGGTCTCGGGTATGCAGGAGATGCTTCACCATCTTCGCAGTATGTTCAACAACATCCCCGACCTTCCCGCCGCCATCAACAAGATGCTCGAGGAGAATGCCGCCTTCCGCAAGAGCCTTGAAGCAGTCGCCGCCGAGAAGGCCGCGAAGCTTGCCGAGTCCATCAAGGAGAGGGCCGAAGAGATTGGCGGGGTAATGGTTGCGCGTTTCGACCACAGCGCCGACCCGCAGCTTGTCAGGAATATGGCGCTTCTGCTTCAGAAGAACGCCACCAACCTCGTTCTTGCCGGCGCCTACGAGTTCGACGGCAAGCCCAACCTCATCCTGATGTACACCGACGACCTGGTCGCCAAAGGCCGCAACGCCGGCAAGGACATCCGCGAAGGCGCGAAGTTCATCCAGGGCGGCGGCGGCGGCCAGCCCGGCCTTGCAACGGCCGGCGGCCGAAGCATAGAAGGCCTCTCCGAAGCCCTTGAAGCACTGATAAAAACCGCAACCGCTTGAAAAAGCTCGACAAGTTCATACTGAAAGCTTTTCTGGGACCGTTCTTCGCGGTTCTGCTGGTGGTGACGTTCATCCTCCTGCTGCAGTTCCTTTGGGTATATATCGATGAACTTGTCGGCAAAGGACTTGGATTCAGGGTTATAGCGGAGTTTATGCTCTGGGCGAGCTGCACGGTGCTGCCGCTCTCGATGCCGCTTTCGACGCTTCTCGCCTCGATGATGACTCTCGGCCAGATGGCGGAGAACTTCGAGCTCACGGCAATCAAGGCTGCAGGGACCTCCATAGCGAGGGTTATGACCCCGATTTTCATCGCCTGCGCCATCGTCAGCATCGGAGCTTTCTTCATCTGCAACAACCTCGTCCCCTACGCGACCAACAGGATCTACACCCTCCGCGACGACATAGGCCGGACCAAGTCCGAGATCAAGATCCCGGTAGGCACCTTCTACGACGGCATCGACGGCTACATCCTCCGCATCGGCGACCGCGACGACAAGACAGGCACACTCTACGACGTGATGGTCTACGACCATTCCGCCAGGAAAGGCAACATAGCGGTCACGGTGGCCGACTCCGGCGTTATGAGGATGTCCAAGGCGAAGGACTACCTCACCTTCACGATGTACGCCGGCACTTCCTACCAGGAAGACAACGTCAAGAAGTTCCGCGACACGACCTACGGCCTCCAGAGGATCAACTTCGCGAAGCAGGAGCTGATCATCCCCCTGGAGAACTACGCCTTCCAGTCCTCCGGCGAGGCGCGCTTCGGCGACCAGGTCAAGTCGATGAATCTCAAGCAGCTGCGCCACGGGCAGGATTCCCTTCAGCACTACGACGATTCGCTCCATCTGAAGCATCTGGCGGATTTCAACGCGCTGTCAGTCCTTCGCCACCGCAGCCAGCTCGACACTTCGTGGAAGAGGAAGAGCGTCTTTGAAGACGAGGATTTCCTCAAATGGGACAATATGACCAGGGAGTGGAAAGCCTACGAGGCCGCCTCGTCGTCCGCAAGGCAGATGGAATCCTCCATCAAGACCTTCAGTATGGACACCTACGAGTCCACGTGGATACTCCGCAGGACCAACCTCGAAATACTCAAAAAATTCGCCCAGGCCCTCGCCTGCCTCATCTTGTTCTTCATAGGCGCCCCGCTCGGAGCCCTCATCGGGAAGGGAGGCATCGGCTCCTCCGCGGTGGTCTCAGCCCTGTTCTTCGTCCTCTACTGGGTGGTCGACATCACAGGCGCCAAGTTGTCCAACGACGGCGCGACCAGCGCTTTCGTCGGTGCATTCATATCGGCGATGGTGCTGCTGCCGATAGGCATATTCCTCACCTGGAGAGCCATCCGTGAAAAACCGATATTCGGAAGCGACAGCACCCTCGAGCTCTGGAGAAAGGTCAAGAGCAAGGTCGTGTCCTTCTTCAGGAAGACGAGGATAGTCTATATGGGCACGCCCGAATTCGCCGTGGCACCTCTCAAGGCACTCCTTGAGCGGCGCTACAAGGTTGTCGGCGTAGTCACGGTTCCGGACAAGCCGAGCGGCCGCGGCCTGAAGATGCAGGAAAGCGCGGTGAAGACCTTTGCAGTTGAAAAGGGCATCCCCGTCCTACAGCCCGAGAAGCTCAAGGATCCGGAGTTCCTCAGGAGCCTCGCGGCCCTGAAGGGCGACATCTTCGTAGTCGTCGGCTTCAGGATGCTGCCGGAGGCCGTCTGGAGGATGCCGAAGAAAGGCACCTTCAACCTCCACGCCGCCCTGCTGCCTCAGTACCGCGGCGCCGCTCCTATCAACTGGGCCGTCATCAACGGCGAAAGGGTGACCGGCGTCACGACCTTCCTCATCGACGCCCGCATCGACACCGGCGGCATCATCCTCCGTTCCGAGCATATGATAGCCCCGACCGACACCGCCGGCGACGTCCACGACGCACTTATGGAGAAGGGCGCCGAACTTGTCGTCGAGACCGTCGAAGGCCTCATCCAGGGCAATGTGGAGACTCGAGTGCAGAGGAGCTTCATCCAGGGCTCCGAGCTTCTCAAGCCCGCTCCGAAGCTCACAAGGGAGCTCTGCCACATCGACTGGGACGACACCACGAAGCAGATTGTCAACCTCATACGAGGCCTCTCCCCCTACCCGGCCGCCTGGACGGAGCTCGTGCGCGACGGCGTGCCTGCGCAATTGAAGATCTACAGGGCTTCCGCAATGGAAGGCGCACCGAAGGCCGCTCCCGGCACCGTTCTTTCCGACGGCAAGTCCTATCTTGCCATCGCCACCGCCGACGGCGCAGTAGCCCTCGAAGACGTCCAGCTCTCCGGCAAGAAGAGGATGGACGTCAAGGCTTTCCTAGCCGGCTTCCGCGAGCCCGAAGCCTATGCGGCCGACAAGGGCACCTCCAAGGCCGAAATCGCAAAGGCGAAGCCACAGGAGGACGACTGATGGGAAGCTGCGTCATCATCAGTGCCGGTGATTTCCCCACGAAGGAATACCCGCTCTATCTTCTCCGCACGGCAGACAGGATAGTTTGCTGCGACGGCGCGTTCAGGACCTTCCTGCGCCGCTCGGAGGCCGTCTTCGGGTTTTTGAGGCTGCCTGATGCCGTGGTCGGGGATATGGATTCCCTGCCTTCGTCCCTCGCTGAGAAATACCGCGGCATTATAGTCAAAATCGACGAGCAGGAGCACAACGACCAGACGAAGGCAGTCCGCTACGTCCTCGAGCATTTCAAGGACATCGACTCCATCCATATCCTGGGCGCCACCGGCAAGCGCGAGGTCCACACCCTTGGCAACCTCTCGCTCCTTATGGAGTACACGCGGGCCTTCGGCGTCGACGGCCTCACCAGCAGCCCCACCGTCGACATCGTCTCCGACCGCTGCACCGCCATCGCCGTCACCGACAGCTGCACCCTCGAGGTCGGGCAGGGGCGCCCCATCTCGGTCATCACGACCGACAATTCCCTTCAAATCCGCTCCGAGGGCCTCGAATGGCCCACCGACGAGGTCGTCTTCGACAACCTCTGGAAGGCCACCCTCAACCGCGCCTCCTCCGACACGGTCTGCCTAAAGTTCAGCCATCCTTCAATGGCGCTAGTTATTCTCGAATAACGCCCCCCCGCCTCTCCGTGTACAAAACACCCCCTTTTTTGTCAACCGCTACATCGATTTGACCATTCCGTGTACAAAAACACCCCGTTTTTGTTAACGGGGTGCGGCATTACGGGCTGAGAGGCGGGAACATTTCATTGATGAACGCCAGGGGTATGCCGGTGCAGCGGGAGAGTTGCTTGTTGGAGGCGCCGTATTCCTGTTTTAAAGAGCGAACCAGCTGCTGCTTATGACTTTGCGGCAGCAGGCGAGGGTTGTCGGTGCCGAATTCCGTCTTACAGCACTTTACGGCAATCATATACGCCTCCTCGTCAGTCAAAAGCGACGACTCACCGAGCCGAGCCGCCGTGGCAGTGTACGACTCGACATTTCGTGTAATCCACCAGATAAACTGCCTGGTATTCTCGAACATAGATTCCGCCAGCCGATAATCCACGAAACTTGACGGCAGAATCATCCCGTCTGCTACCCTAAGCGTTGATGGAAGCCTGCAATCCCTTCCCCACTTTATGGCACGACTGGCACGAATACTCAATTCCGACGCCGGAATTCCTTGAGGATACAACGGCAACATACTGTTGAAATACAGATATCCGGTACACCAAGGATAACTGAACGGATTGACATCGTTTCTGGCTGCATAAGGATTGCGGACAACGTAAGCAATCTCGTCCCGCATCTGCTTCAAGTCAGAGATCTCGACAGTATTGAAGTCGACATCAAAAGTCGGTCTCCTATACCGCCTCAGGAACATATTCAATCGCTTGAGCAATTCACGGATAAACGATTCACATTCATCCTTGCTGCCAGTCAGGATAAAGTGCAAATGATTGCTCATAATTGCGTATGCCAATACACGGCATCCACTCATCATCGCGGCGACGGCAATCATATTCGTCGCGGCCCGATAATCATCTTCCAGCAAGAAGAGCAACTCCTTCTCGGGCGGAGTGGAATAATAATGATAATAAGGAGCGTTTACACTGAAGACGCTTTCGCAAATAAAGTGTGTGTTACCCATCTTTTTTCCCATAAAGTTATTGCCGCCACGGCAATCCTACAAGGGAAATCCGCCGCGGGTATGCTGATTTTTATGATTTTTAAACAGATTTAATGTTTTTTATAAGGAATGGTGCACAAAAACACCCCCTTTTTGTGCACGGAAGCGCACAAAAGTGCCATCGGTGTACAAAAACACCCCGTTTTTGTTAACGGGGCGCGTTTTTGTACACTGGCGATGAGGGCCGGGGCGGAAGTCGGCGGCCTAGAAGCTGTAGCCCAGGCCGAGCTGGAAGGTGTTGCCGATTGTCTTGTTGAGGGTGAGGAAGGAGACGTCCAGGGAGACGCCCTTGTACTTTCCGCCAAGGCCGACGGCAATGTGGGACGGAACGGCGGCGTACTTCGAGGCGTAGCGGTAGCCGACACGGACGAAGCCCATATCATTGATCCCATAGGAGAAGCCGGCGGAAACGCCCCAGTTGTTGGAGAAGAACCAGTCGCCGTCGAGAAGGGCCTCGATGGAGTGGATGCCCGTCACATAGCGGTAGGACAAAGCGACGGCAAGCGAGGACGGCAGGTCGGAGGTGTCCGAGTCCTCAAGTATCTTGCCGACGGAACGGACTCCGACAGCCGCGTTGAATCCTTCCCAGAAGCGCACCTGCGCAAGGATGTCGACGGAGAAGGCAGACGAAGAGAAATCCTTCATAAAGCAGGCCTTGGAGTACTTGGCATTGACTCCGAAAGCGAAATGGTCCCCTATCCCGACAGAGAGAGCGCCGCCGACAGCGAAATCATACGGAGCGAAACCGTCGATCTTCTCATAGCCAAGCTGGTGGACATAGCCTACCGCGAAGCCGAAGCGCTTGACGGGCCTGAAAGCGGCGCCGACAGCAATATTCGAAGTCTTTAAAACGGATGGCGCATAAAGGCTGTAAGACGCCTTCACCGAGCCAAGGCCGTCCATCATAGCGATGGCGGCAGGGTTGGAGAACACGGCGAAGGCCGGAGCCACGGTCATCGACGTGAGTCCCGTCCCCGCCATCCCGGAAATGCCGGGGTCACGGCTCCAGCGAAGAAACGGATGGGCCTCGTTGCGCGGCACCACCTGGGCGGCGGCGGCCACGCAGAGAAAGAGCGCGGACATCAATACGACAAGCCTTCTCATTTCTTCACTATCGTGTATTTATAGATGCCGCCACCGTAGGAGACCTTCAGGTAATAGATGCCGCGGGCGAGCTTGTTGGTGTTGATCGTGACAGGCTCGTAGGCCGAACACACGGACTTCGTGCTGAACACGTTGACACCATAACTGGAGACAAAGGAAAACTCCGTCTCCTGCTTTTCGACACCCGCGAGGATGACGAGTTCGTTACCGATGGTCGTCCCGGGGATAAGCGTCACCTTTTCGGCAACGGGACGGACAAGGACGGGGAATTCCGCGATGGCCTTGTCGCCTATGGCATCCGAAGCTACGACCTTTACCCGGGCAAGGCCGGTGCCTGCAGCCGTAATGGTCAGCACAGAACCGTTTACCTTCGTTTCCACGACTTCTGTATTGCTGTCCACCGGGTTGTAGGAGGCGCAGGAATAGAAGAGCGGCTCCCCGTCGTCATCGCTGAAGTGCTCGTCGAGATTTAACTCCAGGACTTCGCCGGCCGCGGTAAGCCAGTACTCGTCGAAATCCAGACTGAGATAAGGCATCTCATTCTCCTGAACGGAATAATTGAAATTCTTCACCGTCTGAAGGCCGTACTCGTCACGGGCCGTGATACTGCACTTGTAGAATCCGGGAGTGGCAAGCTGGCAGTTGAGAACGAAGTTCCAATTGCCGTCGGCATCCTTCTCTACCCTCGCGCGGCCGTTGGTGGTGAAACTGACGTCGATGTCGTTGAAGTCCGGATCATAGATCTCGACCGGGAGGGAAATGTCCATCCATTGCGAGAAATTGAGCGTCTCCGGATCGAAGTTGATAACCGGAGCGTGATTTACACCCGTGCTGACCGGCTTTATCGGAGCCGGCTCCGCGTAAGAAGTGCCGTAGCTGACTACCGTGACATAGTAGTCGGACGAGAAGTCCAGCTTCTTGAGCACGAAGGTAATATCCTCCCCGCTAGTTTTCCCTTCCGAAACATATCTTTCTGTGATGATGTTGCTGCCGGGGCTTCGCGGATCCATAGACTCGAGGGCGGAGCGGGACTTCGACGCGGCGGCCATATATCCGTAAGAACCGTTGGTCTCGAGACTGATGCTGATGGAATTGCCGACGGACGAGGCGGTGTATTCCGTGATCGGAACCGGAGTGCCGGCGACCATATAGAGGAAAGAACCGTGGGCATCCACAAGAGGGCCAACCGGCTGGGAACCGGCAGACGCACCTATCTGGCGTGCACCGCCAAGCAGCGCTTCCTTAAGTATGTCGCACGTGAAACCCGGGCCGCCGAAATAAGATATGAGGAGTGCCGCAACGCCGCTCACGTGAGGGCAGGCCATAGACGTGCCGTCCCAACAATCGTATTTGTTGGTCGGAATCGAACTCCATATGCTGACGCCGGGAGCGCAAATGTCCACCCAGTCGCCGTAGTTTGAGAATGATGCACGGTTGCCGTTGCTGCGGATGGCGCCGACAGCGACAATGGGCTCATAGTTGGACGGAGGGCCATACTGCAGGTTGTCATTGCCGGCGGCAAATAAGACGATGCCTCCCTTCATAGGGGAATCAGCCTTCTGGTTGCCATTGGCGTCACATCCCGCATACTTGATGAAATAATCCACGGCCTGGGTAAAAACCCGGCTGGGATTGTTATGTTCACTAATAAAGGAATTCAGCTCCGACTGGCTGATCTGCCCGTCATTGTTGGTGTCGACAACATAGCCCCAGCTGTTCTGGCAGATGAGAGCGCCCTTGTCCGCTCCGGCCTTGATGGCCGTCTCGAAGCTGTAGGCAGAACGGTCGCCTGAGAAAACCGCGAGGGAAAGAAGGCTCACTCCCCTGCGGCCGGCGGCATAATCTCCGCCTGCGATACCTGCGACGCCCTTGCCGTTGTTGGAAACGGCGGCGATGGTCCCGGCCACGTGCGTGCCGTGCCCGTCGGTGTCGGGGACTATGTTGGTGGAATTGGTGACGTAGTTGTAGTGCCCGGACTCGAGGCAGTTCCAGGCGAGATCCTGATGGGTAAGCTGAATGCCTCCGTCAACGACGGCGACTACCACATTGGGGTTGCCGACGGTGTAGTTTTCCCACACCGGGAGGATGTCGATGTTGTAGTTGCTGCTGGTGCCGTTGATACCCCACATCTGGGTCCAGTAGGTGTCATTTGTGGAATGGAGCGCGATTTTCCTGACCGGCTCGACGTACTCTACCCCCTTTACGGGAGCAAGCCCTTCTTCAGCCTTGGTCACCGGGACACTCTCGTCAAAAGTGACGAGATACCACTTATGGAGCCCTTCGGCGCGCGTACGGGCCTCATACTCACCGGCATAGGGGAAAACCCTCTCCATTGCGGTGATACCAAGCTCCGCCATTATGCTTCCAAGTTCGGAAGACTTGGTGACGGGCAGCCCTTCACCTTCAAAAGCCTCTATTTCCGCAACAATCTCGTCGGAGAAACAGACTTTCGCAGCACCGGGGACAACAGTCCTGTCATAATCCGCGGAGACAGGCTTCTCAGTCTTGATCTCCCCTCCGACAGTCCCTGCCGCTGAATGCTCGTCAATCTCCTTTGCACAGGAAAGTGCAAGGAAGGCGAGCAGTATCACGGAGACTTTCTTCATCGGCCAATCTAGATTACAAGACCTCCATTGTTGTATTTAAGCACAGCGTAGGAGAAATTGCAAACCCTTTCGGAAGATATTCCTATGACAAAGATATAGTAAACGCCTTTTGAAAGGGAGCCGAGCTCAAAGCTCTGGCTGCCGCTGTAGAAGGTCTTCCCTATCTTTGCCTTTTCGGCATAAGCGTCGACGCTGAGGAAGAGGGACAGGTCGTCTCCGACTCCCGCAGCGGTCACGTCGGCTTCAGGGACAGCAACGACAAAGTACTGCCCGGCATCAGCGCCGGCTTCCTCGGTCACGGAGGCAGTCACCACTCCCCCGCTGGAGGACGCGGAAACCGTCCAGGCCTCCTGGACGCGGAACTTTGTCGAAGCTCCGAACTGCTGTACATAGACCGCCGAAAGCTTGTCGCCGTCGACGAGCAGCACCTCTGCGTAACGGGCCATTATGTCCGGATTGGGCTCGGCGATAAGAAGCACCTCGCCGTCATAGACCTCGGTCTCAAGCCAGGGCTTGCTGGAAGAGGCAAGCAGTTTTTTGCTTGCAGAGACTACGATCGTGGCTTCGCCGCCTTCGGCCGGGAAGACCGGAGAGGCGCCTTCGAGTATCTCAACAGGCTCCTGAAGGGCATAGATGCTCCCATAATCCTCCCCCTTGCACCCCTGAAGGAGTGCGAGGGCGGAGATAAGAATCACAGACAGATATCTATTCATAGCCTATTTCTTTACGAAGGTTATGGGGCCGGGAAGCTGATAGCTTCCGTTGGCGAACAGGTAATTGCCGGAAGCGCCATCGTTGTTGTCGCTGTTGTTGGGGTCCAGGATCATACAGAGCCAGGAGTTGACGGTGTAGTCGGAGGACTGCCTCCAGACACCGTTGTCGGCCCACTTCACCACAAGGGGAGTCACAGTCTCGTCTTCGACATAGCCGTACATTCCGACGCCTTCAGCCCAGGTGTAGTAGCCTGCGGCGGAATCCCAGGGGCAGAGAGCTATTTCCTTGGTGCCGGAAGCGCCGACGCCCTGACGAATCCAGCCGAGGCGGCCGCGGCCGCCGTTATAGGTAAGAAGGGCCTTGTAGGCTCCTCTGGAGATACCCTCGAGATAGAAGGAATTGCCCTGCTCGGCGACGGTGAGTTTGACGTCGAAATGACCTCCGTCATAGTTGAGGGTCCAGCTTCCGAGGTAGTCGTCGTAGGACACCCATCCCTTCGGAATCACCTTTTCGAACACCGTGCCGCTCATCTCGTCAACGAATTCTTCGGCTGAAGCATCGTATACCCATTCGGAAAAGACTTCCTCGCCAAGGGAGAACTCTCCGGCGAAACGAAGGCCGGTCGGGGTGATGACGTAGCGTTTGTTGATCAGATTGTCGTCGGGGGTGCCTTTCTCTCCGTATGAGAAGGTCCTGGTGGCGGAGTCGAGGTAGCCCTCGTACTCCACGCCGTCGATCTCGGTGCTGACAGCCGCGACGGAGATGCTGCTCTCCATATCCTTGACGGCGAGGAGGTAATCTTCAATCGACTCGTCAAGCGGATGGAGGAAGCAGTAGTTGCGGGAGCGCTTGCCGCGAAGGACGATCTCTTCTTCGCTCACCTTGAGGATATCGAACTCGAAATCGCCGCCCTTGGCCTGGTACTTCGTGGACGAAGGAGTGGCGTACTCGTGGATAATCTTGTTGTAGGTGTCGAACGAGAGAACCGGGCCGTCATCGGTGGTGAGCTTGAAAGTGGAAGTCTCTTCGGTGAAAGGATCCTTTTCGCTCACTGCGGTCACTTCCTGCGAGGTGAATTTGAGCGCGACGGAAATGCCCGCGTACGCCGAACCGGGATAGTAATCCATAACCCAGCCTTCGTCGGTGACGTATTCCAGGATGTCCCTGACATTCTCAAGGTAGGCCTGCATACGGGCCGAGGATGGCTCGTCGAATTTGTCGGCCTGGTCCTTGAGGCAGGAGGTGAAGGAAAGTGCGATTGCCGCAACGGCGGCCGCAAAAAGAATTTGTCTTGTCTTCATATCCTTTCCCTCCTATATTGAAATGTCACTGAGATCCACCCTGCCGGCGACTACGTCGGCTGTCCTGCGGTTGACCGTGGCGCGGAGCTCGTCGATGTCGACATCCCAGTCGGTCTTCATATAATCGCGTACGATGTCGATTTTCGACTTGATCACGTCGGAGCCGTTGGGGGCCTCGGGGTCGCTTTCGCGCACATTGGCCGTCTGGGCGTTGGCCGTTGAAAGCTGCTGGGTCCACCACGAGGGCGAGTGGGTGATGTACTCGGAAAGAAGTTCCGCGAAATCTTCACGAGGCTCGCTCTGGGCGTAGGCGGTGATGTAGCCGCGGCCGAGCCAGTATTCATCCGTATCGAAGCAGGCGTCGGCCACGTAGGTTGCGGGAGTCACGTTCTGGAACGTCTCCGGGAAGGCCTTGGTCTGGTTGATGATGTGGGTGAATTCGTGGTGGATGGTCTTGATATAGTAGTCGTTGATCTGCTCCTCCAGCTCTTCTCCGGACATCTGCTCGAAGACATACGGGAGATAGTTGACTCCCGAAAGCATTATCTTCTTGCCGCCTTCGGCAGTACCGAGGATGATGGAACCGTTGTTGCGGTACTCCCATTCCCCTATGAGGAAGAACATCTTCGGGAAATAGGCCCTCGTGAAATCAACTCCGGCAACCTCGTCGTAAGTGTCTACGCAGAGATACTTGACGAGGTGGGCGTAGATGATAGATGCGTCTATGTCGGCCGGGACCGTCCAGTAGCCCTTGTCGGACTCGTTGAGGGAGAAACGGTACATAAACTCTATGTTGTAGGGCTTCAGGAAGTTCTCTTCGAGCCAGTAGTCGAAATCGTTCATTTCGACATTGGAATCCTTGATGACGGACTCCTTGCTCAAAGTCTCCTTCCTGCAGGAGGTCCCTGCAAGGAGCGAAGCCGCTGCAATGACAAGTATGAAGAAATATCTTTTCATATCATTCCTCCTTCTTTAACGCGGGTTGGGTTTAAGGCCGGCGGACTCCGCATCGGCAGGAATCTGAAGCGCCCTTCTCGGGTCGTTGACGGTGAGGACGTCATCACACCTGAGCGGCTTGAAAGCGGCGTCGTACTGCTGGGCCGTCGTGTTCGGAGTCATCGTACGGCGCCATATCTCGATGCCGTAACGCTTGACGTCGAACCAGCGGAGACCCTGGGCGATGTGGTCGATCCTCTTCATACCGAGGACGCACTGAAGCATACACTCGCGGACTCCGCCCTCGGCTCCGATGTCGAAGGCAGGGTTGAGGTGCTTCTTGACGGTGGGGTGATCCCACGTGGCGTAGTCGACGGCATTGTAGAAGGTCTGTATGGACTCCGGAGTCAGGGTGCCGGAGAATTTGGCAGGCCTGATTATGGAGTGGACATAGGTCGTGAGATCGGCCGCGGCGAGGTCGTACTCGGACATCATCGTGTAGGCCTCGGCCCTTGTGAGAAGGACCTCGTCCATCGTGAATGCCGGATAGACGGCGTGCGCATAGCCGATCATAGCGACACGGTCGGTGTACTCGAACAGGTAAGGGATCTTCCAGTAGGCGATCTGGTCGAAGGTGGATCCGCTGTACCATTCCGGTCCCACGAAGTACCACTCGTACACATTCCTCCAGCCGGTCTCGGTGTTGCCCCAGATCTGGGGAGCGTAGGCCACCTCGGTGAAGGAAAGGTAGGAGTCGTGGCTGTACTTGGTGATGCCGGGGGCGCCGAAGTAGTAGCCGAAGGCGGTGTAGGCCGTCAGCATAAGGAGGTTGGTCGTGTAGGACGTGCCGATGAAATCGTTGCTGCGCACCTCCCTGTCCTTTTCAAGCTTGGACATTGAAGACCAGTCGCGGAGCACCTGCGCCGGCTGCGAGCCGAGACACCTGGTGGCCCACTTGGCGGCCTCATCCCACTTCTCGCAGAAGAGGAAGAAACGGGCCGCGAAGGCATAGGCCGCCTTGGCGTTGAAATGGTACTTCGGAACCTTGTAGTACTTGTCGCTGACGTACTTGAGGGCCCAGGTGAGGTCTTTCTCTATGTTGGCATAGACATTGGCCACCGTGCCCCTCTCATACTGAGGATTGAGCTGCGTCTCGGCCTGCTCCATATAGGGAACGCCGAGATCGGTGTCGCTCGTCAGTTCGTTATAGTTCTTGCAGAACACGTTGACGAGCAGGAAATGGCTGTAGGCCCTGCAAAGGAGGGCCTCGGCCGTCTCAGCCTCGAGGCCCGCCGCCACAATCTTCCTCTCATCGAGCTCGCCGCCTTCCGGAATCCCCGAAAGCTGGCGGATGGCGATGAGGGCCTGGTTGGCGTGGGCGATGCAGCCGTAGCAGTCGCTCCAGAAATAGTCGGGGCAGTCGTTGGCTTTCTCGGTGATCCTCTCCCACTTGTAGCACTGGTCGATGAAACGGTCAGTCCCGGGGTTGTCGTCGCCGAGATTGTCTACGTTGTCCGACATATACTCACAGAATGTGAGATAGGTGTTCTGCGAATAGGCCGATGTGAGCAGTGACTGTATCTTCTCCTGATTGTCGACCTCGGTGCGGTTGTCCGGCATCGTGTCGAGGAACTTGTTGCAGGAGAGCAGGGCCGCGGCCGCTGCGATTATCGCGAAAATTCTTGTTTTCATAATCATATCCTCCTGTTAAAGTCCGATTCTGAGAGTAAAAGTGAACTGCTTCGCAAGCGGAACGGCGACACCGCCGGTGTTGAAGAACTCAGGGTCCTGTCCGTTGAGCTTGCTGTCGGCATAGAGAAGGCAGAGGTTGGTCGCCTGCACCTTGAGACCGAGAAGGTTGAGATGCATCTTGTCCGTGATCTTCTTGGGGAAGTCGTAGGAAAGGGAGAGCTCCTTCAGACGGATGAAATCACCCCTCGCTATGCGGGCCGTGGAATAGTTGTAGGCGTTGTAGGCATAGCTGAGGTAGTTGCCGGTGGAGTTGTAGTAGCGGTTCTGCCAGGCGGAAGCGATGACGGGAATATCGGTCTTCGCCTCGTCGCCGGGCACGGTCCAGCGGTTCTTGAACTCCTTCGGCATTGCGGAAAGGTCGTCGTAGGAAGCCCTGAAGACGGGATCCATACGGACAACATTGCCGAATGAATAGGTGATGTAGATGTTGAGCTTGAAGCCCTTCCAGGAGAACACGTTGCCGAAGGAACCGACATCCGTCGGGTCGACGCTTCCGGAGTAGACGAGGTTCTTCGAAAGAAGATCCTCATCCCTTGTCTGGAAGTAGATGTCGGAGACGGTAAGGTTGCCGTCCTGGTTGATGAAGGTCGGGAGACCTTCCTCGTTGAGCCCCATAAACTGTAATGAGAAGAGGCTCCTGACCGGATAGCCGACACGGGTGAAACCGGTGCCGGAAATGAGGTCGATCATCCTCACCTGGTTCTCCAGTTTGGTCACCCTGTTCTTCGAATGGGAATAGATGAAGTTGGTGGTCCAGGTGAAATCGCCCTTTTGGATGTTGGTCGTCGTGAGGGAAATCTCGACACCGGAGGACTTCATCGTGGCCACGTTGCCGTACTTCGTGAGCTCGCCGCCGATGCCCTGGGTGGTGACGGGGCCTATGAGGTCGTAGTTGTTGCGCTTGTACCAGTCGAAGGTGAGGTTGATCCTGTTGTCGAGGAAACCGGCTTCGAGACCGATGTTGAGCTCGTGCTTCTTCTCATAGGTGAGGTCCTGGTTGGCCAGCTGGGCGATGTAGAGGGCGGACTCCTTGTCGCCGGCAAACGGCCTCCACGGAGTCGTGGCGCTGATGACTGCAACGGAGTTGGTCACGGAAGGACGGTCGCCGGTGAGGGAATATGACGCCTTCACAGAAAGATGCGACAGGGCCGGGTAGGCCTTCTCCATCCACTTTTCCTCGTGGATGTTCCAGGCGCCGGAGATGTTCCAGGTCGGGAGCCAGCGGGACTTGCGGGACTTGCCGAGGCCGTTGGTGCCTTCGTAGCGGACGGTGCCGTTGACGACGTAGCGGCCCTTGTAGGAATAGGTCGCGTTGGCGAAGAACGCCGCGCTGCGGACCGCCGTGTTGCTCATCGTGTAGACGTCGGCGCCGTCCTCGACGGCCTGCTTGTAGGCGTGGTAGTCGAAGTTGGCGATCTCGCCGAAGTCGTACTGCATACCGTAGCCGCGGAACCAGACGCTGTGGCGGTCGAGGGAGCTGACCTCCGCTCCGCCGAACAGGTTGACTATGTGGTCATAGGCAAAGGTGTCGGAGAAGTTGGCGGTCGCGCGGATGTCCCAGCCGTTCATATTGTTGGTCGTCTTCTCGAAGAAGCCGCCGACCGGCAGGACCGTCACAGGGAGAGCGTAAGGGTTCTCCGGGTCCGTGTAGAGGAACGGGTTGGAGTCGCGGATCGTCGCGGTGGACATCTCGCGGTAGGCAAGGGCCTGGTTGGCGGTGTCCTTGATGTAGTGCTCCTGGGAGGTCATCGCGAACTTGTAGGCTGCAAGACCGCTCAGCTCGAGGGACTTTATCGGCTTGTACTTTATCTCGCCCTGAACCCTGAAGTCGACGACGCTGAGGTCGAGGTAGTTGTTGTTGAGCTCGTGGACGATGTTGAAGGGAGAATAGTTCCTTGTGTAGAACACGTCGGGGTCGAGGGCCCTCGAGGTGTTGAGCGCGTAGGAATAAGGGTTGATGTCGAAGTCCCTCTTGACCTCGCCGGAGACGACGTCCGTGTCGGAGTTGATTGTCCCCGGCGCCTTCTGCTTGCGGTAGGAGGCGTTGGAAATGAGGTTGAGCGAAACCTTGCGGCCAATCTTGTAGGTGACGTTGAGGTTGGCGGTGTAGCGCTGTACCGAGCTCTGCTTCGTCCAGCCCGGGTCGCCGAGGGCCGACAGGGAAGCGTAGTAGGTCGCCTTGTCCGTACCTCCGGAGGCACTCAGGGAGTGGTTGTGCTGGATGGTGTGGTTGAACAGGAGGTCGAACCAGTCGGTGTTGCGGTACTCGGCGGCACGCAGGTAGGCGTTCCTCGCAGCCTCGGTGTTGGCAAGGGCGAACTGGCCCGTCACCGGATCGTACTCGGAGATGAGCTGGTACATCTTGCCGTAGATACCCGTGTTGGCCGCATTGGCCGTCTCCGCGTAGTTGAGCCATCCCTTCTGCTGGAGCTCCTGGTAGATTTCCATCTGGTCCTGGGAGTTCATAATGTTGAAGGTGCGGTAGCTCGGCTTGAGGCGGTAGGTGTACTCTCCGGTGTAGCTGATGTGGCTCTTGCCGGCCTTGCCTTTCTTGGTCGTGACCACGATGACGCCGGCCATTGCCCTCGCTCCGTAGATGGAGGTCGCGGAACCGTCCTTCAGGATGTCGAAGGTCTCGATGTCGTCGGAGTTGAGGCCGGCTATGGCGCTGGATATAAGGGTGTTGGCGTCACCCGAGGACATCTGGTCGGCGCTCACGTCCACGACGTCCTCCATAATGACACCGTCCACAACCCACAGGGGCTTTGACGAGCCATAGATGGAAGTCGCACCGCGGACGCGGATCTTCGGTGCCGTTCCGAAAGTACCGGAAACGTTCTGCACCGAAACACCGGCCACACGTCCTTCCAGCGAGCGGCTGACGTCCGTCATACCGCTGATGTTCGCTTCGGCGGCGTCCACCTTCGCGGCGGAGCCTGTCGAGAGGCGCCTGTCGATGACCTGCATACCGGTCACGACCGCCTGCTCGAGAACCATACTGTCGTCCTCAAGAAATATCTTGAGCCCCGTACCGACCGCCACCCTCGAGTCCTTCGACCCGAGGTTGGTGACGATAAGGTACTTGGCCGTCGACGGCAGGTTCTTCATCTCGAAGCGTCCGTCCACGTCGGTGATCGTGCCGGTCTGCGTCCCCTCCACCTGGACGTAGGCTCCGACTACCGGAGTCCCGTCCGAGGCGTAGGAGACCGTACCGGACGCCGTCTTCGTCTGCGCCGAAGCGACGACGAATGACAGCACCGCGAGAACGGATGCCAGGATAATTCTGAACAATTTCATTTTTTACTTAACTGCCTTGGCTTCAGCACGTACGGAGGCTGCAGCCATTGAGCTGCTCCTGCCTCTACGATGTCCATAGATAAGATCGGCACTTGAGAATGGACGGAACAGGTGCTTTGCCCTCTTAAGAGAGACCTGCTTACCGGAAGTCTTCCTCATCTTGATGGAAGTGCCGGAAGCCGCCTTCTTGGAGATGTTGCACGGGAAGGTGTAGAATTCGCCCCAGTGGTCAGCACCGATGTCGACAAAGCTGGTGCCGTCCGCATTGGTGACAAACAACTCCATACCTGTGAAAGTTGCTGTGATAACACCGGTTGTGGACTCTCCGGTGAACTCAAGGCCGGTGAGGGTAGCGGTCCCGTCGGAGTTGATGGCTCCGGAGAAAATCTTCTCGCTGCCGCCCCAGATTTTGGTATTGGAGTTGAACAAACCCATCAGGTACTTTCTGTAGGTCACTTCATTCTGTTCGAACGAACCCATTGCCTGCTCCGACACTGTAATCCCGCCGGTAGCAGAATCGAAAGTTGCAGTTACGGACTCTCCAGCATAGCCGTCGATGCCGCTGATGGTGTAACTGATGTCGGCGAAGTTCTGCTCGATGACCCATTCGTCGGTAATCATATTGCCGGTGGGGACGCCGTCTTCATCGTCGGTGCCTTCGGTGTACTCCGGACGCTGGATCTCCCAGGTGCCGAGCCACTTGTTGTAGGCCTCGCTGCCGGTCTCGGCAGGACGGATCATCGTAGTGGGAACCATTATCGGATCAGGGGTAGCGTTGTAAGAATAGACGGAATTCCCTTTATGGGCATAGTAGTTCATACCTACGACAGTGTAGTCACCACCGACCGTAAGGGAGACAGCACCCGCCGCGACATCAGCGGACTTGCCGTCGGCAGACATTGTCGCCGTACCGATAGTATATGCACCTCCGGAGACGACAACATTGTTGCCTTGATAATTTACAAGACCGTTCCACTGGACTTCGTAACCTTCGTCGTCCACAGTAACTGTCTGATTATAGAAAACCAGGGAGTTGCCTGACGCACTGAAGTTTGCAAGGAAGCCCTCGGGGACGATGGCGGAGCCATATCCCTGGACCCTGTAATTGACGCACAACTCGTTTTCAACAACCGTTACGGGAATAAGGTCGTCTCCGAGGAACCAGTTGCCAAGCCACTTGTTATAAGCTTCCTTGGCGGCATCGTCAGGTTCGTTGTAGTAGGTCATATAAGCATAGGCGCCGGTCGCCTCGCCCTCATCCGTAAGACCTATTGCAAAGACGTAAAAATTCCTGTAGGACAGCTTGTACCAATCGCTGCCGGTCGCCGCGGTGATGTAGTCGGAAAGAGTCTTATTGTTCTGTTCCGCCTGGTATTCAAGATACTCCACCTCATCGGGAAGAATCTCATCGATAAACGCAGGGAGATCGGATGTGTCTTCAATCTCGGCCTCAGGGTACAGGGTGATGAAATACTTGCCTGCGGAAGAACCGGCGGCAACGGTGTTGGTGAATTTGTGAGGGTAGCCGGGGTAGGAGGTCTCGTCAATTGAGTGGGAGAGCGACCACGCAGACTCAAGGTAATATTTCTCGCCGATCTGGAACATCACGTCGGCGGGGGTGCCGTAGGTAGTACCGTCGGGGAGGAGGCCGGTGACGATGTAGCGGTAGGACTTGGAGAAATCGAGGTCGGTGAGGCTGATCTCGACATTGGTGCCGGTCTTCAGATCCGATGCGGGGATATTCTTGACAGTGGCCTTGATGACGTTGGCAGCGGTAGAGCCAATGTCGGTCGTGAGGAAGCCGTACCAGGTGAAGAAATCGTCCTCTTCCACGTCATAGCTGAGCGTGAAGGTCACCTTGTTTCTCTCAACGACGGGCTCGGTGGCGGAGAAGATGACATTGAGGTCCTTGGAGGTCTTGAAGGACAGCTCCGCAGGCGTGCCGTAGGTCCAGACAGTGCCGTCGTCCTCGACAGCGGCGCCGAATGCGACAAAGCGGTAGTCGGTCTCAACTTCGAGATCTTTGAACTCAAGGTTCTTGTTGGCGCCGACGGAAAGTTCTTTCGCCTCAAGGCCGTAGGCATTGTTCTCAACTAGTTCGGCGAGGGAAGAATCGAGGTCTTCGGTAACAAAGCCGTACCAGGAAAGCTTCGATTTGCCATTGTGCTTGACTTTGATGGAAACATTGTCGCCGCCGACGGAATTGACGGAGAGGGTGAAAACCATTTTTTCGCCGGCGAAGGGGTTGGTCTTCTCGGCGGGAGTCTTCTCCTTGTTGCAGGATACGGCGAGAAGCGCCGCTGCGGCGAGAAGGCAAGTTACGAATTTAACCGTTTTCATAACAAACAAATTATAAATACACTAAATAACCTTTCAATCTGTAAGCGCCAATGGTGCCGTCCGGCTTTTTCGTAATTTAAACAGCCAATTTTCAGCGCTTTCCGCGAAGGGAATTTCGGCCAAGTTCGGAATTTTTATCGAAAAATCAAAATCCTGCGCCCAAAACAACAACCCCGCAGGGAGAAAGTTCCTTGCGGGGTTGAAGATTATAAGAGAGTCGGGGATCCTACCTCATAGAGACAGACTGGAGTCCCTGACGGATTTCGCGGGAAGCGATGCGCTTGTGGCTTTCGGAAACGCTGTAGGAAGCCTTCCTGAGACCCATAGGGGCCACCACGGCCGGCTTGAACTCGTTTGCAGCCTTGCCGCTGCCGGAAACCTTCGCGGCTCTGCCGGAAATCTTCGCAGATTCCATTGCCGGAATGACAGTACAGACCGATGAACTCAGGGTCCTCTTCACGGCCTTGATGTTCGCCTCGACAGACTCGGGAATCACACCGTTGTCGTCCTTCGCGGGATCGACGATAAGGACGTCGTCGAACGCAGTCCAGATATAGCCTCCGGCAATCCATCTCCAGGTCGAGAAGTGATAAGACTGAGATTGTGAAACATCCATAAAGGCATAATAGCCGTCTCCGACGGGAATACCGCCAATATACCAGGAAGCACCAACACTATACCAGTCATCCAGAACCGGAGAATAGAACTGTACCGAGCCAATGCCATTTACAGTCTTATTTGCGCAAAGGTAGAGGAGTCCGTAATAGAGATCGAACTCAATGGAATCATCCGCGCTGGCGATAAGTCCGTAATAAGCGGCAGCAGCAAGACCGCCTGCCGAGAATCCGGTGCCGACTACATAATAGTCACCTTCATCGGGATCATCGGCCGTCTCGGAATCAGTAAACGTAACCTTTCCGAGATACTCTCTCATACCCAATGTGCCATAGTAGTCAGTGGCATAATAGTTCCACTCACCGAGCAGTTCCGTCTCGCTCTTAAGAGCGTAATCGTTGTCCCAAGAGTCCAGATCATAGTTCTGGTAGATCGGGAGAGGATCGCCTGCGGTCGTGGCTTCGGCGGCGAACCAGTCTTCGCTGAAGCCGTTGGAGGCCCAGATGATGAGGATGTATTTTGTGCCGGGGACAAGCTTCTGGATGACGGTTGAATATCCTTCACCATTGGCAAGTGCGAGGTCCTTCTCTTCGAGGGCGATGCCTTCGTCCTTTACGAGTTCGCAGTATTCATCGACATCACCGGATGCGACTTTGAGATAGTCGAACAGGCCGATCTTGACTTCCTTGAGCTTCTTGCCATAAATCCAGGCTTCAAGAGCGTTCTCGGGGCTGATGCCCTGGGCGCCGTACTTGCCGGAGACATTGTCGAGACCGATGGTGGCCTCAACCTCGTCCTCATCGCCGGCGGCGAGATAGTCGAGAGTCGTGCTGAATGTACCCTGGAGCTTGCCATCCTTGTCGATAGCGGCGGCAACCAGAGTGTAGACACCGGTCGTCTCGAAGGTAAAGTCGACGCTGCCGGGCTCGGTGATGTTCTTCGCGGCCTTGTCTTCGGCAAGAGCCTCGCCAGCCTTCTTGACGGCAGAGCCGGTGAGCTCACCCTCGAAGCAGTCGTAGGCGACCTTCACGACATCCTCGGAGAAGTCGAAAGCAACGGGCATCACGCCTTCCTCGTCGGCAAAGCCGGGGGCCAGCTTGACCTCGTAGTCATAGATCTTGGCTCCGGGAAGCATAATCTTGAACTTGCCCGTGCTATTGGCCTTTAAGCCGCCGTATGCGGAAAGTTCAAAATAAATACTGTTCGCTACAGGGAAAGTAATGATCCCGTCTTTCAGGTTTCCGTAATTGTCATCAGTCCAGTTCTTGCTAACCTCCACAGTCATCGTGGCAATGGAGACATAACCATACTGGAATGCGATTGCGCCGGCATATTGATAATCAATCCAAACCTTCTTGGGATCAGTTGCATCAACTAAAATATAAGCCTCTTCGGCAAGCTCCTCATAATCTTCTAACGTCTCACCTTCTTCGCCAAACCAATCGAACAAAACCTTAGCGGTGTAAGGAGATTTGACACGGAAGATGTACTTGCTCTGGGAATTGTTGTATTCATAGGCCTTCGTTGTCTCGTTGTAGAAAAGAAGGTCTTCCCTGACATCAATCTCGCAAGGCAGATCCGTGATTGGAGCTCCGAAAACGTCAGACCAAAGAGCATCAGTCCAGGTACCGGTACCAAGAGGAAGCCAGTTGATACGGATGACGCTGAAGTTCATCGCAACGGGATCGGACGAATAGATGTGGGTGTACTCGGGATCGTCGATGATGAGGGTGGCGGCGTATTTCTTGCCGATCTCGGCATCGGGGAATCTGATCTCGATAGTGGCCTCTTCCGCGCCATCCTCGAAAACGAGATCACTGAGTTCGAAGACATCGGCATTCTCGGATTCGAGAGTGTAGGGAACGGTTATCTCCCCGTTGACGTCCTTCCTCTTGACGGTGAATTCGACGACTGTCTCTTCATCCGGCGCAAGTGAGAAATCCGTCGACGCAGGAACGTCGAAATACACGGCATAAGGGTTGTCATTCTCCGGAGCTCCTTTTTCATACTCCTTCTCCTTGTTGCAGGACAGGGCGAACGGGAGCGCGAAGGCAGCCGTGATCAATATCAATTTTTTGATTGTTTTCATATCCATTGTTGATTACAAAACATCTGAAAAACATTAACCTAGTCGGTCACGCCATCCTTGAGGGACGGGTTCTGATCGATCACAGGCTGGGAGCCGCCGAGGTTGTCGACGATATCGAAGTTGGTGTTAAGCTCGCTCTGAGGGAACTTCATAAGAAGGTACGGGTCATCGGCGGGCATATTGAAGCGGAAGTTGTCAGGGAAGTTGGTGCTCTTGGCATTATCGTGGAACCTGACAAGAGGTTTTCCGAGACGGCTGCGGTCGGAAGTGAAGAAACCTTCACCCCAGAGCTCTATACGGCGCTGGAGCCAGACCTCGTCGGCAAAAGCAAGTCCGCTCGCGTCGGCGCTGTAGGAAGGATCACGGTAGGTCTTGACAAAGTCCTCAAGAACCTTCTTTCCTGCAGCCTCATCTCCGCCCTTTGCAAGAGCTTCAGCATCGATGAGAATCATTTCCTCAACTCTCATAAGAGGGAAGTCGTTGTCGTTGGCGATGGTTGCAATCTTGTCCACACCGAACTTGACATTGGTGTAGGGCAGGAACGCCAACTTGACATCCTTGACCTCGGCAGTGGCGACAGGCTCGCCGTTGTCCCAGTTGAGGCCCTCGATAAGAGGAGACACAAGGTCTTCGTCGACCCACCAGCCCTTACGGACATCGGTGTCGGGAATCTTGTTGTAGAGGAGGGTGTTGATCCTGACATAGCACTGGCAGGCGGGGGCATAGCCGTCGCCCGAGAAGGAACGGAGCCAGGAGTCCATCGTGCAGTAGTTGTTGTTCTTAGCAACATCCGTGGTCATATCGTAACCCCAGATCCAGTTGCCGTCCTTGATGCTGTAGAATGAAGGCTTTGACAGATCATCGATGGAAGCAGGTTTGAATCCTTCCATTGCGGCCTCGGCATCGGCGGCGGCGGCCTCCCAGTTCTCCATCGCGAGGTTGGCCCTTGCGCGGAGACCGTAGGCGACCTTCTGGTCGAGGTTCATCTTTGATGTCCTCTTGTAGCCTTCAAGGTTCTCGACTGCGTAGTTGAGGTCGTCCATAATCTGGTTGTAGATGGCTTCGACGCTTGCGCGGGGGTTGTGGGTGAAGTCCGGAGTGTCGGGCGTCACGAGCGGAACGCAAGGCTTGTCCTTCGCAGTAGCGTAGCTGAACTGGAAGGCGGGAGCGGCAAGCATATAGGCATAAGCCCTGATTGCGTGGGCCTGGGCCACAAGATACTTGGACTCTGCGGGAGCATCCTCCGGGATGGAAACTATGAAGTCGTTCGCAGCCGCAATCTCATTGTAGATGTAGGTGTAGCGGAGGAGCGGGTTTGCATAGTTGGCGTTGCGGGAAGAATATTCACCGCAAACGGAGAACCAGTTGTAGCCGGAGTCAGCTATCAGGGCGTCGGCACCCTCAAGGTCGGAGCTGAGAAGAAGCATCAGGATACCGAAGTCGTCAGCACGCCTGTGATTGGTGTAGATCTTATCAGGCTGGCCGATGGAAGTCAGCATACCGAGGAATGCAGCATTAGCTCTGGAGGGAATGTTCACATTGGTCTCCTGAAGCTGAGAAGTAAGAACAGAGCCGCTCTGGGGGACGATTTCGTCCATTGATGTGCAGGCGAAAAGCACTGCAGCCGCGGCGAAAATGGAAAATATTCTTATATTTTTCATAGCTGTGTCCGTTTTAGAAAGTCAGAGTGATACCGCCGGTGAAGTTACGCATAGTGCCATAAGAACCGGTGTTGAGACCTGAACCGGAAGTGTAGCTTCCGAGACCAATGCTATAGCGGGGATCTATACCCTTCCTTGCGGTCGCGACGGCGAGGTTCTCACCTGCGACATAGATTCTGAGGGAAGCAAGTTTGATCTTCCTCGTCCACTTCTCAGGGAAGGTGTAGCCAAGGGTGATGTTGTTGATGCTCAGGTAGTTGGAGCTGACGAGGTAGCAGTCAACGGCAGTCTGGCCGACGGAGGTGTCGCCGTCGAGACGAGGGATGTTGCTGTTGGGGTTCTCAGGGCTCCAGGACTTGAGGATGTCCTTGTGCCAGGCCTGACCCTGCGCACCGCTGTTGGTGTGCATAAGGGCCTGGTAGGAACCGTCGTAGTACTTACCTCCGAGCTGGAACGAGAACTGGGCGGAGAAGTCGATGCCGTAGGCACGGAAAGTCGTGCCGAAACCTCCGAAGAGTTTCGGAAGGACCGAGCCGCAGTCGAACTGGGAGGCATCCGTGAAGACATCGGTGGTCTCAACTCCGACTTCCTTGCCGTTGTCGTCCAATACCTTCTTATAATAAAGACCCTTACCGGTCTCGGGATCGACGCCTGCGAACTTACGCATATAGGCCTGATAGAGCGAACCGTCAATCTTGTAGATGAAGTTGCTGCCCTTGATGCCTTCCTTGGTGAAGTCGGGGTCGAGCGAGAGGATCTTGTTGGTGTAGTGGGTGAGGTTGAGGTTCCAGGTCCAGTCGATGTTCTTGTTGCGGATGATCTTACCATCGAGGGTGGCCTCGAAACCGCGGTTGACGATGGAACCGACGTTGGTCGGGACAACGCCTGTCGGGTTGCCGGAAGAAACAGGGACGTCCTTGTCATAAAGGAGGTCGACGGTCTTGCGGGAGAAGTACTCGATGTCGGCGTTGAGGTAGCCGCCGAGGAGTTCGAACTCGACACCGGCGTTGAAGGCCTTGGAGGTCTCCCAGGTCAGATCCTCGTTGCCCTTGTAGGAAAGGCTGAGGGAGTACTCGCCGGACTCCTCGTTGTAGGAGTGGGTGTACTGGTCTGAGTAGGGATAGTAGCTTCCGAGGTTGTCGTTACCCTGGACACCGTAGCTGGCCTTGACCTTGAAGGTGTCGATCCAGTCGATGTCGGAAAGGAAGTCGTTCTCGTCCTTGCCGAGCACCCAGGCGGCGCCGATGGAACCGAAGTTGCCCCAGCGGTGGCCCTTGGCGAAGCGGGAGGACTCGTCGCGGCGGTAGGAGGCGCTGACGTAGAGTTTGTTGTCGTAGTCGTACTGGACCCTCGCGAGGATACCCTGAGTCATATACCTGTTGGTGTAGGACTTGGCGATCTTCTGGGAGGTACCGTCAGCGTTGGAGAGCTCACCGATCGAAGGGTTGAAGAGGTTGGTGTTCTGGCCGTAGAGGACCTGGACAGTCCTGGAATAGCGCTCGAAACCGGCGAGGATGTCGAAGTGGTGCTTCGTGCCGCCGAAATCGGTCTTGTACTCGACCAGATACTGCTGGTTGACGGAGAAGAGTCTCTGGTGACCGACATAGGTCAGACCGTCGGAACCGCTTCCTGCGCCCCAGATGGTGTAGAGGTCGTTCTCACGCTGGTTGTCGGCGGTCACACCGACGTTGGCGCTGATGCTGAGACCCTTGACGGGAGTCAGGACGACGCCCCACTTGCCTACGAGGACGTCCTCGTAGATCTTCTGGCTGTCGTATTCGTTGTCACGGACGGCGTTGCCGACGGCCCACGGACGCTTGAAATTGGTCTGGTTGGCGTCGTAGACGGTCCTGCCGTTTTCCTTCATAATATTACCCTCGGCGTCACGGACGTAGAGAGGATAGATAGGACCCATATTGTTGGCAATGTAGAAGATGTTGCCGGAGCTTCCGTAGGTCGAGCTGTAGGAGGCGACCTGTGAATCGGAATGCGAATAGGTCATATTGGTGAGGATCTTGAGCCACTTCTTGGCCTGGTAGTCGGCGTTGATACGGGCGGTGTAACGCTTGTAGTCCGAGTTGGAGACCATACCCTTGTCATCGAGGAAGCCGACGCTGGCGAAGTAGTTGAACCTGTCCTTGGAACCGCTGACGGAGATGTTGTACTCCTGACGGAAGGCGTTGTGGAAAGCTTCCTTGTACCAGTCGTCCGGGGTGTAGTAGTACTCGCCGTCGGAGTAGCCGAGGGTCGCTGCAGGGTTGAGCTTGAAGTTGCGTCCGATCAGCTTCTGGCCTTCGGGAACCGTGTAGACGAGGTAGCCGAGACCGCCGTTGTCCTTGTCGAGAAGGTTCTTGTCGGCGTAGGCGTAGCTGTCGGTCTCGGAGTGGCCGGAGTACAGGTAGCTGTTGTAGAGCATCCTGTAGTGGGTCTCGTAGTACTCGGCAGGATTGGTGATGACGTCGTACTGCGGGATGAGCCTGGAGTTGACGCCCCAGCGGCCGTCGAACTTGACCTGAGCGTCACCGGAGCCCTTCTTGGTGTTGATGAGGACGACACCGTTGGCGCCGCGGTGGCCGTAGATGGCCGACGCGGAAGCGTCCTTCAGGACGGACATCGACTCGACATCGTTAGGGTTGATGTCGGAGATGGAGCCTTCGTAAGGAACACCGTCAACAACGATGAGCGGGGCGCTCGAAGCACTCATTGAGCCGATACCGCGGATGCGGATGGCGGGAGAGTTCGAAGTAGGGTCACCGCTCGAGTTGATGATCTGGACACCGGGGGCGGTGCCGGCGAGAGCGCTCGTGACATTGCTCGAAATCTTTTTGGAGATCTCCTCGCTCTTGACGACGGCGGCAGATCCGGTAAAGGAGGACTTCGTCGCGGTACCGTAGGCAACCACGATGGTCTCATCCAGGGTCTGTGCGTCGCTTTCAAGGACGACGTCGATCAGGGTCTTTCCGGCAATCTCAGTCTCCTGGGTAACGTAGCCGAGGCAGTTGATGACGAGGACGCCATCAGCCGGAACGGAGATCGTAAACTTACCCTGGGAATCTGTCATGGTGTAGACCGTGGTGCTCCCCTTGAGCAGCACGTTTGCTCCCGGAACAGGCTCTCCGGCGGAATCACTTACCGAGCCGGAAACCTTGGTCTGCGCGAACGCGGCGACCGAAAGGAGCATCACCAGAGCCGTGAAAAAAACTTTGATTTTTTTCATAAGCCTATGAATTCGTTAAACATAAATATTGATATAGTCTTTCCAAAAAACGACAATTTGGACAAAGGTCGGAAAAGATTTTTAATTCTGCAAACAATTGAAAGTCCCCCTCAAATGCCATCAAACATAACATTGAGGGGGAAAATCCTCTAATCGCTAGCAAATCTATAAAATTTGCTTTCGATTTAAAACATTTTGGGCCGAAATATTTACAATTTTATATTATTAAAATTTTTCAAAAATATTTCGGCACTACCCTAGAACCTATAGTTGAAACCCACGTTGAGACCTGAGCCATAGAAAGCGCCGGCCGTGTTGAAGCGTTTCTTGAAATTGGTAAGGATGTCGTGGTAGTAGCTGACGTTCATTCCGACGTTGTCGGTAAAGTAAACCTCCACACCAGCGATGGCGCCGAAGTTGAAACGGGACGCTATGCTGTGGTCATAGGCCTGGCTGAGCGTCTTCAATTTGCTCTCCGGCATATGTTCTATCTCTTCTTCGGGCATCTTTTCATTGCCGAGGATGTAGTAGGCGTATGTTGCCTGCTGCTTTATCAACGGGCTCTTCTCGTTGAACCTGAGGATCTGCCCGCTGTCTTCAACAGAGATATTGCAGGTGACCTGGGAGAAAAGATGGCAGTCGGCATAGAGGCCGGCGAAAAGGCCGAGCCTGCCGTATTTCATCTTGGCGACGAACGGGAGACGGAGGCTGTAGGTCGAGAGAGTCCCCTCCTGCGTCATATCCCTGACGTCATCGAGTTCGCCGTCGCTGTAGGGCATATCGTCATAGTCACGCTCTTCCTGAGGGACGTTGTTGACATCCCACATATGATCCATTATGGACTTGTAGGTGTCGTTGATGGAGACGCACCACTTGTAGGGATCCACGTAAAAGTGGCCGGACTCCCTTGTAAAAAGGAGGGATGCCTCGATGGCGAAATGTTCGCCGAAGTTGTATTCGAAGGTGGGGCCGATATAGAAACCGTGACCGAAACCGGTCTCGGCGAACGCGTCCGCGGCTTTCATAGTCAGACGGTTCTTGGTGAGGGAATATCCTGCGGTCACACCGGCGTGGAACTGAGCGGATGCGGTCGCCGCGAAGACAAGCAGCATTGACGCTGCGACAAGTACTCTCTTCATATCATTATGATTTAGAGAAAAATTTCCATTGGAATATAATAAGGTATAGGGCGCCTACCGTCACGCAGCTGTCGGCGAAGTTGAAGATGGGCTCGAAGAAGACGTGGCCTCCGAGCCAGGGCATCCAGCCGGGCCAGGTCCACAGGGGGAAGTAGAACATATCCACTACCCTGCCGAACATAAACGGCGCATAGCCGAATATGACGCCGTAGAACAGGCTGTCGACGATGTTGCCGAGAGCGCCTGCCGTGATGAGCGTTAGCCCGTAGAGGACTCCCGTCGGGACGTCGTCCTTCTTGCAGAGCTTCGCTATCCACCAGCACAGCGCTCCGAAGAGGCATATTCTGAAAAAAGAGAGGATGAACTTGCCGGCAATGCCGCCGAAGGCCATCCCGAAGGCCATCCCGTTGTTCTCGATGTAAAGAATCTGGAACCAGTCGCCGAAGACGTGGATGCTCTCGCCGATGGACATATTGGTCCTGACCAGGATCTTTATGACCTGGTCGACGACGGTTAGAAGAATCCCGAGCAGCAGCAGCCAGCGTCCTTTCTTCATCAGTTCTTGCCCTGTTTGGACAGCATTTCCTTGGCCTCGACCGTGAGGGTGGCGTGAGGAACAAGGCGAAGGCGCTCCTTGGGGATGAGCTTGCCGGTCACGCGGCAGATGCCGTAGGTCTTGTTCTCGATGCGGACGAGGGCGGCCTCAAGGTTCTGGATGAACTTGTACTGCCTCTGGGCGAGCTGGCTTGCCTCCTCCTTGGAGAGCTGGAAGGCGCCGTCGTCCTCGACCGTCTTGAAGGTCGGGGCGGTGTCCTCGATGTCGTTGCTGCCGTTGTGCATCACGACTTTGCGGAGAGTGTCGTATTCAGCCCTCGCCTGGGAGAGTTTCTCACAGATGATGGTGCGGAACTCCTCGAGTTCCTCATCCGAATAACGAGTTTTAGTGTTCTCTTCCATATCTATTTCTGTTAGTTTTTATATTCCACTTAAGTCAGTGCTTTTTTATTAAGATTTTGACCTCGGCGTCATCCCAGTCGACGGGGGCGGCGTCCTCCGGGGCGGGGGCGCTTTCCAGGGAGAGGGAGAGGCAGAGCGTCTGGGTCTTGATGTGTTCGCCGAAGCTGTCGACGGCGGCTTTGAGGCCGTCGAAAGCAGGGCCGTCGGCATAGACGGCGGCATTGATCCTGTCGGTCACTTCGAGGCCGCTGTCCTTGCGGAGGTTCTGGATGCGGGCGATGAGCTCGCGGGCAGTGCCTTCGGCGCGGAGCTCCGGAGTGATCTCCACGTCGAGCGCCACGGTGAGCTGCCCCTGCGAGGTGACGAGCCAGCCGGGCATATCCTCAGAGGAGATCACGTAATCCTCCGGGGTGAGGCGCACGTCGGCGCCGAGGATAAAGTCCTCGCCGCGGACCTGGGCGGCCTGGAGGGCTGCAATCTCCGCCTGGCCGAGAGCGGCGAATGCCGCCGCAATCTCCTTCATCCTCTGGCCGTAGACCTTGCCGAGAGTCTTGAAGTTGGGCTTTATGCGGAGCGTGATGATGCCGAGAGTGTCGGCGATGAACTCCATCTCCTTGACGTTGACCTCGGAAAGGATAATCTTCTTCGCGGCCTCGAGCCTTTCCCTGAGGGTGTCGGATATGACGGGAACGAGCATCTTGGCCAGAGGCTGCTTGACGCTGATCCCGACCTTCTTGCGGAGGGCGTGGACCATCGATGAAGCGGTCTGGGCAAGGGCCATCGTCTCTTCAAGGACGCTGTCGACGAGTGCGCCGTCGGCTTCCGGCATAAGGGTGAAGTGGACGCTGCCCTCGTCGCCGGTGAGATCCGTCCAGAGCCTGTCCATATAGAACGGAGCAATCGGAGCGGAGAGCACGGCGACCTTGACGAGAACCTCGTGGAGGGTGTCGTAGGCGGCTTTCTTGTCCTGAGTCATACCGCCGCCCCAGAAGCGCTTGCGGCAGAGGCGGACATACCAGTTGGAGACATTGTCGCAGACAAAGTCCTGGATAAGACGGCCGGCAAGGGTAACGTCGTAGTCCTCGTACGCGGCGCGCACCTTTATTATTAAGGTATTGAGAAGAGAGACTATCCAGCGGTCCATCTCCGGCCTTTCGGCGACGGGGACTTTGGGGGCCGACCGGTCATAGCCGTCGACATTGGCGTAGAGGGCGAAGAAGGAGTAGGTGTTGTAGAGGGTGCCGAAGAATTTGCGGCGCACCTCGTCCACTCCGGCCTCGTCGTAGCGGAGGTTGTCCCAGGGCTGGGCGTTGGTGAGCATATACCAGCGGACGGGATCCGGGCCGAACTTGTCGATCTGGCCGAAGGGATCGACGGCGTTGCCGAGCCTCTTGGACATCTTGTTGCCCTCGCGGTCGAGCACCAGGCCGTTGGAGATAACCCTCTTGAAGGCGGGGGTGCCGCTGACCATCGTGTGGATGGCGTGGAGGGTGTAGAACCAGCCGCGGGTCTGGTCGACGCCTTCGGCGATGAAATCGGCGGTGCTGCCGAAACGGGGGCTGCCCAGGTTGCGCAGGCCTTCCTGCGCGTAGGGCATCGCGCCTGAGTCGAACCACACGTCGATGAGGTCGCTTTCTCGCACCATCTTCTTCCCGGTCGGAGAGACGAGGAAGATATTGTCGACATAAGGACGGTGGAGGTCGATGAGGTCGTAGTTGGCCTTTGACATATCCTCCGGATTGAAGCCCTTGTCTTTCAGCGGGTTGGAAGGCATTATGCCGGCGGCGACG
Source organism: Bacteroidales bacterium (assembly GCA_017553405.1). Taxonomy (GTDB): domain Bacteria; phylum Bacteroidota; class Bacteroidia; order Bacteroidales; family UBA932; genus Cryptobacteroides. The sequence goes on from JAFZME010000033.1 coordinate 41,083, forward strand.
GCCTTTTCGATTTCGTTGTAGAGTTCCTTGACGCTGCCGATGCAGATCTCTTCCGAGCCGTCCTCGGTCCTCCATATCGGGAGCGGAGTCCCCCAGAAGCGGCTGCGGCTGAGGTTCCAGTCCTGGATGTTCTCGAGCCACTGGCCGAAACGGCCCGTGCCGGTCGACTCAGGCTTCCAGGCTATCTGCTTGTTGAGCGCCACCATCTCGTCCTTGACCGCGGATGCCTTGATGAACCAGGAGTCGAGCGGATAGTAGAGGACGGGCTTGTCGGTGCGCCAGCTGTGGGGGTAGCTGTGGACGTGCTTCTGGATACGGAACGCCCTGCCGTCGGCCTTCATCATAACCGAGAGGTCGATGTCGAGCGTGGGCGCATCGGCGGGAAGGGTGTCGTCGTAAGCGTTTTTGACGAAACGGCCTGCGTATTCTTTATATGAGGGATCCACGTGTGTACGGACATATTCCGGGTCGAGGTCCTCCAGGCGGCAGAAGCGGCCCTGGCGGTCCACCTGGGCGCAGGGGTTGCCGTCGCGGTCGAGTACCATAAGCGGCGGGACTCCGGCGGCCTCGGCGACTCTCTTGTCGTCGGCGCCGAAGGTCGGGGCTATGTGGACGATGCCGGTGCCGTCGGCCGTGGTCACGTAGTCGCCCGGGATGACGCGGAAAGCGCCGTCGGAAAGCGGCTTGAACCACGGGATGAGCTGGCGGTAGCGGATCCCGACAAGCTCGCTGCCCTTGAATGAGCCTTCCAGTCTCTTCCACGGGACTACCTTGTCGCCTTTAACCCAGCTCTCGAGAGGGAGATTCTCTCCCTTGGGGTTGAACCAGGCGCCGACGAGGTCCTTTGCAAGGACATAAATCGTCGGATCTCCGGTGTAGGGATTCAAGGAAAGGATCCTTACGTATTCTATCGAGGGGCCGACGCAGAGGGCCGTGTTGGACGGGAGTGTCCACGGGGTGGTCGTCCAGGCGAGGATGGAGACGGGATAGGGCTCGCAGCCGAAAAGCGGCTGGGAGAGCTCGTCCTTGACGACCTCGAACTGGACGGTCGCAGTCGTGTCCGTCACGTCCTTGTAGCAGCCGGGCTGGTTGAGCTCGTGGGAGCTGAGGCCGGTGCCGTCGGAAGGCGAATACGGCTGGATGGTGTAGCCTTTATAGAGAAGGCCCTTGTCGTAGATCTTCTTGAGAAGATACCAGAGGGTTTCGATGTAGCGGTTGTCGTAGGTGATATAAGGGTCCTTCATATCAACCCAATAGCCGATACGGTCGGTCAGGGCCTCCCACTCGGAGGTGTATTTCATCACCTCGGTGCGGCAGGTGCGGTTGTACTCCTCGACGGAGATTTTCTTGCCGATGTCCTCCTTGTGGATACCGAGCTTTTTCTCGACGCCCATCTCGACGGGGAGGCCGTGGGTGTCCCATCCGGCGCGGCGGTCGACCTTGTAGCCGGTCTGCGTCTTGTAGCGGCAGATGGCATCCTTGATGGAACGGGCCATCACGTGGTGGATGCCGGGCATTCCATTGGCGGAAGGGGGACCTTCAAAGAATATGAATTCCGGGGCGCCTTCCCTCAGGGCGATCGATTTCTCGAACGCTCCCATCTTCTTCCATCTCTCCAGAACGGCCGCTCCAGCCTCGGTAAGGTTCAGTCCTTTATATTCTTTGAATGCCATATAACGAAAAATTTTCTACTTTTGCATTTGAATCCGCAAATATATAGAATTTCCGCATATATTGCAAAAAATGCACACCCTGGACATCATACTCGCCATTTGCTTCGTACCCGCGTTAATCCGCGGAATATCAAAGGGTTTCATAGAGCAGGCAATGGCCTTCGCCGCCTTCTTCCTGTCGGTGTGGATGGCGTTCAGGTTCTCCTCGCTCGCGGCCGTCTGGCTGAGGCCCCGCCTTGAGGTCAACGACACCCTCCTCAACGTCATCGCCTTCGTCCTCATCCTCGTCGCCGTGACCGTCGCTATGGTCCTTCTGGGCAAACTCCTTTCGAAGTTCATCAAGGTGGTTATGCTAGGCTGGCTGGACAAGCTGCTCGGCGTCCTCTTCGGCTGCCTCTTCACGGCGCTCATCCTCGGCGTCATTATCGTCTCGTTCGACGCCCTCAACACGCGCTTCACCCTCGTCGCCGCCGAAAAGCTCGAGTCCTCCGTCCTCTACACCTCCCTCCGCTCCATCGCCTGGTTCCTCTTCCCCTACCTCAAAGAACTCATCGTGAAGTAATTATATGGCGAAAATCATATTAATAGAGACTTCGGCGGCGGACTGTACGGTCGCGCTGGGGGTGGATGGGACGGCCGTCGCGATGGCGAAGGCTGACGAGC
>JAFZME010000034.1 GCA_017553405.1 Bacteroidales bacterium
CCATCGCCCTCGAAGAGACCGTCGTGGTCGGCTACGGCACCCAGCGCAAGATAGACCTCACCGGCGCCGTGGAGCAGGTCGGAAGCGACGTGTTCACCGCACGTCCAAACGCCAACGTCACGCAGATGCTTGAAGGCGCCATCCCCAACCTTAATATTTCGCTTGAGGACGGCAAGCCCATCCGTACTGCCGACTTTAATATTAGAGGTACGACCTCAATCGGGCAGGGCGGCAGCGCCCTTATCCTCATCGACGGAGTTGAAGGCGATCCCGCATATCTGAATCCGGACGACATCGCATCGGTGTCTGTTCTGAAGGATGCGGCCTCCGCGGCCATCTACGGTTCCCGCGCGCCCTACGGTGTCGTGCTCATCACGACCAAGGACGCCTCGAAGGACAAGGTCCACATCACCTATTCCAACAACTTCACCATCTCCCAGCCGGTGGTGTGGCCTGAGTATGTTTCTGACGGCTACACTTGGGCCGAGCATTTTTACCTCGGCTTCGTCAATTACAACAACAGCGCCCCTACGGATATGAACACCATTATGCCCTTCACGATGGACTGGCTCTCCGAGTACCGCCTCAGGAAGGACACCGGCCGCCTCGGGACGATAATCAGTGACGGCTCCTGGAGAGTGGATGCGGGCAATTTCGCATATTTCGGAGAAGGGACCGACTGGTTCGGCCTGCTGTATAAGAAGCACTCGTTTGCGCAGACACACAATATCTCCCTTTCCGGCACGGCGAAGAATTTCGACTACTACATCTCGGGCCGTCTGTATAATTACTACGGCCTCTATAACTCCGAGACCAACACCGACGACTGCAACAGCCAGAACCTGCGTGTCAAGGTCGGCTACCAGGCATTCAAGTGGCTCAAGATCACCGACAATTTTGAATTCAGCCATCGTAAGTACAACAATCCTATCGTTTCCAGCGGCGGCAACGGCAACATCTGGGCGGTGATCAACTCCAGCGCCCCTCCCTGCATGCCTATGTACAATCCGGACGGGACTTTTACCCAGGCCGGAGCCTACACGGTCGGCGGCTTCCTCTATGGCAACAGCAAAAATGTCTATGAGACGGAGATTTTCAGGAACACCGTTGGCATCAATACTTCATTTTTGAAGAACACGCTGACCGTCAACGGAGATTTTACATACAAACTTATCAACTACAACGGAATGAACCGGGTCTATCCCGACGAATATTCCCCCTCTCCCGGAATCCTCAAGACCAAGGAGGGCCTGGTCTCTTCCCTGACACAGACTACCAACAACACTAAGTACCTGGCTGTCAACGCCTATGCCGATTACACCAACACCTGGGGCAAGCACTACCTGAAGGCCCTCTTAGGCTATAACTACGAGCAGCAGACCTATCTGAGGACCGACGTTTCCAACACGGATCTCCTTTCGGAGGACGTGGAGAACATCAACCTTACTTTCGGCGAGGAGAAAAAGTCTATGCGGGGCTACTACAAAAAGTGGCGCTCCGTCGGCGTTTTCGCCCGTCTCAACTACAGCTATGCCGACAGGTATCTGGTCCAGTTCAACGGCCGCTACGACGGGTCGTCGAAATTCCCTGCCAACGAGCGCTGGGCTTTCTTCCCCTCCGTTTCCGCCGGCTGGAGGATCACCGAGGAACCGTGGGTGAAGCCCATCGGCAAGAAGTGGCTTTCCAATGCCAAGATACGCTTCTCCTGGGGTACTCTCGGCAACAGCAACGTCTCGGAGTATTACTATGATGAGACGTTCGGCGTAACCGGCAAGAGCCGTCTGATAGAAAGTACGTTCTATCACAAGACGTCCGCTCCGGATCCCATCCCTTCCAACCTGACCTGGGAGAAGTCGATGACCTATGACGCCGGTATCGACCTCGGTTTCTTCGAGGACCGTCTGACCATATCGGGCGACTGGTATCTCCGCAAGACCAAGGATATGTTCACGGCCGGACCTTCGATCCAGGCGGTCTACGGATACGAAATTGACGGGGATGTCGCTTCTCCGAAGGGCAACTTCGCAGAACTTTCCACCCGCGGATTCGAACTCTCCCTCCTGTGGAAGGACGGATTCAAACTCGGATCAAAACTGTTCAACTACAGCGTCAAATTCACTCTGGCCGACTACGTCTCCCGTATCGACAAGTTCAACAACGACACTATGAAGATAGGCGGCGGCAACTCTCCGGACTACTATCCGGGTATGATTATCGGCGAGCGCTGGGGATTCGTGTGCAACGGCCTGTGGCAGTCGGAGGATGAGATCGCGGTAGCCGAGGCAGCTGCGGTCGCCGCCGGCCAGCAGCACTACGACACACTTAACCAGATGTCGAGCGACTACTCGCTTCACCCCGGCGATATGAAGATTGAAGACCTCAACGGCAACGGCTACATCGACCGCGGCGACCAGACCATCTACAACCCCGGCGACCGCAAGATTATCGGCAATGTAGAGCCCCGTTTCATCTACAGCTTCACCGTCGCAGCCGACTGGAATAATTTCTTCGTCTCGGTCTTCTTTCAGGGCGTCGGCAAGCGCAACTACACCACCGGAGGCGACAGCGGTATGATCTGGGGCCAGTACAACAGGCAGTACAACCAGATGCCCAAATGGCAGCTGGGCAACTACTGGACCGAGCAGAACCGCGACGCCTATATGCCTCGCTATTCTGCAAGGATGAAGCCGTTCTATGAGGTCCAGAGGCGTGCCAACACGAGGTACATCCTCGACACCTCTTATATAAGACTCAAGAACATCCAGTTCGGCTACAATCTCCCCGAGAGGTGGATCAAGCGCATCCACCTGTCGAAGGCGAGCATCTTCTTCTCCGGAGAGAACCTCTGGGACTGGTCTCCGATGTATAAGAACATCTGGGGGACCGTCGATGTCCTTGGCCTCGGTGAAGACCCGGAGAACCACGACTCGACCGCCGGCTCCGGCGGCTGCTACCCGATTATGGGCTCCTACAGCTTCGGAATCAGTCTGACCTTCTAATAATCTGCAGCGATGAAAACAAAGATATTCTTTTACACGATAATCCTCCTTCTCTGCACGGGGGTCGTTTCCTCCTGCGATCTGACTGAATCCCCCAAGGCTTCCGCAGGCGTGTCGCTGATATTCGGCTCCGAGACCGGATTGAAAGCCTATTGCTATTCGTTCTACGGCATTCTTCCAGGCGGCAGCTCCGCCCATCATCAGGATGACGACATTGCAGATTATATAGCCAAGGCCTCCCTGGGTCTGTACGAGCAGGGAGCACTGACCTCCGACTCGCAGGGAAGCTGGGATTGGACCGATATCCGCAACGTCAACTACTTCCTTGAGCACAATAACTACCCTGAAGTGCCGCAGGATGTACGCGACAACTACAACGGCATCGCCCGTTTCTTCCGTGCGTGGCTTTACTACAGCAAACTCACGACTTACGGAGAGGTACCCTGGATCGGCCGTCTCCTGAATCCCGGCGATGCGGAACTTACCGCCCCCAGGGCATCCAGGGATGTCATCATCACCCATATGATTGAAGACTGCGACTTCGCCTACGAACACATCAAACTGGAAACGTCCAGGACCAGCGAAGCCTGTCTTGTCAACAAATGGTGCGCTCTGCTCCTCAAATCCAGGATATGCCTTTTCGAAGCATCCTGGAGGAAATATCACGCCGGGACCGCGTATGTCGCCGGATGCTCGATAACCCCTGAGGAACTTTTCGCCCAGGCTGCGGAAGCGGCGGAGATGGTAATGAAGAGCGGAGCCTTTACCCTCCACACCGGCACTGAATACGAGGGCGGAAGGGGCTCTTACCGCGACCTCTTCTCGAGCGACAAGGTCCCCACCGACGAGGTTATGCTCGGCGTACAGATGGACGCCTCGCTCTCTTCCCCTGGCTATGCCAACTACTTCTACAACGTACAGGCGACCTCAAAGAACTCCTTGACCAGGCCGTTCGTCAACACCTATCTCAACCGCGACGGCTCCTTCTACTCCGAGACCGACAATCAGGGCAAGTATAAATTCTTCCCCGACGAGACTGCCGGTCGTGACCTTCGCCTCAACCAGACCATCCGTGCGTATGACTACACCTGCAAGAACTCCAGGGGCGAGATGGTGCGTATGGCGCCCGATTTCACATACACCCTCACCGGCTATCAGGTCATCAAGTTCACAGTCGACGACGTGGCGTGCAATAATTACGGCGCCAACAGCAACGACATCCCGGTGATGCGCTATGCGGAAGTCCTGCTGAATTTCGCCGAAGCGAAGGCGGAGCTCGGGACCCTCACCGACGACGACTGGAAGAACTCCATCGGCCAGCTCAGAAGAAGGGCCGGCATCACAGGAGGCGACCTTGATGCCAAGCCGACGCAGGTGGATCCGTACATCAAGTCCACTTATTTCCCGGACATCACCAATCCGGTCATCCTCGAGATACGCCGCGAGCGCACCTGCGAACTGTGCCTTGAGGGATTCCGCAAGAATGACCTGAAGCGCTGGGCCTGCGGCCGCATCTGGCCCAATACTTTATGGACAGGCGTCTTCATTCCTCAGTTGGAAGTCCCTCTCGACATCAACGACGACGGAGTCAACGACGTTATGTTTACACAGGTGCAGAACACTTGCGACGATCCCAACGTCGTTGTCGTTTCCCCTGCGGATCCTATCCGCTTCCTCTCCGTCCCCGGCGGAAAGTTCCTTCAGGATGCGCTGGGCGGCCGCTTCTGGAACGACAAGATGTACCTGGAGCCGATCTCCAGCGTCGACATCACTATGAACCCGAATCTGTTGCCGAATAATCCCGGATATTAGTTCGACCGCTGATATGAATACTTTTTACCGTGTCCTGAGTTGCATTCTCCTGGCGGCGTCGATTGTCGCCTGTGAGAAAAAGGAGCCGCTGCCCGAGCCGGCAGCTCCCGAAGAAGAAGGCGGGGGAGGAGGAGAAGTCGTCGATCCGGTCGATCCTCCGGAGGAGGGTTACGACACCAGCATCGATTCTCCCGGGGAGTTTGTGAGGTTCCTTGCCGGGACCTCGGCCGATGACACTGCTACTTATATCCTTTCCGCCGACCTTGATATGGCGGGGCTCTCCATTACCTCCGCGTCCGGTTTCGGCGGCACTCTCAACGGCAACGAACACGTCATCAGCAACCTTGCCTCCGACTCTCCGCTCTTCGCCTCCAATGCCGGCACCATCTGCTACCTCTCGCTTGACGGGAGTTGTTCCTTTACTGTGACCGGCCTGATATTCGGTTCGGTTGTAAGGGAAGATAAAGGCGGTACCTACAATTCGGTAAAATCGGCTGCATCCGTCAAATACTCAGCGGCTGCGGCCATTACGGATTACCTTGTCGTCGGCGGCCTTGTCGGAGCCTCGAGGAGTGTCTCCGGCATCACTTTCAACGCCTGCGAGAACACCGGTGAGATAAAAATTGAAGCCGGGTCCTGCAGCCATAAGGCCGTCGCTCTCGGCGGTATTGTCGGTTATGTCACAAAGGGCAAGTTCGACGACTGCGCAAATGACGGCCCCGTGACCCTGAATGCCCTTTATGGCGACCCTCTGGGTGAGCTGCTCGACATTACCACCAATGGTGGAATATCCATTGGCGGTATATGCGGAAGGGCTTATGACGCATCTTATGATTACGCTTCCAGCTTTCATAAATGTGAGAACCTCTCTAGCGGCGTCATCTCGCTGAATCACACTCAGGTTGACGCCCTCGGGTCCGTTGATGCGGAAGGGTATGTCTGTGTCGGCGGTATCTGCGGCCGCGGCAACGGGACGGAACGCGATTCCCACGGCGCAATGTGGAAATGCTTCAACTCCGCCCGCATAGTCGCCAATGCCAGGAGTACCGGTGCAATCTACAGTTATAAGAACTACCTCCTCAATGTCGGCGGACTTTGCGGAGGAGGATGGTACTCAATGTGCTTCGAGGCCTGCGGGAACGATGGGCAGATTGACGTCGCGTATGACGGCGGATCTTTCTCCAACGAATGGACAAGCGGCTGCGTCGGGGGGATTTGCGCCCACCAGCCCCGCAATCCGGAAGGAGGGAAGTACTATGCCAATTTCTGCAACTCTCACGGAAAGATAAGTGTCTGCGGACTTGGAAAGATGAACGTGGGCGGCATTTTCGGCCTCAACGGGCAGCAGATTGGCAACCAGGTAAAGAACGGCGCGTCAATTACGGTCAACCTTTCCGGAGGATGGTCGTTTGTCGGCGGCCTTGTCGGACAGCTGTCCGGAAGTGCCGGTACTTACACCATCAAGAGTTGTACGGTCAACGCAGATGTAAAGAACATTTCAACTGCAAGGACGTGGGTAGGCGGCATAATCGGCCGCTGGGCAGGTGCCCAGACCGGAGATTCTCCCAGCCTTACCACCCATAGCTCCACCAGTAACCGTTCCTGCATATATAGCGGCAATGTCTATTCCGCCACTTCGAACTCTTCTTACAGGTATGCGGGATTGATTATAGGAGAAGTCTCCGGATCCGGAGCGAAGGTGTTCGGAGAGTCGGACCATAAGATACAGGGCTCCGGGACAATTTTCGACGCTGCAGGCGGAGACTCGTCACCTGTTACCATCCATTCGTCCAACGTCGCGGAAAAGGCCGTCGGCACCAAATCCGGCACCGTGACAATCTACATCGACAGCCCGACCGCACCGCCGGCGCCGACATCCACTCTCTCGTTGATGAGTTTCAATATACGCGAAGGGAGCAACTGGAGCAAGCGCAAAAGCGGTATCGTTTCGATGATCAAGGGCGAGAGCCCGGATATCATCGGCTTGCAGGAAGTAAAGGATCTGGATATGTGGGATCATCTCACGGAAGATCATCCCTGGGATTATCTTACCGACAAGCTTTCTGCAAGCTATTCAGGGATCCGCGTAGGCACAAAGACCAACGCCATCCTTTACAAGTCCAGCGCCGTCGAGGTCTCCAACACGGGACTGTTCTATCTTCGCGACAATTACAGCACGAGCGGTGACAGTTGGGATGGTTATGAAAGGACCGTCATTTATGCCACGGTCCGTGACAAGGTCTCCGGAAATTATTATTTCTATATGACCACCCACTTCCCGATGAACGATTCCAACGGAGGTTTTGCCAAATCGACCGCACTCCTTGAAAGCCGGATTGCGGCTCTCAACACCAATAATTATCCTGTCATTCTGATGGGCGATTTCAACTGCGTAATTGGAAATGCCTGCTGGGACAGCATCAAGACCTGGATGAAAAACACCCGGTATTCCGCAGCTTCGATTTACAGCACGGATAACCAGAATCTCTATACCTACAATGCGTTCGGCGACAGCAGCAAAGACCGCAACAAGGTCGATCACATCTGGGTGAGCAAGAGCATCACAGTCAATTCCTACCTGACTCTCACCCAGGAGATCCGCAAGTACGGCGACCAGGCCTACCTCTCCGACCACTATCCCATTATTGCAATCATTGTTTCTTAAAATCATAAATTTATATAAAATGAAGGTTAAAAATCTTTTTATCGTTGTGTTGACGGCCGCTTCCGTTCTGCTTGCCTGCACGCAGAAGGAGGAGCTTTTCGAGCCGTCTCTTCCTGAAGATGAGATTGAAGAGGAAGAAATCGTCCCGGAGGAGGGTTTCTCCTATGTCTTCAAGATTGCTTCCGAGGACACGAAATCCATTTTCGGTGACAATCACATTGTCTGGGAGAATGGAGACCAGGTTGCCTCTTATGCCAGCACGTCCAAGAACAAGTCAACGGACGTTGAGGTCGATGGCAGCGATGTGACGATTACCATCCGCAGTTCCGTAGCTCTTTCTGCCGGAGATATGGTTTATGCCTATGCTCCGTACAATAAGGTGAATAACGAAGCCGAAGCCACTGCGGTCACTCTTGAGATTCCCCGTAACCAGATCTCAGGCAGCGCGTCTGCCATGCCTCTGGTCGCTCTGCCCTTTGAACTGACCGGCGATGTCGAAAAATACACGGATACGGAAGTCGGCACCCTCCAGTTCCTGAACCTGGGTTCTATTGTAAAGCTCAATATCTACAAGAGCAACGGTTTCGCGGCCGGCGAGAAGATAGAGAACGTTACCTTCCAGGCCGGAGCGGCTTGTGCTGGGTCCTTTACCTATAATCTTACTACGGTCAATGCCGACAACCCTGCGGCCATCAGCGGATATGCCGAGACCGACGTTGTCGTCTCCGGCGACGGTGCCAACCCGATTACTGTCGGCTCCGATAAGGCGCACGGCGGAGTGTTCTATATGGTCGTCGCTCCCGGGACTTATGGCGGGACTTTCGTCATCCGCACCAGCGCCGGCGACTATACCTATGATTCCACTTCCAACCTCAGGGAGTATAAGCGTGCCAGCCTGAAGCCCCTCAACATCGATCTCTCCAGCGCCAACTGGACTCCGGTTATGGGCGGCTACGACAATAATATCGACTCTCCCCGCGAACTGGTGGCCTTCCTCGCCGGGACGTCGTCCAGCGACACGGACACGTACAACATTACGGCCGACCTCGATATGACCGGCTATACCATCACCAGCGCCTCCGGCTTCGGCGGCACTTTGAACGGTAACGGCCACGTCATCAGCAATGTCACTTCCAGTGTTCCTCTGTTCGCGACGAATGCGGGTACCATCAGCAACCTCAATTTTGACGAGAGTTGCTCGTTCACACCTGCACCCGACTGTATCCAGTTCGGCGCACTGGTCGGATTGGACGACGGCGGCACATATTCTTACGTTACTACGGCAGCTTCCATTACGATTACTGCTACCGCCGATATCGAATCGAATATCGCCCTTGGCGGCCTTGTGGGCGCCTCCAACAAAGCTTCTGGAAGTACGTTCACTTCCTGCTCCAACAGCGGGCCCATCACCATCAATGCGGCCGGATATACCCATTGGGCTGTGGCTATGGGCGGTCTGGTCGGCTGGGTAAAGAAGGCCAGTTTCAATTCTTGCACGAACAAAGGCCCTCTGTCTCTGACGGCCCTTTATCATAAACCTTTCCACCAGTGGGCCTATGTTACCAGCAGTGACACCGGTGATGTTGATGGCAATACCAGCATCGGCGGTCTGGTCGGAAAAGCTTGGGACATCAACAAAAATGTTCCTTACGATGGCGGATTTGCTAATTATAATTATACTGCTGAGGCTTACGGTGCTTTCTTCCAGAGTTGTGAGAACTCTTCCGGAGGAGCCATCACTTTGACGCATACCGACATAGGCAAGCCTGCAAAGGATGAAACAGACTATGGCCTTATGAGTGTGGGTGGTCTTTGCGGTCAGGGAAATGGTTCTATAGAGTCTGGCTCCAACTATGCCGTTATTTCTGTGACGGCTGTGGACTCAAGAGCTCCAGGCGCAGACTACTGGACACGTGAGCAGAGCATGGTCCAGGTAGGTGGTCTTGTCGGTAAGAGTTACCGTGGTATGAATATGAATTCCTGTGCCAACAGGGGTGCCATCAACGTGCTTTATGACGGGGCCTGGAACAGTACTGAAAAGGCGATGGCGGCTGTTGGAGGTCTAATTGGAAGCAATAGTTACGATAGGCCCACAAATATGATAAAGTTCTCTACTAGCCGCGGCCCGATAACTGTTACCGGTTATGGAACCCTTAATGTCGGTGGTATCTGTGGCGCCAATGGATCCATGCGCGGAGACAGGGTGTATGATACTGCCACGATTAACGTGCAGGCGAGGTATGCATACGTCGGAGGCCTGGTCGGGTTCTTGCAGGGAGGCGTAAGTACGCAGTACATCAAGACGTCTTATTGCGAAGCGAATGTTACGGCCGAATCCGTTCTCGGCAACCGCTACACCTTTGCAGTCGGCGGGCTTATTGGCCGCTTTGCCACGAATTCCAACACGAGTAATGTAAGTCTGGCTCCTTACAGCAGTGATTCATACAGGTGCCATTACACCGGCAATGTTGTTTCCACAGGACAGATGAAGGTCGGAATGGTTATCGGCTGGGTTACCGAGAACAACGAAAAGGTGTTCGGCTCTTCATCGACCCCTATTCAGGTAACCGGCACTCTCTATCGCTGGGGATTGGATTCATCCACCCAGATGTCCGAGCCGCTGACGATTCACGCCGGAAACGTTGAGGATTATGCCATCGGCTCCATCGGGGCTGGCACGGTGACCATTTATGTCGAAAGCCCCACCCCGGCACCAGTGAACCTGAAACTGATGAGCTTCAACACCAAGTCGTCAAATTATTGGGGCAACCGGAGGAGTGCCATCCAGGATATGATAACCGGTGAGGCTCCGGATATTATCGGTATTCAGGAATTGCACGAGTTCGGCGCTTATGACCTTTATGCTGAAGGAGGAGGGAAGCAGCCGTGGGAGTTCCTTTCCGATATTTCCGGCTATTCAGGCTACCATCCCGACGGTAAGAACAATGGCATACTCTATAAAACCAGTACTGTCGAGTTGTCCAACACAGGATTTTTCTATCTCGGCGATGATTACACCGTAAGCGGAACCGCCAACAGTTGGGATGATTATGAGAGGACTGTCGTTTATGCAACGGTCAGGGACATCTCTACCGGGAGGTACTTTTTCCTTATGAATACCCACTTCCCAATGAACGACGCCCACGACGGATTTAACAAATCTACCGCGCTTATCGAGAACCGGCTCAGCGCTTTGAATCCGAACGACTATCCCGTTATCCTTATGGGAGACCTCAACTGCGTGTATGGAAACGCCTGCTGGGAACATATCAAGACGTGGATGTACAACACCCGATATGCTCCCGGGGTGAGCGTTTACAGCGAGGAGAACAGGGACCTTTACACATACAACGCCTTTGGCGACAGCAGCAAGGCCCGCAACAAGGTTGACCATATCTGGGTGAGCAAGTCGATTACGGTGGCCTCTTATCTTACGCTTACCTCGGCGATTCACAATTATGGCGGATACACCACCAACGGTGAGACGTTTATCTCAGATCATTATCCCGTTATCTCTGTCATCAACTAATCCGTACGTCTTCGCTATGAAAAAGTATATACAACCCATATCGGAAATTTTAAGGGAGATAGCCGAGCGGAATTTCTGCGCGTCCTACGACTCCAATGATAACACGGAAATCTGGACGATAGAGGGAGAAGAAGATCTTTGATGCTTAAGGTTTTATTCATATTTCTGCTGTTTATTCCTACTGAGGAGATTTCTCCACTCGCCGCGCTCGGTCGAAATGACAATGATATTTCGAGCAATGCTTCTTTTGTCATTTCGAGCGGAGGCGTAGCCGGAGTCGAGAAATCTCTTGTCACGGATCAGTCATGGGTGCCTTACCCGGCCTATGCTGACAGGGAGGGCTGGACGGACTTCCTTGGCGAGTATCAGGCCCTCCTCGTTGCGAAGGGCGAGAAGTATCTCGACTTCGCGTGGGTGACGATTACTACAGAGGACTATATGGCATATGAGACCCGCGGTGACCGCCATCAGATGGAAGACAAGCAGGAAGCTAACACCGACGCTCTGAGCTCGCTTTTCATAGCTGAGCTCGCCGAGGGGAAGGGAAGATTCCTGCCCGACATCGGAAAGGGCGTGTCCTGGTTCTGCAATGCTCCTTCGTGGGTGCTTTCGGCCCATCTTGCCAAATACCAGAAGAGTAAGAGTCCTGTCCCGGACCCCGATGAGGTCATTATGGATCTATATTCCGGCAACATTTCCCAGTTGCTTTCCTGGATACATTATTATTTGGGAGCGGAGCTTGGACCTGAACTGACCGGCCGCCTGAGAGCGGAGCTGCAGAAACGCGAGCTTTCTCCTTTTCTGGAGCGTGACGATTACTGGTGGATGGGCTTTGTCCCCAGGCCGGGCAAGAAACTCAACAACTGGACTCCCTGGTGCAACCAGAACGCCCTTCTCTGCTTTATGCTCCTTGAAAATGACAGGGAGACTCTCGCCAAGGCAGTGGAAAAATCAATGCGCTCGGTCAATCTTTGGATTGACTCCCTGCAGAGCGACGGAGCGTGTGACGAGGGTCCTACCTATTGGTATAAATCCGTCGGACACCTGCTGGACTATCTCGAGAACCTCGAGCGCGTTACTGGGGGTGCCGTTACTTACTGGGACGATCCGTTCATCCAGAGGCTTGGCGAATTCATCGTCAATGCCGACATCGGCGACTGCTGGCAGGTCAATTTTGCCGACGGCGCGACTTCCCGGAGGCCGATCTCTTATTGGATTTATCGCTATGGCCGGGCATCCGGCAGTCAGAGGATGATGGATTTTGCTGCGGACAGTTATCATCGCTACGGGAGCAACCCGGAAGATGTGGACTGGACGCTGTTCTATCAGGGGCTTGAAGCCATCAGGGCCGTACGGGAGATGAAGGCACAGACTCCTACGGAGTACATCCCGGCTCCATTCGTGTATTACCCTGAAACCGATGTCTGCTTCATCCGTTCCGGCAAGGCCTTCCTTGCTGCAAAGGGAGGAAGCAATTTTGAGCGCCACAACCACAATGACGTGGGATCCTGCATCTATTTCTACGACAATAAACCTGTACTGGTCGATGCCGGCGTGGGGACCTACACCCGCGATACCTTCGGAGAAGGACGCTATCGCAACTGGTTTATCAGGAGCAACTGGCACAACCTGCCTGAGATCAACGGCTGCGAACAGCCGTTCGGGGAGGAATATAAGGCCTCGGGCAGTCGCGCCGGAAGCCGGAACTTTGTCACTGACATTGCCGGCGCATATCCTGATTCGGCTTTCGTAAAGTCCTGGAAGATAGGCTATAAGCTCCGCAGAGACGGCTCGTTGCTCATTTCCGGCAAGTATGCCCTTGCGAAGGCCGTCAAGCCCAGTGTCCTTCATTTTCTTGTCAATGAAAAACCGGCTCTTGCGGAAAACGGCACTGTCGAGTTGGCAGGAGGCCTCGTTATGAAATATAATCCAAAGGTCTTTTCGGCTTCGATAGAAGAGAAATCCCTCGTGGGGCTCGGTTTCAACGACCGCTGGGGCGATGCGCTCTACAGGATATGTCTCACGGCTAATGATATGCCCTTGAAGGGGAGCTACAAGATACGCTTCGTTCCCCCCGTGCAGGAATCCATTCCGCAGCTTACGAAACGTGTCGCCAATGTGGCGTCCTTGCAGTTTGCCCTGATGGATGAGCGTCTTGCCGAAGACAAGATGCCCCGAACACTCAACGGTGGAGGCACGACAATTAAGGACAGCGGAATCGGCTCCTGGACGAGCGGATTCTTCCCTGGTTCGCTCTGGCTGCTTTACAATCTTACCGGAGATCCCTCTGTGATGGATCTCGCCCGTAAAGAGACGGCCAAGCTTGCGCCTATTCTCAGCTTTCCCCTCAGCCACGACATCGGCTTCCAGGTCAACTGCAGCTATGGCAATGCCTACAGGGAGACCGGAGAAAAGCAGTATCTGCCTCTTATTGAGCAGAGTGCGGCCGCCCTGGCCGGTCGGTTCAATCCGAAGGTCGGCGCCACCCTCAGCTGGGCGGCCGGGGAGAGGGGAGTATATCCCGTCATCATAGACAATATGATGAATCTCGAACTGCTGGAATTCGCCGGGAAGAAATTCCATTGCGACTCTCTGCTTCAGATAGCCGATATCCACGCGGAGACAACTCTCAAGAATCATTTCCGCCCGGATGCCACTTCCTGGCATATGCTTGACTACAACCCGGAGACGGGAGCCGTGCTTCGCAAGGTGACCGTCCAGGGCTATTCCGACGACAGCGCCTGGGCCCGCGGCCAGGCCTGGGGGCTTTACGGCTACACTATGATGTTCCGCGAGACTGGTAAGGAGGAATATCTCGCCCAGGCGGAGAAGATTGCCCGGATGCTTCTTTCAAAACTCCCGGGCGACGGCATCCCGTGGTGGGATTTCAGCGATCCGGAAATTCCTTTCACATATAGAGATGCCTCCGCCGGCGCCATTATGAGTTCCGCTTTTATCGAACTGAGTACGCTTACCCGCGACAAAGCGCTCGCTAAGTCGTGCTTCGCGATGGCTGAAAGGCAGATACGTACCCTCGCCGGTCCCGAATATCTCGCAGAGCCGGGAACTAATGGCAATTTCCTTTTGAAACACAGCGTAGGCAACCTGCCGGGCGGCGCAGAGATTGACGTCCCGCTGACCTATGCTGACTATTACTTCCTCG
>JAFZME010000004.1 GCA_017553405.1 Bacteroidales bacterium
ACCAGAATGGTAAACTTGTATGCCGATGTCCTGTTCATATCGATACAAAGTTAAGATTTGTTTTGCTAAATCCATTATTTATTGCTAAATATGCAGATTAATTACATTGCAATAATTATGCGCAGACTGCTCCTCATAGCCGCTTTGACGCTCCTCGCCCTACCCTTGTGGGGTGTGAGAGGGCCGTCATCCGCGGTGAGGGTGAAGCAGAGCGACGGGAGCACTATTGACATACGCATTCTCGGCGACGAGAATTTCTCCTGCAAGACGACCCTCGACGGCTACATAATCGCCCAGGGAAAGGACGGCATCTACTACTTCGCCGACTATGACGCAGGATTCCTGAGGCTCTCCTCGACCCGTGCGGACAGCGGCAAGAAGGGCATTTCCAAGTCGATTCCCGCAGCGATGA
The DNA here is from genome assembly GCA_017553405.1 of Bacteroidales bacterium. Classification (GTDB taxonomy): domain Bacteria; phylum Bacteroidota; class Bacteroidia; order Bacteroidales; family UBA932; genus Cryptobacteroides. The sequence goes on from JAFZME010000004.1 coordinate 413, forward strand.
GGCAGATTCTTCAGAATTCCGCGCCGCGCAGGTTCTCCAAGACTTTCAGCGTCGGAGAAGAGACCAGAAGTTCCCTCACCGCCATTAGGACGATAGTGATACCGGTGCAGTTCCAGGACATCAGATTCACCACCGCCTCCCCGAGAAACAGGATATACAACCTTTTCAACCAGATCAACTATTCGTATGACGGGGCCACCGGCAGCGTCAGGGATTATTTCCGCGACAATCTCGGTTCGCGCGCCAACCTCACCTTCGAGATCTGCGACCCCGTGACCCTTCCCCACATAGCGGCTTACTACGGCGAGAACATCTCCGGCTCCACCGACATCAATATACGCCAGATGGTCATCCAGGCCTGCAGGGCCGCCGACGAAGCGGGAGTGGACTTCTCCGCCTTCGACGACGACCGCGACGGAATGGCCGACAACGTGATGATCATTTTCGCCGGGCGCAACGAGGCGGAAGGCGGAGGCGACGACTGCATCTGGCCGCAGTGCTGGAACATAGGCGACGGCCAGCTGTATCTCGACGGAGTCAAGATATCCAATTTCTGCTGCTACTCCGAATACAGCGGACCGGAGGGCGGAGGCGGCTTCGCGGGCATAGGCATAATATGCCACGAACTCTGCCACCTCTTCGGACTGCCCGACCTCTACGACATCAATGCGGAGGCGGAGGGCGAGGCGCACGGTCTTTTCGGTTCGCTCTCGCTGTTGGACAACGGCGTATACAACAACGACTGCAAGACTCCCCCCTGCCTCAACATCGTCGAGAGGGAACTTCTGGGCGTCGCCACTCCCGCCGCGCTGACCGACTCATGCAGCGTAACCGTTCCCCCCGTATATCTTGCCACCGAGGCATTCAGGTTCAAGACCTCCTACAGCGACGAGAACTTCTATGTAGAGTACCGCAACGGAGAGAAATGGGATGCATATGCCGGCGGTGACGGACTGGTCATCTACCACGTGGACCGCAGCGGCAACGAGGCCGGCTCGATGACCGCAGCCCAGCGGTGGAAATTCAACGCAGTCAACGCCTGCGCCGCCCACGAATGCCTCAAACCCGTCCCGGCCAACGGCGCAGAAGCCGCTGAGGCAGCCGATCTCTTCTTCCCCGGCCGTTCCAACACATCCGTCATACTCTCCTCCGAGACCTTCCCGCTGCTCGACTGGAGCGGACGAGGCACCGGATTCGGTATCAGGAATATCGCGAAGGGCATCGGCGGCATGACATTCGACGTGGTGGAAGACAACGCGTGGAACTTCCCTTCCATAATCGACCACACCCTGCAGCCGGAGCAGACCTCGGCCAGCCTGAGCTGGGTTTCTGACAAGAATCTCGACGGTGAGTGGATGCTTGTCTGGGGCGCTCCCTCCAGCATCGTTGCCGACACCGTGACGGTCCAGTCATCGTCATATATCTTCGAGAACCTGACTCCGGGAAACAGCTACAGCTGCGACATTTTCTACATTTACAAGGGTATCCGTGGCAAAGGTTATCACCTTGAATTCCAGACTACCCACATGCTCTCCTCCTTCCCTCTCATAGCCGGAATGGAGGGAACTCACTTAGTGGGCGAAGAGATCCGTCTCCGACTCCACAACCTGACGGAGCAGATTTCCGGCCTGGTCTGGACGGTCGACGGAATCACTGTGACAAACGGCGCCTTCACTCCATCTAAAGAGGGCAACTGCACCGTCAAGGCGGTCATATCCTACCCCGACGGCTCTCAGGAGAGCCTGGTCAAAATAATCAAAGTGGAAGCCGGAAACGAAAATGAACAGTAAACACAAGATACTATCCGCATTGCGCTTCATTTTGGCGCTGGCAGTGGTGGCGACCACGATGGCGGTAGCCTGCCCGCACCCGGAGGAGGAGCAGCCGGAGCCCGACGGGCCCGGCACCGAAACGAAATCCAGCGCCAGGGTGGCTTTCGAGTCCTTCACTGCAACGGGCATCTATTTCAACGACGGGAGCAGCATGGTTTACAACGAATCGGAGTTCCAGCAGGCGGTAAACCATTCCAGAAGGAACTTCCGCATCCAGTCCGACGACCAGAGCCGCTATTTCAACATCAACATCAACGACAGGATACCCCAGAAGGCCGGCGACGAGGCGGTGGCGAAGGTTACGGTCCGCAACGGGAACTCCGGCGAGACGGTGATTATCGTAAAACTGAAGACGGTAATAGCCAAGAACGAAAAACTGTGGCTGTGGAACGAACTTCAGGAGCTGGGAGTAATCGTCCCTTCGTTCTGACAATCAGGCCAATATCTTGGAAATGAGCTCTGTCAGCAGTTCGCCGTCGGTGGCGTTGCCGCGGGCGTTGCTCTTGCTCTTGTAATCGTATTCCCTCAGTATCGAAACGACTTTCATGGTCTTGCGCATCGGATAGTTGCGCAGCGCCGTGTCATA
>JAFZME010000035.1 GCA_017553405.1 Bacteroidales bacterium
ACGGGCGCTCCGATGAGGGAGTTCCTCTGGAGCGAGGAGATGGCCGACGCCAGTGTCCACGTGCTTCTCAACGTGGATTTCAAGGACGTCTCAGCCGGCGCTCCCGTCAATTCCGACGGCATTGCCGAAGTGCGCAACTGCCACATCAATGTCGGCACCGGCGAGGAGATAAGCATCAAGGAGCTGGCCCTCAAGATTAAGGCCCTGACAGGCTTTGGCGGCGAACTCCTCTGGGACTCCTCCAAGCCCGACGGCGCCCTCCGCAAGCTCACCGACGTCACCAAACTCCACAACCTCGGCTGGCACCACAAAATCGGCATCGACGAGGGTATTTCCCGTCTGTACAAGTGGTATCTCGAAGGATGAAAGAATTCGAGATAGCTGTAAAAATCGGAAAGGAACTCTCTGAGGAGGAGCTGAAGGCTGCGGCGGCGAAGGCGCTGGGAGTGAAGACGGAGAAGGTGGCCGCTGCGGTGGTCGTGAGGCGGAGCGTGGATGCCAGGCAGGACATTCTGTGGCGGATGAGGGTGCGGGCGTATCGCGAAGGAGAGACGCCCGAGACCTATACTCTTTCTCCCGATAAGGACGTTCATTCTGCGGAGCCGATAATCGTCATCGGAGCGGGTCCGGCGGGGCTTTTTGCTTCGCTTAAACTGCTTCAGAGAGGCTTCAAGCCGGTCATTCTCGAGCGCGGCAAAGACGTCCACCGCCGTAAGGCCGATATGGCTAAGCTTTCGACAGAGGGCGTGGTCAATCCCGACTCCAACTACTGCTACGGCGAAGGCGGCGCCGGGGCGTTTTCCGACGGCAAACTCTACACCCGTTCGACCAAGAGGGGAGATGTCCGCGAGGTTCTCCACCAGCTGGTCCGCTTCGGGGCGGATCCTTCAATTCTTATAGACGCGCATCCCCACCTCGGAACCGACAGGCTTCCTGCCATAGTCGAAGCCATCAGGCTCTGCATCGAGGAGCACGGGGGCGAATACCATTTCGACAGCAGGGTGACTGACATAGTCCGCAGCGACGGCGGCTTCGAGGTCACGGCCGGAGGCGCAGTCTACCGTGCGCGCAAGGTCATTCTTGCGACCGGCCATTCCGCCAGGGACATCTACGAGATATTTCAACGCAACGGCTGGGCCCTTGAGCCCAAGGGCTTTGCCCTCGGCGTGAGGGTGGAGCACCCGCAGTGGCTTATCAACAACATCCGCTATCACGGTAAATATCAGCCGTTTATGCCTACGGCGGAGTATTCCTTCGTCCAGCAGGTCGACGGCAGGGGAGTGTTCTCCTTCTGTATGTGCCCCGGCGGCATCCTCGTCCCTTCTCCCACGGAGGAGGGGACGATCGTGCTCAACGGTATGTCCAACTCCGCCCGCAATTCGAAATGGGCGGACGCCGGAGTCGTCGTCCAGATCGAGCCCGGCGACCAGCCGCAGGAATACACCGGACCCTTTGCGCTTATGGATTTCCAGAGGGATGTGGAGAGGAAGATGTACCGCTGGGTCAATGAACACGGCGCGCGCCATCCGCTCGCCGCTCCCGCCCAAAGGATGAAAGATTTCTGCCGCGGCACGCTCTCCCGCGACCTTCCCGCCACGTCCTATCATCCGGGAGCGCTGAGCTCGCCCCTCCACGAACTCCTTCCGGAGCACGTCGCTTCAAGGCTCCGCCGCGTGTTTCCTATGGTCGAGCGGCAGATGCGTGGCTACTACACCAACGACGCCCTCCTTCTCGGCGTCGAGTCGAGGACTTCGTCTCCCGTGCGCCTTCCGCGCGACCCGGAGACACTCGAGCACGTCGACGTCCCGGGCCTCTACCCTTCGGGTGAGGGCGCGGGCTACGCCGGCGGCATCGTTTCCTCCGCCCTCGACGGCATCGCCTGCGCCGAGCGCATCTAACGTGCTATTTCTTTGCGCGGGGGTGGGCGGCGGCGTAGACTTTCTTGAGTTTTTCCGGGGAGTTGTGGGTGTAGACCTGCGTGGCGGCGAGCGACGCGTGGCCGAGCATTTCCTTGATGGAGTTGAGGTCGGCGCCGTCGGAGAGGAGCTCCGTGGCGATTGTGTGGCGAAGCACGTGGGGCGAGCGGCGGCCTGTAATCCCGGGGACTCCGGCAAGCTCCCTTTTTATCGTCCTGTCCACATAGACCGGATAAAGGGGCCGGCCGCTTTCGGTAAGGAGAAGGGGCCCGTCGGCATTCCGGGCGCCGAATTTTGCCGCGGCCACATCCTCATAGACTGAGATTTCATCGATAATCTCATCCAGGACGGGGATCTCCCTCATCTTGTCGCCTTTGCCCCTCACGGAAAGTACTTTCCGGCCGCGGTTGAGTGAAGAATGAGTGAGCGAGATGAGCTCCGCACGGCGGATCCCGCAGTTGAAAAGAAGCAGGATGATGATTCTCGAAAGAAGCTTTCCGTAATACTCCGGATCGCCTGAAAGGGCTTCGGCTTCCTTCGGCAAATAAGCCGTGGAAGAGAAGTATTCGGCCATCGAGGCTTCCCGGTAGTACTCCGGGAGCCGCTTTTCCGCCTTGGGGCGGGAGACGCCCTTGACGGGATTGGTCTTCAGCACTCCCTCGCGGATGAGAAATTTGGCGAAGCCGCTGAGCACCGAAAGGTGAAGATTGACGGTCCTGGCGGAATCCTTTTTCATAAGGTCCACCTCATAGCTCCGGATAAATGTCGGAAGAAGGGACTCCTCCGCGGGAGTGCCGGTGAACTCTTCGAAGCTGCGGAGGACATCGCCGTAGATGGTTAATGTCCTTTCAGAATAACGCCTCACTGAGCCGACGTAGGCCAGGTATTTTTCCGTCCAGGCACTCATTTGACGCTGCTCAAGCCAAGGCCGGCCGCGACCTCCCTCATCAGGGCGTCCGCCGCTTCGAATTCGTTGGGAATCTCGCCGTCGAGTATGGCCTCCTTCACCCTGTCCTTGATGATGCCGATCGTGTTGCACGGGCTGAGGCCGTAGACTTCCATTATATAATCGCCGGAAATGGGATTCTTGAAATTGCGGATGGCGTCCTTCGCCTCGACCTGGGCTATCTTTTCAGCGACCAGCTGGAAATTGGCCTTGATGCGGGCAACTTTCGCCGGGTTCTTCGAGGTGATGTCGGCGTTGCAAAGGAGCATCAGGTCTTCCAGGTCGTTGCCCGCGTCGAAGACAAGGCGCCTGACGGCTGAATCCGTCACTTCGCCATCAACGAGGGCGATGGGGCGGAGGTGGAGGCCTACGAGCTTCTGGACGAATTTCATCTTCTCGTTGGCGGGCATCTTCATCCGTCGGAATATCGCAGGGACCATCTTGGCGCCGATAACTTCGTGGCCGTGGAAGGTCCAGCCGGTGCCCTGGACAAACCGCTTGGAGGCCGGCTTGCCTATGTCGTGGAGGAGGGCGGCCCAGCGCAGCCAGACATTGGGGCTGGTGCGGACGGCGGAGTCCCATCCGTCGCCGTCTTCGCAGGGGGTGTAGTCTTTCAACTCGCCCCTCGCTATAGCGTCTTCCTCAAGGGCGGCGAGATTGTCGACAACCTGAAGGGTGTGGGAGAAATTCTCCTTGTGGCCCTTGCCTTCCACTGTCTCGACTCCCTTGAGATTGGACACTTCGGGCAGGATTTCCTTCAGAAGGCCGGTCTCCTCCAGGAGGAAGAAACCCTTGGATGGAGCGTGGGTGAGGAGTATCTTGGAGAGCTCGTCCACTATGCGCTCCTTGGAGAGGATGGCCAGGCGCCCGGTGTTGCGCTTCATCGACTCTATGGACTCGGGCACTATGGTGAACGGGTGATCCGGAGTCGAGAGCCGGCAGGCGAAACGGACGGCGCGAAGCATACGGAGCGGGTCGTCGCTGTAGGTCACGTCGGGGTCCTGAGGGGTCCTGATTATGCCTTCCGCAAGGTCGCGGATGCCGCCGAAGGGGTCTACGAGGGCGCCGAAATCCTCTTTCTGGAGGCTGAACGCCATCGCATTGATGGTGAAATCGCGGCGCAGCTGGTCTTCCTCGATGGTCCCGTTTTCGACGACCGGCTTGCGGGAAGTCCTGTCGTAGGACTCCTTGCGGGCGCCGACGAACTCGATCTCGAGGCCGTCGCGGTGGAACATCGCCGTGCCGAAATTACGGTAGACGGCAATCTTCCTGACCTTCAGCTTGCGGGCCACCGCTTCGGCGAGGGCGATGCCGCTGCCTTCCACGACGACGTCGATGTCGCCCGAGCCCTTTCCGTAGAGGAAGCAGTCACGGACGTAGCCGCCTATGACGAAAGCCCTGACGCCTTGTTCGGCGGCAGTCTCTCCGATGACGGAGAATATCGGAGCGTCGAGGAATCCTTCAGTAATCGTTGCCATCACATCTCCTCCCAGAGCGGAGCCTTTTCCACGAAGACGAAGCCGTCGCCTTCGCGGCGGAACATAAAAGTCTTGCTTCCGTTGGTCACCACTATATACTTGACGTCGAGGACGTTGTTGTAGCGGAGAGCCTGATCGGTCACATCGCTGTCGATGGTGACGTCGGGGCGCTTGCACTCCACTATCATCAAAGGCTTGCCGGTCCGCTTCCAGACGACGATGTCGGCCCTGAGGACCTTGCCCTGGCCGTAGACCATCTGGACCTCGGACATCATCATATGCTCCGGGACCTTCAGACCGTCGCGAAGGACGGCGATGAACCACTGCCTCACCTCCTCCTCGGGGGTGAGTGCCACGTCCTTTTTCCGCAGCGGATCGCGGACTGTCTGCCTTGTGCCTTCCATAAACACACAAATATAGAAAATTTTTGCTATCTTGCAGGGCTAACCGTAAATATGACACTGTTGTTATGAAGACACGCAAACTTCTTATCGAATATACCGAATACAGTTCCATCGACGAGATGGAGGCTTCCGACCGCGATCTTGTCCTCGCCGCGATAGACGCCCAGAAGGGCTCCTACTGCCCTTATTCCCATTTCAGGGTAGGCGCGGCCCTTCGCCTCGAGGACGGCACCGTCGTCAAAGGCTCCAACCAGGAGAACAACGCCTATCCGGCAGGCCTCTGCGCCGAGCGCACGGCTATGTTCGCCGCCGGAGCCAACTACCCTGACAAGGCCTTCGACACCCTCGCCATCGTCGGCAGCGACTCCAACGGCATCTGCGAGACTCCCGCCACCCCCTGCGGCGAATGCCGCCAGGTGATGGCCGAGTACCAGGCCAAAGGCGGCCGCCCGCTGAAGATAATCCTTGTAGGAAGCAAGACCATCCAGAAATTCTCCAAAGTCGACGACCTGCTCCCGTTCATATTCGACAGCATCACCGCCGGCCAGGTTTTTTGAAATATAAAATTTCTTTAATACCTTTGTCGCAGGGTAAGTCTTACACGACCAGCTCCCTCTGAACTCCCCCAGGGCCGGAAGGCAGCAAGGGTAGGAGGTCGTAGCGGTGCGATGTAATCAAGCTTACCCTTTTTCTTTTTTTTGTTTCCTTAGAGATTTTATATTATATTTGTTTGTGTTCTATAAACTATCTTGCTATGGAAATAAATGTGAAGTCATTGAAGTTCGACGCCGACGAGAAACTCCTCGCCTATGTCGACAAGAAGGTGTCCAAGCTCGCAAAGTTCTTTGACGGGGTAGACGTGGTCGACGTGACACTCTCCCTGCTCTCCGAGCCCGACAACAAGAATGTCCATATCCAGGCCCACATCCCCGGAGAAGAGCTCATCATAGAGCGCAACGCAAGGACCTTCGAGGAGGCTGTCACCGAAGCGGTCGACCTTATGAAAGAGAAAATCGTCCGCGTCAAGGAAAAGAAATTCGACAAGTAATTGGCCTCCAAGGGTTACATCGCGGTCGCACAGCAGTGCAATGACATCATTGAAGACGCCCGCAAAGGCGTCTTCAAGAATGTCTACCTGCTGATGGGCGCCGAGCCGTTCTACCCCGACCTTGTCTGCAAGGCCATAATGCAGTATGCCCTGAACGACTGGGAGAGAGATTTCAACGAGACCGTCTGCTACGGAGCCGACGTCGATGCCGAAAAGGTCATCACCGCGGCCCGCCGCTTCCCTATGATGGCGGAGCGCCAGCTCGTGGTGGTCAAGGAGGCCCAGGCGATGAAGTCCATCGAGGACCTCGCCATCTACTGCAACAACCCCCTCCCGGAGACCGTCCTTGTCATCTGCCTCCACGCAGCCACCGTCGACAAGCGCCGTTCGCTCTACAAGAGCGTCCAGAAGGTCGGAGTCGTGGTGGAGTCGCCCCTGCTCAAGGACTATGAGCTTCCGGACTGGATCAGCTCCTACTACAGGAGCATCCACCTCGACATCGACCCGGAAGCCGCCGGCCTTCTCGCCGAAGCCGCGGGCACCGATCTCAGCCGCATCGCCGCCGAAACAGAGAAGCTTCTCAAGAACCTCCCAGAAGGCACTTCCGTCGTCACGGCGGCCGACATTGAGCGCAACGTCGGCATCAGCCGCGAGTTCTCGGTGTTCGAACTCACCCGCCAGCTCTCGATGAAGGACGGCCCGAAGGCTCTCAGGACGGCCTATTTCATAGGAAGCGCGCCCCGTTTCGTGATGGCGATGTCCCTCGGCGCCCTGTTTACCCACTTCCAGCGCATCCTCCGCTATGAAGCCCTCCTGGCAAGGGACCGCAATCCTTCCCAGCAGGACAAGATTGCGGTGCTCGGCGTGAGCCCCTTTTTCTTCCGCGAGTACGACACCGCAGTCCGCAATTATCCCCTGGGCAAGTGTATGGCCGTCATTTCCCTCCTCACCGAATACGACTACCGCAGCAAAGGCGGAGAGGGCGGCGAGGCCAGCCAGGGAGAGCTGCTGACCGAGCTTGTCTCAAAGATTATCAATATCTGATATGTCAATAATTAGAGTAGAAAACATCACTAAGACCTTCGGAGAGAAAGTTGCCATCGAGGACATCTCCCTCTCCATCCCCGAGGGTAAGATTTTCGGTCTTCTCGGCCCCAACGGCGCCGGCAAGACGACTCTTATCCGCATCATCAACAGGATCACCATCCCCACCGCCGGGACCGTCTGGTTCAACGACCACCCGATCACCGACGCCGACGTCGCCAAGATCGGCTACCTCCCAGAGGAGCGCGGCCTCTACCGCAAGATGAAGGTCGGCGACCAGGCAGTCTACCTGGCCCGCCTCCGCGGTATGTCCACCCTTGAGGCGATGGCCGCCCTCAAGAAATGGTTCGTCCGTTTCGGCATCGAGGACTGGTGGGACAAGAAAGTCGAGGAGCTCTCCAAGGGTATGGCCCAGAAGCTCCAGTTCATCACCACGGTCGTCCACAAGCCTTCCCTGATGATACTCGACGAGCCGTTCTCCGGCTTCGATCCCGTCAACGCCGAGGTCATCCGCAAGGAAATACTACGCCTCAAGGAGAAGGGCGCGACCATCATCCTTTCAACCCACAATATGGAGTCGGTCGAGGAACTCTGCGACGAAATCGCCCTCATCGACAAGTCCCACCTCGTGGTCACGGGAGGCGTCGACGAGATCCGCCATCGCTATGGCTCCAACAATGTGGAAGTCATCTACACCGGCGAGGCCCTCTCTCCGGCGGAGGGCGTGTTCGACGTCCTTTCCGACGAGGAGGTCTCCGGGCGCCACACCGCCGTCCTTTCACTTAAGGAAGGCGTGTCTTCCAATGCCGCCCTCTCGGCCGTCATCGCGGGCGGAGTCGCCGTCAACTCCTTCAAGGAGCTTATCCCGAGAATGAACGACATATTCATCAAACTTGTCACGGAGAAGTAGCGTATGAACCTCAAGAAACTCAATATCATCATCGGAAGGGAATACCTCAACAAGGTAAAGAAGAAGTCCTTCCTGCTCACAACTTTCGGAGTTCCGGTGCTTCTTGTCGGCGCCTATGCCCTTATGATCTACATTATGCTCGGGGCCAAGGACGAGACCAAGACCGTGGCGGTCAACGACCCTTCCGGCATCGTGATGCCGTTTATGGAAAACAACGACGTCCTCACCTTCGAGGACTTCACCCATATCCCCGTGGACTCGATGAAGAACTGCCTGTCGGACTATGGCGTGGACATCCTTCTTTCGGTCTCGCCGCTCGACAGCGTGGCCCGCACCGTCACCGCCCGCACCTATTCCGAGAAGCCCCTCGGCATAGAGTCCAAGGAAGCCATCGAAAGGCGCATATCCAACGCAATCGAGGATTACAGGATAAGATCCTATGACATCAAGGGCCTGGAAGACATCCTTGCCGACGTCAAGGTCGACATCTCCCTGCTTTCCTACACCGTCGATGAGGAAGGCAACGAGCAGATTTCCCAGTCGGAAGTCTTTATGATCATCTCTATGGTCCTGGCGATGGCCCTCTATATGTTCATCGCGCTTTTCAGCGGGATGGTGATGAACAGCGTCATCGAGGAGAAGTCCTCCAGGGTTGTGGAGGTGCTGGTCTCGTCGGTCAGTTCGACCGAGCTTATGTTCGGCAAGATCATCGGCGTGGCCCTTGTGGCCCTCACCCAGTTCACCCTGTGGATCGTTCTCTCGGGTGCCGTCATAATCGGCATCAGCAGTTTCGTCGGTATCGACAAGTTCGTGGATTCCGGCGCGACCGAGACCGTGATGGAGATGCAGGGGATGGACGCCGTCCCGGGGCTTGACATAGCGGCCCTCACGGACACGACTGCGACCGCGGCGGCCGATTCCCTCGCCGCCCCGACGGGCATCGAGGCAGTCTTCGGCACAGTGGCTTCCCTCAACTATCCTCTCATCATCCTCTCCTTCCTCATCTACTTCATCTTCGGCTACCTTCTCTACGCTTCGCTCTTCGCGGCGATCGCATCCTCCGGAGAAAGCGCGGCCGACACCCAGCAGCTCCAGATCCCCGTGACGGTGCCGCTGCTTATCGGCTTCTTCATCGCATTCTACGCTTTCAAGGCGCCGGACAGCGCGATAGTCTGGTGGGGCTCCGTAATCCCGTTCACCTCGCCGATAGTAATGCTCGCCAGGATTCCGTTCGGCGTTCCCGCCCTGGATCTTATCCTGTCCATAGCGCTGCTTGTGCTGACTTTCGTCGGCTGCGCCTGGGCCAGTGCCAAGATATATAAGGTAGGCATCCTTATGTATGGCAAGAAGTCCACATTCAAGGATCTTTGGAAATGGTTTAAACAAAAATAATTATGAGAAAATTCCGGACAATCGTTTTCTTCGCTGCCGCCTTGCTGACAGCATCGCTGGCGGTGGCTCAGGATGCCCAGGATGAGGGATTCTCCTTCACCTGGACCCGCATCGCTATGGACGGGCACCGTGCAGGTATCATCCCCGTCACGTCTGAGAACGTCGGGACTGCACTCGGCTCCTTCAAAGGAGACGTCTATGTGGCTCCCAACGGCAAGAAGTACTCCAAGGGCTGCACCCCTGCGGTGGCTAAGATTCTCATCGACGCGCAGCCTCAGATGGCCCGCGTCAAGGAGGTCATCGGCCACTCACCCGCAAGGATGGAGTGCGGCGCTCCCGAATCGGCCCTCGCCGATATGTTCATCGACTGCCTGATGGCCGAGACCGCAAGGCTCACCGGCAAGCAGGTCGATATGGGTTTCGTCAACCACGGCGGCATCCGCATCGATATGCCCAAGGGCGACATCCTTCTCGACCACATAGTCTCGATGTTCCCGTTCAGGAACTATCCCGTCTACGTAGCCCTCAAGGGCAAGGACATCAAGCCTATCATCAACAGGATGGCCGAGCACCCCGAGCTTATGATATGCGGCGGCATACGCCTCGTCTACAAGGACGGCAAGGTCGCTTCCGCAACGCTTGACGGCAAGCCGCTCGAGGACAACAAGGTCTACGGCGTGGCCACCATCAACTTCCTCCTCAACGGCGGCGACGGATTCTCCATCGCCCGCAATGCCAAGGAAGTCATCCTCACCGATGAACCCATCAAGGAATTTATGGTCCAGTATGTCCGCGACCTTACCGCGGCAGGAAAAGAAGTTGCATACCAGGCCGACGGCCGTATAACCATTGAGCAGTAATGAAAAAGAAGATTATCATATCAACAGTGTGCGCGGTCCTTCTTTGCTGCGCCCTGGTAGCGATTGCCCTCCTGTGCAACAACAAGCCGGACGGCCACCTCGTCATCCTCCACGTCAACGACACCCACAGCCACTTCGAGCCCGTCGCTATGAATGACGACGGCACCGTGCTTCTCGGCGGCGTCATCGAAAGGGCCGCCTACATCGACAGCGTCCGCAAGGCCGACGGCGCGGAGAACGTGCTTCTCCTCCACGCCGGCGACTTCTCGCAGGGTACGTCCTATTTCTCGGAGCTCGGCGGCGACATAGAGATCGCCACGATCAACGCTATGGGCTACGATGCGGTCGCTCTCGGCAACCACGAGTTCGACAACGGCCTCGAGGACCTTGCCCGCAGGCTCTCACAAATCAACTGCCCGGTCGTTTGTGCCAACTATGACTTCAGCACCTTCGAAGCAGGCAAGTACATCACTCCTTACACCATTGTCGAGAAGGCCGGTCTCAAGATCGGTATCACCGGCGTCATCTGCGACCTCTCCGAGATGATCGACCGCGACACCGCGGACCGTCTTCCTTTCCTTGATCAGGCCGAGTCCGTCAACAAATGGGCGAAATACCTCAAGGAGGAAGAGCACTGCGACCTTGTCATCGCGCTCAATCACATCGGCTACGAGCTCGAACCCTACACCGATCCTATGATGGTGGCCGACACCCGCAACGTCGACTTCGTCATCGGCGGCCACTCCCACACCTTCCTCGAGAAGATGTAAAGCGCCCTCAACCTCGACGGCGAGGAAGTCCCCATCGTCCAGGACGGCTGCTGGGGTGAGTACGTCGGCCGTATCGACGTAAGGAAGAAATAGTTCAGCCCTTAAGGAAACTGAGCGAATCGGGTCCTTCGTTGAAAAGAAGGTCCATTATCGACAGATTCTCCTTGAAACCGTACTTTCCGGAAAACACCTGGAAGTACGGTTTTTCTATGCCCAGGTCCCGGAGCACGGTGTCCGGCTTTTTAGGATCTATGGCGTAGCGGAAATCGTCCTCGGCCTCCTTTACGAAAGTGTCGGTCAGGCTTATTTCGCAGGCGATGCCGGTCTTCTGGAGAAAATAGCGTATGAGAGAGAGGTTGTACTCGAACAGACTTTCCTCGCCGCTCTCCATTATATTATATAGGGAATCCCGGTAGTAGTCGAACCAGGCGGAGGTCCGGTAGGCCGAATCTATGGCCCTTTCGTTGCGCACGAGCCAGGGCGTGGAGTAGTCAATCCTCACAGAGCGTATGGGCATCTTCGGAGCGTCGTGGAATATGGGGACGGAAATGGTCTCGACGCCTCCTGCAGCCGCGATGCGGCAGCGTGTCCTGTAGCTCTGCTTCCGGTAGTTCTCCGAAGCTTCAAGCACCACCGCAGACGGAATCACCCTGTCGCCTGACAGGGTGAAATCTCTTGCTGCAAGTGCAAACCAGCTTATGGGAGGGCAATATGCGCTTGAAAGCAGCATATTACTCGATGGATCCCTTCTCTCCCTGGTTCATCGCACGGATGATGCCGCGCTTGGAATTCTTGATGAAGTTGATGATGTTGTCACGCTCTTCCGAAGGGAGGAATCCCGACTCGACTCTCGAGAGGCCGTCGGTGATGTTGAGGCCCTGGAAGTAGATGGTGTCGTAGATGTCCTTGATGTTGCGGATCTGGTCCGTGGTGAAGCCCCTGCGGCGGAGTCCGACGATGTTGACGCCGGCGTAGCTGACGGGGTCGCGGCCTGCGAGGACATACGGAGGGATGTCCTTGTTGATCTTGCAGGCGCCGCCGACCATTGCGTGGGTGCCGATCTTGGAGAACTGGTGGGCTTTGGTGCCGCCTCCGACGATGGCCCAGTCGTCGACATCAGTCTCGCCTGCGAGGCCGACGTAGCTGACAAGGATGCAGTGGTTGCCGATCTGGCAGTCGTGGGCGATGTGGACATACGACATAACGAGGGTGTCGGAACCGACTCTGGTCACGCCCTTGCCGCTGGCTTTGGTGCCGCGGTTGATGGTCGCGCACTCGCGGATGTTGACGCGGTCGCCGATCTCAACCCAGGTGATTTCTCCTTCATATTTAAGGTCCTGGGGGATGGCTCCCACGACGGCGCCGGGGAAGACGGTGCAGTCTTTTCCGAGCTTTACATATTCGAATATGGTCGCGTGGGGGAGGATCTTGCAGTTGTCGCCGATCTCGACGTTGGCGTCGACGTAGGCGTAGGGTCCGATCTCAACGTTGTCTCCGAGCTTTGCCGAAGGGTTGACGGTGGCGAGGGGGTGTATCTTTGTCATTTTACTGGTTGTTAACAAGTTGTCTGACGGCTTTAGCCGCTGTGGTGTTGATGCCGTGGCCGGGTTTGAAGGCTGTGATCTTCGCCTTGGGGAAGCCTCCGGCAAGGCGGATGTCGCCGATGAGGTCGAGGAGCTTGTGGCGTCCGCACTCATCGGGGAAGTGGAGGGTGAGGTTGTTGAGGTAGCCTTCGCTGGTGACGGCGATTTGCTTCTTGTCGCCCAGGACGCTTGAGACGAAGGCAAGCTGCTCTTCTGAGACGGGGTGCTCGACTATGACGATCGCGTTGTCGACGTCGCCGCCTTTGATGAGGTTGTTTCTGAGGAGGAACTCTATCTCGTGGAAGAAGACGAAGGTGCGGCAGACGGCAATCTCGGAGGCGTAGTCGGTCTGCTCGTCGTAGGAGGCGGTCTGGACTCCGAGCACTTTCGAGGAGAAATCGACAGTGATGCTTGCGGAGAATGAATCGGCGGGCTCGATCCTCACGAAGGAACCGCTCTGCTCATCCTTGACCTCGACGGCTTCGGGAATCTCGACATAGCGGCGGGGAGCATCCTGCTCGACGGTCTTGATCGCTTCCACATAGGGCCTTGCGCTGCCGTCGAGGATGGGAATCTCCACGCCTTCGACTTCGATGAGGGCGTTGTCGATGCCAAGGCCGGTGAGGGCCGACATAATGTGCTCTATGGTGACCACGGAGACATCACCGTTGGAAATGGTGGTGCTTCTTGCCGTGGAGGTGACGTTTTCTGCCAGTGCGTTGATTTTGACAGGGGAGTCCAGGTCCGTGCGGACGAAAACGATGCCGCTGTCGGCCGGAGCCGGATGTATGGCGATGCGGGAAAAAGTGCCGGTGTGGAGGCCTTTGCCTTCAAAGCGCACAATCTCTGCTACCGTTCGCTGGTTTACAAGCATAATAATCTCTGTCTTTGCTGGTGACTTTTCTCACAAAAGGTCAGCAAAGATAGTTATAATTATGTTATAATACAAATGGCTATTCTTCGGCCGCCTGCTTGAAGATGGCGTAGGCCTTCATATACTGCTTGGCGTCGATGACGGGGGAGCCGAGGAGGACCTGGCCTTCCTTGCGGATGTTGCCGATGACTCCGCCCTGGGCGCCGATGGTCGTGTGGTCGGCCATCTTGATGTGGCCGGCGATGCCGACCTGGCCCGCCAGGATGCAGTTTTTGCCGATCTGCGCGCTGCCGGCGATGCCGACCTGGGCGGCCATCACGGTGTTGTCGCCGATACGGACGTTGTGGGCGATCTGGCAGAGGTTGTCGATCTTGACGCCGTTGCCTATGACGGTCGCTTCCATCTCGGCGCGGTCGATGGTCGTGCAGGCGCCGATCTCGACGTTGTCGCCGATGATGACCTTGCCGAGGTGCTCGATTTTCTCCCAGGTGCCGTCGGGCTTGGGCACGTTGCCGAAGCCGTCGGAGCCGATGACCGCGTTGGAATGGACAATGACGTTGTCGCCGATAATCATCCCGGGATAGACGCGGGCGCCGGGGTAGAAGATGCACTTCTTGCCGATCTTGCAGTCGTCGCCGATAAAGACGTTCTCGTGGATGACGGTGCCGTCGCCGACGACAGTGCGGCGGCCTACGTAGGAGAAGGCGCCGACGGAGACCTTCCTGCCGAACTTGGTAGATAAGAACCACTTGGCTCTCAGGCTTTTATGGGCCCTTGAGAGGCGCTTCTGCTCGGCCGAATACTTAAGGAGCGTCGCTATGGCTTCATAGGCGTTGTCGACTCTGATGAGGGTGGGGACGATCTCTCCTTTCGGGACGAAATCGCGGGATACGAGCATCACGGAAGCCTGGCTGGAGTAGACATACTGCTCGTACTTGGGATTGGCGAAGAAGCAGAGGTCGCCGCTCTTGCCGTTTTCGATTTTGGCGAGGCGGGTGACCTTGGCGTTTTCGTCTCCCTCGACCGTGCCTTTGAGTATCTGGGAAAGCTGTTTCGCTGTGAGTTCCATAGAGTGTGATTTATGCGGTCTGCAAAAATAGCAATTATTTTTGATGGTTAGAAATATATTTGTATATTTGCACCCGAGAACGAGATAGAGGCCGAAAGGTTTCTATTTTTTTATGACCAAAATGGACAAAAAGACTGTTTCGGAAGCTGTTGTGCCCGAGCTTGAAAAGATGGGCTGTTTCCTTGTGGACGTGACTGTCAGCAAGGCCAATGACATTGAAATCGTCATCGAGAAGGAGTCGGGGACGGTCGATATGGACGACTGTGCCGCCGTCGACCGCTTCATCCACAGCGTCTTCTCCCAGGACGAAGAAGACTACTCCCTGACTGTCTCCTCCGCCGGTCTCGACAGGCCCTTCAAGGTGCTCCGCCAGTTCGAGAAGGCAGTAGGGACCCGCGCGACAGTCAGTTTCAAGGGTGGCCGCCGCGTTCTGGCCACCATCGAGTCCGTCACCCCGGAGACTCTCACCATCAATGTCGGCGGAGTTTCCGAGACTGTCCCTTTTGACACGATAACCACGGTCATACCATACATTGAATTTGAATAAAACAACATAGAAAAATGAAAGAAAAAAGAGAAAACGTGATTACTCTGATCGATGCGTTCAGGGATTTCAAGGAAGAGAAGAACATCGACCGCCCGGTTATGATGGGCGTTCTCAAGGACGTGTTCCTCACCCAGATTGCCAAGACTTTCGGCACCGCCGACAACTTCGACGTCATCATCAACGTCGACAAGGGCGACTGCGAGATCTACCAGAATTTCGACGTCGTGGAGACTGTCGAGAATCCTGTGACCGAGATCACCCCCGAGCAGATCAAGGCAGAGACGGGCGAAGACGACTACGAGGTCGGCGACATCTACACCAAGCCTTTCAACCTCGCCACCTTCGGCCGCAGAGGCATCCTCAACATCCGCCAGAACCTTCAGGGCCGCATTCTCGACATCGAGAAGGCCAACGTTTTCAAGAAATACTCCGAGATGGTCGGCGACATCTTCACCGGCGAGGTCTACCAGACCTGGAAGAACGAGGTGCTCATCCTCGACGAGGACGGCAACGAGCTCCATCTCCCCAAGACCGAGCAGATACTCGGCGAGCACTTCAAGAAGAGCGAGTCCATCCGCGCCATCATCAAGAGCGTCGAGATGAAGAACAACACGACTCCTTATATCGTTCTCTCCAGGACTTCCAACGAGTTCCTCGAGAAACTCTTCGAGATGGAGGTCCCCGAGATCTACGACGGTCTCATCACCATCAAGAAGGTCGCCCGCATCCCCGGCAAGAGGGCCAAGGTCGCCGTCGAGTCCTATGACGAGCGCATCGACCCGATCGGCGCCTGCATCGGCGTCAAGGGCTCCCGCATTATGGGCATCGTCCGTGAGCTCCGCAACGAGAACATCGACGTCCTCCAGTGGACATCCAACACCCAGCTCCTCATCCAGAGGGCTCTCAATCCCGCCCGCATTTCCCGCATCGACCTCGGCGAGTCTCCCGAAGACAAGATCAAGGTTTATATGCAGAGCGAGGAAGTCAAGAAGGGCATCGGCAAGGACGGCGTCAACATCCGCCTCGCCGGCCTTCTCGTCGGACGTGAGATTGAGGTCTGGCGTGAGTTCCACGAGGATGAGGACGACGGCGAAGACGTCCTTCTCTCCGAGTTCTCCAACGAGATCGACCAGTGGGTTATCGACAAGCTCGTAAGCATCGGCTGCGACACCGCGAAGAGCGTTCTCGCCCTTGCTCCCGAAGACATCGCCAAGCGTGCCGACCTCGAGGACGAGACCGTCGAAGACGTCCTCAATATTCTCAGATCAGAATTCGAATAATCCGTTCCGCGTATGGCAGAAATCAGACTGAATAAATTAATAAAACAATACAACGTCGGTCTCCAGACGCTGGTGGATTTCCTGAATTCACTTGGCGCGGAGGTCGAGGCCAACCCGAACGCAAAGGTCTCCGACGAGTATCTCGGCGACCTTCAGAAGAAGTTCGGCAAGGACCTCGAACTCAAGGAGCAGGCCGAAAAAGTGGATGTCAAGCTCAACGAGATACTCGAAAAGTCTTCCCGCAAGCCCTCCTCCGAGGAGGAAGAGGACGACTATGAGCCCGTTCGCGAGACCATCATCAAGAGCAACAACCTGTCCCGCGTGACGCCGGCACCCGAGCCCAAGGCAGAGGAGCCCGCCCCCGAACCGGTTGCTGAGCCTGTCCCTGTGGCTGAGGCTCCCGTGGAGGCACCCGCGGAGCCCGAGGCACCCGCAGAGCCCGAGGTTCCTGAGGCTCCCGCTCCGGAAGCCCCGGCAGAAGAGCCGGTTGCGGCTGCTGAGCCTGTCGAAGCAGAGCCTGTCGAAGCAGAGCCCGTTGTGGCCGCTGAGCCTGCCGCAGCTGCTGAGCCGGTTGGTGAGCCTGTTGCGGTTGCTGAGCCTGTCGAAGCAAAGGAGGGCACCAGCCTCAAGGTGGTCGGCAAGATCGATCTTTCCCAGTTCGACAAGAAGCCGAAGAAGAGGGAGAGGATCAAGAGCCAGAAGGTCGATGTCGCCAAGGTCGGCGCAGAGGCCCGTAAGGACGCCTCCCAGAACAAGAAGGCCGCAGCGGCCGCCACTTCAGGCAAGGGCCGCAAGAAGGGCGAGCGTTTCAAGCCCGCAATGACTCCCGAAGAGGAGGAGGCGATGCAGAAGGAAATCCAGAAGCAGGTCAAGGAGACCTACGCCAGGATGAACGAAAGCAAGAACAACTTCGGTGCAAAGCACCGCAAGGAGAAGCGCGAACTCGCCGCCCAGCGCAGCCAGGAGGAGATGGAGGCCGCATTGGCAGAGAACAAGGTGCTGAAAGTCACCGAGTTCGTCACGGTCAACGACCTTGCCGTCCTTATGAACAACACTCCCGTCGTCAAGGTTATCGGTGCCTGTATGTCCCTCGGCCTTATGGTCTCCATCAACCAGAGGCTCGACGCCGAGACTCTCGTGCTTGTCGCAGAGGAATTCGGCTACAAGGTCGAGTTCGTCACCGCCGAGCTCACCCAGGAGATCAACCAGGACCAGGAGCCCGACAAGGAAGAAGACCTCGTCGAGCGTCCTCCGGTGATCACCGTGATGGGCCACGTCGACCACGGCAAGACCTCCCTCCTCGACAACATCCGCAACACCAACGTCATCGCGGGCGAGGCGGGCGGCATCACCCAGCACATCGGCGCCTACAACGTCAAGCTCAAGAACGGCCGCCGCATCACCTTCCTCGACACTCCGGGCCACGAGGCCTTCACCGCTATGCGTGCCCGTGGCGCCCAGATGACGGACCTTGCCATCATCATCGTCGCAGCCGACG
>JAFZME010000036.1 GCA_017553405.1 Bacteroidales bacterium
CAGCGGCGGCTTCACAGGCGAGCACCTTGCCGAGGCGCTGGATCTCATCGACTATTCCGCCGGCAAGGCCCTGCCGGTCCAAAGGGCCGAAAAGGACGGCATCGCCCTCCTCGCGGACATTCCCGAGTTCAAGGTATCCGAGCTCCGCCTCGACGCACCCGTCCGCATCGAGGGCGGCCCCAGGGGCACTTTTAGCGTCTATGTCTGCCTGAATGGCGGTTTCGATGTCAAAAACGCCGACGGCTCCTCCTCCAGGACGGAGGAAGGCCGTAGCGACGTCCCCGTCCGCAAGGGCGAGCTGGTCCTCGTTCCCGCCGGCCTCGGCGACTTCCTCCTCGCCCCTTCCGCCGCCGGCACCCTCCTCCTCGAAATCATCTCCGGCGCCCGCGAAGAGCCCGACTCCTATTTAGAAGAACCTGACAAGTGAGGTGTTGCTGTCAAAAAACCGTTTGCGCCCACGCAACCGTGAGTGGGAGGGGCCCAAAGCGATGACGCTTTGGGAGGGATAGAGCCGAAGGCTCGTAGTTTTTTGATAACAATACCTCACTAAAAAAAAAGATATATTATGGACACAGACATCAGAATAGACAAGTACCTTTGGGCGATAAGGGCGTTCAAGACGCGGTCGGAGGCGGCGGATGCGTGCAAGGGAGGAAAGGTGAGGGTAGGCGAGGACATAGCGAAGCCGTCGCGCGAAGTGAAGGTCGGGGATGTGATCAATGTCAGGAAGGGCGCCGTGACGCTTTCCTGGCGGGTTATAAAGCTGCTCGGCAACCGAGTGGGGGCTTCGTTGGTGGCTGATGATGCGGAAGATATAACTCCGGAATCAGAGAAAGCAAAGCTTGAGGCTCCGAGGGAGAACATCTTCCTTCACCGGGACCGCGGGACAGGCCGTCCGACAAAAAAGGACAGGCGGACTCTCGAGAAACTCTGGGACGGGCTGGGATGATAAAAATCCGGGCACTTACGGGCTAAAAGTTTGGATATTAAAAAAATATAGTCTAATTTTGTGTCCCCGTAAACGAAACCTTATATTTTAACCACTATAATTAAAAAATCAAAATTATGACAAAGGTAGAGATTGTGAATGAGGTTGCAAAGGCGACCGGCATCGAAAAGATTCAGGTTCAGGCAGTTATCGAGGCCGCTATGGAGGCTGTGAAGGGTTCCGTCATAGCTGGTGAGCCGGTTTATCTTCGTGGATTCGGCAGCTTCATCATCAAGCACAGAGCGCAGAAGGCAGCGAGAAACATCACCAAGAAAACTACATTGACCATCCCCGCACATAACATCCCGGCTTTCAAGCCCGCGAAAGTTTTCCTCGAGGCGGTCAAGGCGAAATAAACCATAAAATCACCAAATTATGCCTAGCGGTAAAAAGAGAAAAAGACATAAAATGTCAACGCACAAACGCAAAAAGCGTTTGCGCAAGGACAGACACAAGAAGAAGTAATCTTCCCACCGTCTGAACAGACATTGCAGTCTTGCAATTAAAAAAAGGGGCTGTACGGGATATCCGGACGGCCCCTCTGTTGTAATCAATGTTCATTTAATTTTCCTATGGAGTCTGAGAAACCGGACAAGGACCTTATCGTAGACGTAACGTCTAAGGAAGTCCACATTGCCCTGATGGAGAACCATCGGCTTGTGGAGCTGAGCAAAGAGTCCATTGAGGGCCGGGGCTTCACCGTCGGAGATGTCTATCTCGGGAAGGTGAAGAAACTCCTGCCGGCCCTGAATGCTGCCTTCGTCGACATCGGCGACCAGAAAGAAGCATTCGTCCATTATCTCGATCTTGGTCTGCATTTCGACTGCTTCGACGAATTCGTCCGTCGCAGCAACCGCAACACCAACCTTAACGATCTCTATTCCGGCATACGGATCGGCAACCCTCTCCCCAAGGAGGGCCGCATCGAGGAGATCCTTAAGAAAGACCAGATGATGGTCGTCCAGATCGTCAAGGAACCGATATCCACGAAAGGCTCAAGACTCACTGCGGAAATTTCATTGGCAGGACGCAACATAGTACTGCTCCCCTTCGCCGAGAAGGTGAGCGTGTCACAGAAAATCGCTTCGAAAGAAGAGAGGAGAAGGCTCGAGACGCTCGTCCGCAGCATCCTTCCGAAGAATTACGGCGCCATCATCCGCACTGCGGCTGAAGGCAAGAAAGCCGCCATCCTTGTGGGAGAGACACAGTCTCTCATCAACAAGTGGGAAGATTCCTGGAAGAAGATCGCCGCCGACAAAGGCGTGAAGCTTCTCTTCAACGAGTATTCGAAGACGACCACGGTCCTCAGGGACCTTCTCAACGATTCCTTCTCCAACATCTACATCAACGACCGCAAGATCTATGAGGAGACGAAGAAATACATCTCGCTCATATCCCCGGAGCAGGAGAAGATCGTTCATTTCTATGACGGCAACAAGCCGATATTCGATCATTTCGAGGTCACGCGTCAAATCAAGAGCTCTTTCGGCAAGGTCGTCCCCCTCAAGCAGGGCGCCTACCTTGTGATAGAGACCACCGAAGCCCTCAACGTGATCGACGTCAACAGCGGCATCAGGGCCAAGACCAGCGACCAGGAAGAGAACACCTTCGAGGTCAACAAGTTCGCGGCGGAGGAGATCGCCCGTCAGCTCAAGCTGCGTGATATGGGCGGCATCATCATAGTCGACTTCATCGATATGGAGTCCAATGAGCACAAGAATGCCCTCCACAAGTATATGCAGGACCTGATGGAAAGTGACAGGTCGAAGCACAACGTGCTCCCTCTCACCAAGTTCGGACTGATGCAGATCACCCGCCAGAGGATACGCCCCGTGACGGAGATCAACACCACCGAATCCTGCCCCCTGTGTCACGGCACCGGCAAGATCCGTTCGTCTGCAGTCATAGATGAAGAAATTGAAAGGAAACTGGCTTTCTACGTGGGCGAGAAGGGCTTCACCTCACTGGTGTTGAAGACCAGCCCCATCCTCGGAGCCTACCTCAAGAGAGGATGGTTCAGTTCCTATCTGCAAAAGTGGCGCAAGAAGTACAAGTGCAAAATCAATCTCGTCGAGATTTCGGATTTTCACGTTCTGCAAAATGAATTTTTCACTGAAAACGGAGACAGGCTTGATTAAATTCAAGCCTGTTTTTTTCTACAAATATCTGTGAGATATACGTCCTTTGCAGACCGTGAAGGTGTAGGGTAACGTGGAGAGGTCGAGGGAGGAAAGGGCGGGGCGAAGCTGGGAGTCGGGAAGGGCGTCGAGGTTGACGGTGAGGACCTTGAGGCGGCGGATGCCTGCGGCGATGGAATCGGCCTCGGCAAGCGTCTCGCGGCAGCTGGCGCAGCCTTCGGTGTAGAAGGTGATGCGGGAGTTGCGGAGGCGGCGGAGCTTGTAGGAGCCATCGCGCGGCGCTTTGCCGCGGCGGAGGAGAGTGCCGTTGATCGTGAGGTCGGGGACCTTCGAGCCGACCGGCGCCAGGGCCAGGAGGTCGTGGCGCAGCCGGGCCAGGGGCAGGACGCTCGCGGAATCCTCCGGCGAATTGCGGAAGTCCTCTGCGAGGATGGTGTCCACGAGAAGCTGCTCGCCCTCTTTGAGACCTTCCCCACGCCTTGGAGCGATATAATACAGAAGGTCGCCTGTGAGGCGCTTCCAGCCGAGGGTGTCGCCTCGCTCAAGCGTCTCGGTGCGTATGGATTGCATCAGTAAATAGACGTCGGAGGCCGATGCGTCCTGGAGGAGGGAATCGAAAAGCCGGGTGCTCGCATCGCTGCCGTATTCGTAGGCCTCGCCGGCAAGCTCCCTCTCAAGGAGAGCCTTGAGCGAAGGCGTGTCGAGCCCGCGGCCGAGGATGGTCCCGTCCGGGGCGATGAGGAACATACGGGGCGTCTTGATGACCCCGTAGGTCATAATGACATCGCCGGAAGGGTCGAAGAGGTGGATGAATCCGCCTCGAAGGCCGGTCGCCCTGTAGAGCGCCCAGGCGGCCTCGTCGCTGCCCGTGTAGATTGCATAGAAATCTACAGGCAGGTCCGACGTCCGTACGAAGGCGTCGAGCCTGGAAGATTCGACGCGGCAGGAAGAGCAGGAGGTGTCGTAGAAATAGAGCACGCTGTAGCGCCCTTCGGACGGGATGGCCTGGTCCAGAAGGTTCTCATCCTTCAGGGTGGCGGCGGGAGCCTTCATCCCGAGAAGTACCTTCCCGTTGAGGTGGACAAATAGCTTTGCATTGAGATAGTCGGCCTCGGTCTTCATCGGGACCTTCTCCGAAAGAAACCACTCCGACGCTATGTGGACGGCAACATCCTCGTCGCCGAGAAGTTTCGACTCGCGGTAGTGCTCATAGAGCCACAGGGCGGCATATTGCCTCGTCTCCGGCAGCTGGCAAGTCGATATCAGAAAATCACATTCGGAGTTTCTCGCAGCGACGCTCTCGCTTTCGAGTGCGGCGGTGTACTCCTCCAGCTTCTGCCCGAGGGCGGAGAAGGTGCCGTCGTCCTGGGCGAAAAGCCCGGTGGAGAGCACCGCAAGGAGCAGGATGGCCGCAGCCCTTCTCATAACGTCACGCCGCTGGGGATGAATGCGGAGTAGTCGCCGCCGTGGCGCAGGATGTCCCGCACCGCCGAGGAGGAGATGTGGGCGAACTCCTGGGCTGTAGGGATGATAATCGTCTCTATCTCAGGGGCGAGGCGGCGGTTGGCATCCGCGATGGAGCGCTCCGTCTCGAAGTCGATCATATTGCGCACGCCTCTGACTATGTGGCGGACGCCGAGGGCACGGCAGGCGTCGATGGTGAGGTTGTCGTATTTGATGACGCTTACCCCTTCTATGCCTTCAGTGGCCTTGCGGATGATCTCGAGGCGCTTGTCCATATCGAAATAGCCGGGTTTGTCCTGGTTGATACCGGCGGCGATGATGACTTCGTCAAACATCGTGAGCGCCCTTTTCAGAATATTCAGATGGCCGGCCGTGAACGGATCGAAAGAGCCGGGGAAGAGTGCTGTTCTTTTCATAATCTCCAGTCTATGGGAGTCTTTCCCTCCCGAATCAGAATGTCGTTGGTCTTTGAAAAATGACGGCAGCCGAAAAACGCGCCTCCGGCAAGCGGCGAAGGGTGGGCGGCTTCCAGCACGCTGTGGCGTGAAAGGTCTATCAGCTCCTTTTTGCTGCGGGCGAAACCACCCCAGAGCAGGAATACGACTCCGCTGCAGCGGGCCGAGACGGTGCTGATGACAGCGTCCGTGAATTCCATCCAGCCTATCTTGCTGTGCGAGGTCGGCTCGCCTGCGCGCACGGTGAGGATACTGTTAAGCAGGAGCACTCCCTGACGGGCCCATCCTTCCAGATTGGGCCTGCCGCTCATCGTGATGCCGAGATCGGTCTCGATCTCCCTGAAAATGTTTTTCAGCGAAGGGGGAGTGCGCACTCCGTCCGGGACGGAAAAGGACAGCCCCATCGCCTGCCCCGGACCGTGGTAGGGATCCTGTCCGAGGATGACCACCTTCACGGAAGGCAGGGGAGTCAGCTCGAAGGCCTTGAAGATCGAGCTGCCGGGAGGATAGACCGTCTTGCCGGCATTCTTCTCGGCGTGGAGATAGCTCACCAGACGGGCGAAATACGGTTTCTCGAATTCCGCCGCCAGCGCCTGCTTCCAGCTTTCTTCTATTCTGACATCCATTATACGAATACGAAATTGATGACGTCGTCGATGGTCTTGACGTAGACGAAATCGAGCCCGCGGACATAGATTTCCTTGATGTCCTCGATGTCCTTGCGGTTGTCCTCGCTGATGACGATGGTGTGGACGCCGGCGCGCTTGGCGGCAAGGATTTTCTCCTTGATGCCGCCGACGGGAAGTACACGCCCGCGGAGCGTCATTTCGCCCGTCATCGCAACTCCCTTGCGGAGCCCTTCTCCGCGAAGGGCCGAGACCATCGAGCAGACCATCGTGATGCCTGCGGAAGGACCATCCTTCGGAGTTGCGCCTTCAGGCACGTGGACGTGGATGTCCTTCCCGGCAAACTCCTCGGAGGTGATTTTTGCCATCTCCGGGTGGGCCTTGATGTACTGGTAGGCAATCTGGGCGGACTCTTTCATCACGTCGCCGAGGTTGCCCGTCATCGACAGGGCGCCCTTGCCGTTGGACACGGAGCTTTCGACGAAGAGGATTTCGCCTCCCAGTTCGGTCCACGCGAGGCCGGTCACGACTCCGGGCCCCTCGTTGCCTTTCTGCTTGTCGTGGAAGGCGGTGGGCAGTCCGAGATACTCTTTGAGGTGCTCGGGCTTGATGACATCGGGCCACTCCTGGCCGAGGGCTATCTTTTTCGCCGTGACACGGGCAATCTTCGCTATCTGCTTTTCAAGGCCGCGGACGCCGGATTCGTGGGTGTACTCGTCGATGATGGCCCCTATGGCCGCCTTGTCGATTTTAAGCGCGCCTTTCTCGATGCCGTGCTCGGAGAGCTGCTTCGGCACGAGGAAGTGCTTTGCAATCTCCTGCTTCTCCTCTGCGAGGTAGCCTGAGACGTTGATCATCTCCATCCTGTCGCGCAGGGCGGGCTGGATGGTGGATATGCCGTTGGCCGTGGTGAGGAAAAGGACGTTGGAAAGGTCGTAGTCTATGTCGAGATAATTGTCGTGGAAGGTCCCGTTCTGCTCGGGGTCGAGGGCCTCGAGAAGGGCGGACGAAGGGTCGCCGCGGAAGTCGCTGGAGAGTTTGTCGATTTCGTCGAGGACGACGACAGGGTTGGACGTCCCGGCCTTGAGAATGCCGTTGAGAATCCTTCCGGGAAGGGCGCCGACGTAGGTCTTGCGGTGGCCCCTGATCTCGGCCTCGTCGTGCATACCGCCGAGGGAAATCCTGACATATTTACGCCCCAGCGCCTTGGCGATGGACTTGCCGAGGCTGGTCTTGCCTACTCCGGGAGGGCCGTAGAGGCAGAGGATGGGGGATTTCATATTGCCCTTCAGCTTGAGGACGGCGAGATACTCGATAATCCTGTCCTTGACGGTGTCGAGGCCGTAGTGGTCGGCGTCGAGGACCTTCTGGGCATTGTCGAGATCCATATTGTCCTCCGAGAACTCACCCCAGGGGAGGTCCAGCATAAACTGGATGTAGTTGTACTGGATGCTGTAGTCGGGGGAGGAGGGATTGTATTTCTCCAGCCTGGCCATCTCCTTGTCGAATATGGCCTTGACCTCCTCGGGCCATTTCTTCGCGGCCGCTCTCTCCTTGAATTTGCGGAAATCCTCGTCGTTGTCCATACCGAGCTCCTCCTGGATGGTGCGGAGCTGGTTGTTGAGGTAGTATTCCCTTTGCTGCTGGTCGATGTCGCTGCGGACCTTCTGGTTGATCTCCTGCTTGATCTTGATGAGCTCAAGCTGGTTGTCCATAATGGAGAGCAGGGACATCCCGCGCTCCTTGACATTGCCTGTCTCGAGAAGAGTGGACTTCGCAGTGAAGTCGTCCACCTCTATGGAAGTGGCGACGAAATTGACGAGGAATTCGAAATCCTCTATCGAACGGAGTGCTCCGACGGCTTCCTTCGGGGCGAAGGAAGAGCCGCGGATGATGCCTGTGGCCTTGTCTTTCAAGGTCTCGGAGAGCATTTTCAGCTCGTTTACGGGAATCTCCGGGAGGAAATCTTCGAGATATTTGACATAGGCCGTGATGTAGGGATCCTTGCGGATGAACTGCTTGATCTCTATACGGGTAAGGCCCTGGAGGATGGCGGTGATGGAGCCGTCGGGCATCTCAAGCGTCTTGATGATGCGGCAGGCGGTGCCATAGTGGAAGAGATCGCCTTCGGACGGATCTTCCACCGAGACGTCCGTCTGGGGGACGGCGCCGAGAAGGCCGTCGGTCTTTTCGACTTCCTGGATAAGGGTGATGGATTTTTCCCTTCCGACCGTCACCGGGAAAACGGTGCCCGGGAAGACGATTGCGTTACGAAGGGCGAGAATGGGAAGGATGGTCGGAAGCTCGGAGGTGTCGACCTTCTGCATCGGTTCGCCCTGCATCACGGGAATTATGTTGACTTCGGTGCCCGAGGGGGACATAAAAGTTGTTTTCTTCATAAAATCTGCCATTTTGTCATATTAAAGGGCCGTGCAAGGCCCGAGCCGTATGTGGTCAATCTCCGTGCCATCAGGGCAGGATCATTATGGCAAGTGCATACAGCAGATAGCCGTGGGACCGGATGCGGCCTCGGCTGACCGATGTGATGGCCAGGTCGGTCGGGTCCCTTTGTGTAAGTTTGGCTATATTTTTATCGCCGGGAAGCGCGTAGAATGAGTGTTTCTTGACGAGCATACCGTCGTCAAACCAGGTCGCGCCTCCATTGGAACGGTTGAGGCTGAGAAGTGTCTTGCGGTCTGACGTGTAGACATAGGGCCTGACAGTGGCAGGGATTGCACTGCAGGAGGCGTCAGTTGTCAGCACAAGGGGATTGACTCCGTAGGAAAGCACCTTGTCGGTCAGTTCCGCGACTTTCTCCCAGCCTTTGCGGCCGAGCCTGTCGGGGGAGGGAACGGAGACGACCATCACTTTGCCGAGGACTGCGAGCTCGTCCTGGTAGTCGCCATATTCATCACGGAAAGACAGGATGGCGAAATCTTCGGGCAGCGGGATATTGTTGCGCGCTATGGTGTCGCGGCGGACGAAGGTCCAGGTGGAATCCGGCAGCCTGCTCTCGACGAAGGAGCCGGTCTGCCCGTTCTTCTCATAGATGCAGACAGGGAGCAGCCCGTCTTCGGCCTGGTAGGCGTTGTCGGAGGATGCGAGAAGTTCGGTGCCCGGGGCGAATTCGGTGAAGTCTATGGACGGGAGCCTCACGGCGCTGTAGATCAGCACCGTGACAAGGCCGGCCGCTTCAAGGAAGAAGGCGACGATGCGTCCTTTTCTCGGGGCGTCGCCTCCCGGCGGTATGAACGCCACGGCGCAAAGGACCGCCAGCACCACGTTCTTGACGAAGGTCTGAAGGTGGGTGAGCGGAATCGCCTTGCCGAAGCAGCCGCATTCCATATCCGGATTGGCCGCAAGAAGAATGATGGAAATAAGGGTAAAGAAAGCCGTGAGGGCGATGGCCGCCCATCCGGAGATTTTCTTGGCCACTCCCGTCACCAGGGCGGTGCCGACAATGCCTTCCGTGAGGGAAAGGATGACACCGAGAACGACCGCCGCTCCCTTCAGGAAGCCGATATGGAAGAATCCGAGATAGCCTTCCACTATGAGCCCTGTGCCGACAGGATCTGCCAGTTTGAGGACTCCGCTGATGAAAAATGTGAGTCCTACAATGACTGCCGCGATGCGGCGGATAGATTTGAGAACGGGCTTCATCCGAGAAGGGGCTTGATGATGGAGACTATTTTTTCGTGGATTTTTTCGGGAGGGAGGATTTTGCCGTCTTCCCCGGCGCAGTCGACGCGGAGGACGCTGGGATCCAGCGAGGCCTGGCGCAGGTAGATTTCGCGTACCTGCTTCTGGAAGTGGATCGACGCTTCGTGGATGTCGGATGCGCCTTCCAGGTAGCTGCGGTCGTCGCCCTTGCGGGTGGAGGAGAGCCTCTCCTCGACAAATCCCGTCGGGACATCGAGGAAGATATTGACGTCGGGCCTCGGGAGGTCGAATTCGCCGAATTCGGTGTTGAGTATCCATTCGCGGAGGTCCTCCCTTTCTTCGGGATCCTCGAGCTTGGCGCACTGGTAGGCTATGTTGGAATAGACATAGCGGTCGAGAAGGACGGTCGCGCCCTCACGGAGCGACTTGCGGATCTCCGGGCCTGCTCCGTGCCGGTCTTCGGCGAAAAGGAGTGCCACCAGCTGCGGGTGGACGGCGTCTATGGGGCCGAAGTCCCCCCTCAGGAAGCGGCCTATCAGGTCGCCGTAAACAGGCGCTTCGTAGCGTGGGAAATGGATATATTTCAGGTCGCTGACGACCTTGCCGAGATACTCCCTCAGCATCCTGACCTGTGTCGATTTGCCCGAACCGTCGAGCCCTTCCAAAACTATAAGCATATCTTTTCTTTCTTGATGCTACGCCCGTATTATTTCCGGAACCGTCGCTTCGCGACCCCTCCCACTTCGTGGGCCCCTCCCTCTTATGTTGCCGAGGGTGGCACAGGTTCCGGAAACAACACGGGCTTCGCCCTTAAACTACAAATATATGAATTTATTAGTATATTTGTGGTTATTGAAGAACAGTAGACACATATTCTTTTGTCTCACGGCGGCGTTCGTGGCGCTGGGGTCGGTGCCGTTCCTGGTGAAAGGGTGCGGCTGGATGATGCTTTTTGCGTTCGTGCCGCTGCTCTATATGGACAAGCTGGCCTCGGAGAGGGGAGTGAAGCATTTCTGGCTGTGGCACTACGGCGCGTTCCTTCTATGGAATGCCGTCACGACATTTTGGGTGTGCAACGCGACTGTCGGCGGAGGGATTTTCGCCTGCGTGGCCAATGCCTTCCAGATGTCGCTGGTCTTCGGACTCTACAGATGGGTGAAGAAGCGCCAGGGAGGAGTCCTGCCCTGCATCTTCCTCGCCGCGGCGTGGATTGCCTGGGAGAAATGGTATCTTGTCTCGGCCCAGATTTCCTGGCCCTGGCTGGTGCTGGGCAACGCATTCGCCCGCACGCTGCCTCTCGCCCAGTTCTATGAGTACACCGGCACTCTCGGCGGCTCCCTTTGGGTGTGGGCGGTCAGCCTCTCCGCCTTCGGCATCCTGTCGTCTGTCCTTGACGGTCGGTGGAAGGGCTTCAGCGTCAAGGTGAAGGTCTCGGCCATAGCGGCGACCTCGCTCGCGCTTTTCGCCCCGGCCGTCTGGTCGCTCTGCCTCTGGAAGGTCCGGGCCGCAGAGCCGGAGCGGACGCTTTCCGTCATCGCCTTCCAGCCCAACATCGACCCCTACAACAAGTTCTCCGCCCTCACCCAAAAGGAGCAGAACGCCATCCTTGAAGACCAGATGGCGCGAGCCCTGGAGATTTCTCCGCGCGCTTTGCTTGGTCGAAATGACAGCATACATACACCTGTCCTCCTTCTCGCGCCGGAGACGTTTACCTATGACATAGTCACGGGCGATATCCCTTCGAGCCCGACCTACAAGCGTTTCGTGGGCTTCCTCAAAAAGCATCCCGAAGCCAACCTGCTGTTCGGCGCATCGTCGCGGACCTTCCTGCCGCCCGGCGACCGTCCGTCGCAGACGGCCCGTCAGATGTACGACGGCCGTTGGCT
The DNA here is from genome assembly GCA_017553405.1 of Bacteroidales bacterium. Lineage (GTDB taxonomy): Bacteria > Bacteroidota > Bacteroidia > Bacteroidales > UBA932 > Cryptobacteroides. Next base: position 11,218 of record JAFZME010000036.1, read on the forward strand.
GGAGACCCACAATTCCGCAGTCATCATAGACTCCACCGGCAGAGCCGAAATATATCATAAGTCCAAACTGGTAGTCGGCGTGGAGATGATGCCGTATCCCGGATTCTTCCGCCACATTGACGAGTGGCTCGGAGGCGTAATGGGGCGCGATATCGGGCAGGATTCGGTGAGTCTGCTCCACTTCAGTGCCGGCGGCATCGACGTTCCGATCGGATGCGCCATCTGCTATGAATCCGTCTATGGCGAGCACTGCGCCGAATACGTCAAGGCAGGAGCGGAACTTCTCACCGTCATCACCAACGACGCCTGGTGGGGCGACACGCCCGGCTATAAGCAGCACCTCAGCTATGCTTCGCTCCGCGCCATAGAGACTCGCCGCTGGATTGCCCGCAGCGCCAACACCGGCATCTCCGCCATCATCGACAGCCGCGGCCGCATAGTCGCCTCGACTCCCTGGTGGGAGAAAGCGGCCCTCCCGGGCACTGTCGGCCTGTCGGACGGCATCACGTTCTTCGTCCGCTTCGGCGACATCCCCGGCCGCATCTCAGTCTTTATTTTCCTGCTTCTGCTGGCAGCCTCCTTCCTTCCCCGCCGCCGCTAAGTAAGATTTTCCTCTACGCCGTTTTTTGCGTGGGTGTGCCAGCGGCCGTAGATTTCGCTCACGTTGCCGGCGGTGATGAAGACGTCGAACTTTTTCTCTTTCAGATAGTTGAGAAGGTCGGCATATTCGTGCTTGGTGAGGAGCGAGACAATCTCGACCTTGGGCTCGCCGGAATAGCCGCCCTCGAGGTGATAGACGCTGCAGCCACGGTCGAGGTTGTGGACTATATGCCGGCGTATCTCCTCGTGGTGTTCGCTGATGATGCAGACTCTCTTGCGCCTGTTGAGGGAGTCGGTGAAGTAGTCGACAGCGAGGCCGTTGATCCAGGTCCCGATGAGGCCGATGACGACCATACGGAAGGGATTGATGGCGAAGGCGGAGCAGCAGATCAGCGCGCCGGCTATTGAAACTGAAGCGCCGATGTCGAAGTGGAGGTATTTGTTGACTATTTTGGCAAGGATGTCAAGCCCGCCGGTGGAAGCGTTGATGCGGAAAAGGATGGCCTGCGAGATGCTCAGCATCAGCACGAAGCAGACGAGATCCAGCCAGGGATCGTTCATCACCGACGCACCTTCCGTGATGACTTTCTCCACCGGAAGCACAAGAGCCCAGAAGTCCACCAGCGGACCGAGGATCAGGGCGGTGTAGACCGTCTTCATCCCGAATTCGGCTCCTATCAGCAGCCAGGCGAGCACCAGCAGGAACGCATTGATGATAACGATAATGGTGGAGACCTTGACAGTCCAGCCCAGGCCGGTGAAGACTTCGGCAAGCACGATGCTAAGACCGGAGATGCTGCCGATGATGAGCTTGGACGGCATCAGGAAGTAGTAGACGGCGGCTGCCCCGACGGCCATACCGAGAGTCATCACGACCAGTTCTTTCCAGAACTTGAAGGTCCCGAGCGTGCGAAGGCCTTCCAATGCTTTTTCCTTAAAAGAATATCCCATCAGAAATTAGTTTTAGCAGGTAAATATAGCAAAAAAATCCGGCACCCGATAGGGGAAGCCGGACTTTTATGCGCTTGTAGCAAAAAGTCTAATACCTGTCCTCGTCGGAGACGGTGAGTTTCTTGCGGCAGTGGCGGCGGCGTGCGGAAAGCACCCTGCGGCCGTTGGCGGTGGACATCCTCTCGCGGAAGCCGTGCTTGTTGACCCTCTTGCGGCGGGAAGGCTGGAATGTTCTTTTCATAACTATATCTTTTTTATATTATTCGATTTGACGTCTTGGGGTAAAACGGACTGCAAAGTTAGTTTTTTTGGATTAAACCGCAAATTTTTTTTGCTTTTTTCTTACCTTTGGACTTCGGGCTCACAAGCGCCCGTTTCTTTTATGAGCGAAAAACTATTCCTTATAGACGGTCACGCCCTCGTATTCAAGATGTACTATGCCTTCCTGAGAAGGCCTATGGTCAATTCCAAGGGGGCTGATATGTCCATCCTGTATGGCTTTACGAAATACCTCCTCGAGCTTATCGAGAGGGAGTCGCCGACTCATATCGCCGTAGCGTTCGACCCTCCGGGAGGCACTTTCCGCAACGAACTCTATCCCGCCTACAAGGGGACCAGGCCGCCGACGCCCCAGCTCGTCATCGACGCGCTGGATCCGCTTCGCGAGATCGTCGGGGCGATGAACATCCCCGTGCTGATGATCAAGGGCTTCGAGGCCGACGACGTCATCGGTTCGATGGCGGTGCGCAGCGCGGCCGAAGGATTCGACGTCTATATGGTCACTCCGGACAAGGACTATGGCCAGCTCGTGGCGGATCATATTTTCCAGTACAAGCCGGGCAAGGGCGGTTCGGACGTTGAGATACTGGACAGGAAGGCCGTCTGCGAAAAGTATTCGATTCCCGATCCGGCGCTTGTCGTCGATATGCTCGCCATCTGCGGCGACACTGCCGACAACGTTCCCGGAGTCAAGGGCGTCGGCGAGGTCGGCGCCGGAGCGCTGGTCTCGAAATATGGCTCTATGGAGAACATCTACAGCCACCTTGACGAGCTTACCCCCCGCCAGAGGGCCCTCTTCGAGGAGGCGCAGCCCCATATGGCCCTTTCCAAGACACTCGTCACTATAAAGACCGACATCCCCCTCGAGACGACGGCCGAAGATATGAGGCTCGGCGCCTATTCTCCCGAGCTTCGCAATCTTTTCGTCAAATACGAATTCGGCTCCCTGATGAGGCATCTCGGCGGCAAGGTCTCCGCCGAGCCGGAGCAGAAGGCCGAGTTCTCCTTCACCGAGCCGGGCTTCGAGGCAGTGGCGGCGGCGGCCCGCAAGGCCGGATGCTGTTCGCTTGTCGTCGAGACTGCGGGCGATTCGATAAGCGCCCCCGTGACCCGCATCGCTGTCGGCGTAGAAGGCGCGGCGGCGGAGACGACGCTTCTCGAGGCTAAGGCCCTTCTGGCGGATCAGTCCGTCAAAAAGGTCGGATTCGACCTCAAGAGACTTTCATCCGTACTGCTTCACTCCGGCGCTGAGCTGGAGGGCACCTGGCTCGATATAGCCCTGATGCACTATCTTCTGGATCCGGAGAAGTCCCACGCCGAGGTGGACCTGCTGAGGGACATCGCGGGGATCGCTCTGGAAGACAGCGCTCCCGCGGCCTCGCTCTTCGACGACGGTCCCGCGAGCGAAAAGAGTCCGGCCAGGGAGGCAGCCGCCATTATGGCGCTCGGCAAGGAGGTCCTTGCGAGGATGGAGAAGGAAGGCCTCGACAAGCTTTATTTCAGTATGGAAGAGCCCCTGGCGAAGGTCCTTGCCGGGATGGAAAGGAGCGGCGTCAGGGTGGACCCTGCAAGGCTGCTGGAATTCGCCGACGGCCTTCGCGCAGAAATGCGGCAGCTTGAGCAGAAGATCAGGGAAGATACCGGTGTTCCGGATCTTAACATATCCTCTCCCAAGCAGGTTGGCGAAGTCCTTTTCGACAAGCTCAAGCTCGACCCGAAGGCAAAGAAAAGCTCCAAAGGACAGTATTCGACCGACGAGTCCACTCTCCTCGATATCGCGGACCGCAGCCCGGTGGTTGGCGATATCCTTTCTTTCCGTGCCGTCAAGAAGCTCCTATCCACTTATATCGAGCCGCTCCCTTCGTACATATCACCCGTTGACGGGCGTATCCACACGACCTTCAACCAGGCCCTCACTGCGACCGGCCGCCTCTCAAGCTCCAATCCCAACCTCCAGAATATTCCTGTGCGTACGGAAAGGGGCAGGGAGATCAGGAAGGCCTTCGTGCCGGCTCCCGGCGGGCTTTTCCTCTCCGCCGACTATTCGCAGATAGAGCTCCGCATTATGGCCCATCTGAGCTGTGACGCCCATCTTATCAGCGCATTCCGCGACGGGCTCGATGTCCACGCGGCCACCGCGGCGAAGATTTTCGGCATCCCGCTTGAGCAGGTGAGTTCCGACCAGCGGCGCATAGCCAAGACCGCCAATTTCGGCATAATGTACGGCATCTCGGCCTTCGGGCTTTCCGAGCGGCTGCGCATCCCGCGCAGGGATGCGGCCAAGATAATAGAGGATTATTTCGCCTCCTTCCCCGCCATAAAGTCGTTCATAGAAGACACTCTTGGTTTTGCAAGGGACAACGGCTATGTCGAGACGCTGTTCGGCCGCAGGCGCTATCTGCCGGAAATCACGGCGGCCAACGCCACCATCCGCGCCCTTGCGGAACGCACTGCCGTCAACGCCCCCATCCAGGGCACTTCCGCCGACATTATCAAACTTGCAATGATAGCCGTGGACAAGCGTATCCGCGAAGAAGGCCTGCGCTCGAAGATGGTGCTGCAGATCCACGACGAACTTTGCTTCGACACCTTCCCGGAAGAGGTCGATGCCCTCAGGAAGATTGTCGTCGCCGAGATGGAAAACGTAATCAAACTCACTGTCCCCCTGACCGTCGAGTGCGGCGTCGGGACCAACTGGCTTGAAGCCCACTGATATGGAAACATCCTATAAAAACCTGTCCGACAGCGAACTGGTCACCCTTGCAAGGGAAGGGGACCAGCTGGCCTTCAGGGCAATTTACGAGAAGTACGAGAAGCCGCTCAGGAGCAGGCTTTCCAATTTTTTCCGCTGGAAGGCCGACATCGACGACGTCGTGACCGAGAGTTTCCAGAAGTTTTTCGCCAAGATAGACTCGTTCGATTCCTCGCGCGATATCCTTCCCTGGCTCTACACGATTGCATCACGTACGGCCATCGATCACCTCGACGACATCCGCCGCGAGGACGAAAAGCGTGAGGGCTTCTCGAAGAAGGATGCCCCCGAGGACGGTTCCCAGCCGCTCACCGAAGTCAATCCGGAAGATGAGATCATATCTTCCGAGGAGCACGAAAGGCTTATCGCCTACATCGCCGAGATGGATCCCAAATACGGCACGATAATGCACAAATATATGATCGAGGAGCTCGAGTACGACGAGATAGCCCGCCGCGAGGGGCTTCCGCTCAACACCGTGCGCACCCGTATCCGCCGCGGCAAGGCGAAGCTTGCCGAGATGATGCTCAGGGGGGAAGTGAAATGAACGGCCTGTCCGATTTGTTCCCTGAGCTTTCGACGCTCCAAAAGGAGCGTTTCGAGGCGCTTGACTCCCTCTACAGGGATTGGAACGCGAAAATCAACGTCATTTCCCGTAAGGACATAGACAATCTCTATCTCCACCACGTGCTCCATTCCCTCGCCATAGCGAGGTATGTCGACCTCGCCGGTCTGTCGGATTTTGCTGAGGCGAAGGTGCTGGATCTCGGGACCGGCGGCGGCTTCCCCGGCATCCCGCTCGCAATCCTCTACCCGGAAGCTTCGTTTACCCTTTGCGACTCGGTGGGCAAGAAGACGATTGTCGCCTCCGCCGTCGCCGAAGCGCTCGGGCTGGACAACGTGAATGTGGTCAACGCCCGCGCCGAGAGCCTCGGGC
>JAFZME010000037.1 GCA_017553405.1 Bacteroidales bacterium
GAACTGATACAGCATACCGCCGCCTAGCGGCGAGCGGGAGATGCCGCGCAGCAGGCTCCAGATGCCTGCCGCAGTGTAGATGTAGTCGGTGCGGGAGCCCGCCATCGCGACCGGGCCGAACTGCCCGTAGAGGCAGTCGGTAAATGTCGCATCCTCAAGCGTCGGAGAGGAATCGGGAAGCGAAAGGACATATATCCAGTCGGTCTCCTTGTCCGCTCTCCAGGTCTCCTGGAGGAGCGAAGCGGTGTCGTCCTCGGCAAGTGCTCCGAGAGCGACTGCGAAAGTGCCCTTCCTTATGACTATGACACCTGAATTGCCAGCCTGAATCTCTGACAGGGCGATACCGTCACCGCAAAGTGCAAAAAGATATTTCCCCCTGCTTACAAGACCGGTGGAATTCAGGCCAAATGGCCACTGAGGGTAATGGGAGGCAAACCAGGCCTCCGATCCGCCCTCGAAAGAGGCATCTGTGACAAACAGCGCCACATCGGCGTCAAGGGCTGCGACGGCGGCGTCCAGCTGATCGCCGGAGACCGCTTCCGCAGGGCAGGAAGCCCAGGCGAAGCTGAGCGAGGCCGCCGGCTCCGTCTGCTCGAAATCGGCAGAAATGGGGTGATCTACCGTCACGGGCACTTCCTTCCCGCATCCGGCGAGAAGGAGCGCAAACGCAATAAGTCCGAGTTTCTTTTTCATAGCCTATTGCGTTATTGTGGTTTCAGCACGGGTGACAAGGCCCCAGCCGTCGGTGAAAGTCATCGTGAGGCGGCAGGAGCGCCCGCTGCCGGGGGCGGCGTCGAAGGATATCCCCTGCCCCTCCCTTGCGAAGACGGGATTGGAAACCCAGTCTGCGTCGGCGCGGCAGACAATCGAGCCGCTCTGCGAGCTTGTCAGATTGGTGCGCACGGGGATGAAGCAGCCGCCTCCGGAAGAGGGCACCGGATTTTCGGTATCCATTTCCAGATAGGGCTCAATCCCCTGCTGCTTGATATAAAGGGTGTCGGCGGCCGCGCCGTCGTAGGTCTTCACCACGACGTGGCCGAGGCGGTTGAAGCGCGGCGCTCCGATGACGGACTCGTTGGAGTCGTAGGCGACGATGATGGCGTGATCGTCCCTGAACCAGTCGCCGGGAACGTGGATCCACGACTCCGGAGAGGAGACGCTCCAGACGCCCGTCGTGCTGACAAGCAGGGAGAAATCGCCGGCGGCGGGATAGACCTCCTTCACGCCGAGCGACTTGCCTCCGGTCAGGATGACCTCCTGCTTGCAGCCCGCAAGACCGGCCGCAATTCCCAGAATCAATAACAATATTCTCAATCTCTTCATAAGCCCGTCATTGATAAGATCCTTCGATAATCGTGAAGTCCTCGTTGCCGGAGGAGTTGGGAACGGCTTCCGCTACAGCATCTGCAGAGCCGCCGGAAGGAACCGTAATCTTGCCTTCGACAATGGCCGTGGTCATCTTCCCGCCGCTGACAAGAGTGATGGTGAGATGGCCGAATACTCCGGAAGGGACCTGTGCCCAGACTTCGAGCGGAGAGGCCTCCGTGCAGGCGCGTCCGACGCCCGTAAGCGTCAGATAATGAGACACTTCGCTCACAAGCGGATCAGCATCCGCGAAGAGGCTCACATTGCCCGCAAGCGGAGCGTCGGGGCTGTGGAATATCACCTTTTCCACAGGAGCTTCGAGCGAAGCCCTGACGGTAAGGTGGATAAGTCCTGTGTTGCCTCCCGTGTAGGAAAAACTGAAGCGTCCGTCGTCATCTCCCTGTGCGACGAGCACCGTATTGAGGATAAGATGCTCCGCCGCGGAAGCCCCGGCGACCTGCTCGGAAAGCACCGGCTGACGGTGCTCTGCCACGCACGGACAGCCCTTTTCGGAATAAGGAAGGTAAGCCACCGCGGCGCCTCCTATGGTGGAGCCATAGAGGGAAGCCTCCCCGGTCTTTCCTATGAATTCATTCTTGAGCGTATAGCGCTGATTGGAATGGCCCTCAGTGTCATAGATACCTATCTTGGTGGATGAGGACCACACGAACGCCTGTCCGGAGCAATCAGCCACCGTGGCAAATATTTCAGTGCGGCCGTCGTCCACGTTGACAGGATCGTCGGGAACGACGGGTTTCTTGGTGCAGGACAACGCCGGCAGGAACAAGACAAGAGCGATGAGTAATTTCTTCATAGCTTAATCCTCCCAGGGCAGTTTTGAGTGGTTGTCCCACATTGTACAATTCTGAAGCGACGAGCCGCCGGAGCCGCCGCCATAGGCGCGGGAAGCCCAGGAATCGTCCGCAGCGGTCCAGGAGCCGCCGCGGGCCACCCATCCTCCTGCGGCGCAGGAAGAGAAGCCTCCGTCCGGCTTGTCGCCGCTGAGGTAGCCGCCAAGGTCGGCGGAGCCGCTGACCGGGTAGTTGCGGACGTGGCCACTGTTTTTGCAATGGACGAATATGCCGTCGCCGGTGTAGGAGCCCACGATGCCGCCGGCGCAGGGAACGGGCATCGCGCTCAGGCTGGAGCCCGCGACGTCGCCGCTGTTCCAGCAGTATTCCACGAGGGAACTCTCCGCCTTGGCACTGACTCCGCCCACGATGCCGCCGCCGATGACATAGCCCGTGCCCGAACCTGTCCGGACCGGCATTTCAATGTCCCTTTCATAGACGGGACCGCTGTTGTCGGAGCGCAAAACCCTGGTACGGGTGTGGAGCCATCCGACTATGCCCCCCTGCGTCCCGGAAGTCGAGAACAGGTTTCCTTCGTTGCGGCATCCTGTCAGGGAAAGGCTCCCGAGGGTGGGGGCGCTCACGCCGACGATGCCGCCGCATACGGTGAAATTGGGGCTGAGCTCGATCCTGGTCCCGGAGCCGCCGAGCGGGTCTTCGTTGCCGGCGTTGGGGTTGAAGAATATGAGGCCGCTGTGGGTGCAGTCTTCAATTTCAGCCTCGACGGCTCCCTCGGAGACGACCTCGACGTTGACGCTGCAGACCTTCTCGCCGCCGGAGACGTCCTCGGTCTCCCAGACCTGACGGAGCCCGGCCGCGCCGAGGATACCGCCCGCTATGCTTACAGAGCACTTGTTGCTGGCGAGAATCTCGCTTATGCCGGACACTTTGCGGCGGATATTGCCCGAGGAGGAGCACTGCGATATGCCGAGGCGGACGATGGTCTCTGTCGATGAAGCTCCGGCGAAAGCGACGATGCCGCCGGCAACGGGCGCGTCGGAGAGTTTCTTCTGTTCAAGAAGCGATATCTCTCCGGAGAAACGGCAATTGGACAAAGAAGCGTTGACGCCGCCTGTGCGGCCGGCAAACACTCCGACGATACCTCCGAGGCAAGGGCTCTGGATATTGCCCTCAACCCTGGTCTTTACGCTCGATGAGCAGTCTTCCAGCGTGACATTGAGGATAGAAGCACCTCCGAGAATGCCGCCCGTGCAAAGGCGCTCGCTGCCGCCGGCTGAAAGAATGTTTATCGAGCCGTCGGAAGAGCATCCGCTGATGCGAAAAGCCTGGGTACCGGATGAATAGGCCATACCGATGATGCCGCCGAAATACTGCCTTTCGGAAGATGCCGAAAGTACTCCGGTACTCTCTATCGTGCCGGAGGCGGTGCAATTGGAGATGATGCCGTCGCAGGTGCGGCTGAAGCCGGCTATTCCGCCCGCCATAACAGGCTTGTCGGAATATTTCCGGCCGATGCGGATCCTGGCACCGGATGTCATCCTGCAGGAAGAAACGGCGCCTGTCGTGGCCGAAGACGGATCGGAGTCGCCAAGGTGGCCGACTATGCCGCCGAAACCGTTGCGGACGGTGGAAAGAGGCACGGCGTCGATCTCTCCTTCAAAAGTGCAGTCGTGGACGTGGGTGCAGACACTCGTACCGAATATGCCGCCGACAAAAACGCCCCTGCGCGACGAAGTGACGGAAATCTCGCTTCCGTCGACTTCTATCCTTCCCTTATTGACCAGGCCGGACAAGTCCGCAGCGTCCTTGTAGACGCTTTGGACGACTCCGCCGACAGCAAAAGAATAGGAAGGTGAAGACTCCGGCCTGTAGGCGACGAGACCGCTCTCCGTGTTGACCGCATCCCGAATCGTGATGTTGACGTTGTCGACGATGCCATAGACTCCGCCGACGCCGCCGTAGCGGGCCTTGTCGGTGTCGGTGTTGCGCGGAGCGGCGGTCACGGTGCCTTCATTGCGGTCGCCAAGGCAGGTGGACGTCCCGTTCACATAGCCGAAGACGCCGCCGTAGCGGAGCGAATTGAGCCAGGAGCCGGTGAAGAGGAGCTCTCCGCTGTTGGTGTTGCCGTAGGACCGTCCTCCTGAAAGGTTGCCGGCGATGCCGCCGAAATTGAGGCCTTTGGAGACATAGCTGCCGGGGGAACGCGGAGCGACCTCCATCTTGCCGGCGAACACGCAGTCCTCGACCGTGGAAGAGCTCACCTGGCCGAAGAGACCGCCGAAATTGCCGTCGGCATTCATCACGACGCTTGAAGAAACGGTGATGTCTGCTTCAACGGTGCTGCCGCTTGCGGTGCCGCCACCGGTGAGGCGGCCGGCAAGACCGCCGACATAAGTGGTCGACGTGAGTTCGCCGCCGGCGGTATATGTATATTTACCCTTCAGGGTGACGTTCTCGAGGGACCCAGTCACCTCAGCCGCGACAAATCCGGCCTTGGAGCCGCCTTCAATGCTGAAACTGCCTTCGAGCGTAAGGTTTTTGACAGTGCCGCTCAGTGAGGTGAAAAGAGGGGCGGAAAGGCCCTTGACCGTGTGTCCGCCGCCGTCGAGGGTTTTCGAGAAAGAGAAGGGAGTTATCTCTTTTTCGGACAAGTCGAGGTCCGATATGATAAGGCTCATCGCCTTTGAAGGATCGGATGCGAATGTGAGGAAATCTTCCTCGGTGGCGATTATCATAAAGTCGCTGTCGGCCTGGAAGGCTGCCGAGGGGAATCGCACAAGGGAAGCGGCCGCAAGCCGGCCTTCGGACGGGACATAGACCATCCGCATCGCCTCCCCGTCGGAGGACTGGACGATGAAATTGAATCCTCCGGGATAGTCCCCCGAGGGGACTGCGACAAAGAATGACGTCGGGGACGAGGACAGCTGGACGCCGTCGCCGGAGCCTTCCAGCACTACGCTTGAAGCGCCTCCGTTTATTGAGAAAGAGCCGTCGAAGACGCCTTCTTCATCCTTGCCGGGGACGAGCGTCCCGCAGAGAGGATTGCCATCGGAAGATAGCACCGTAAGACGGCGTATCTTTTTGCCCGAAGAGCCTGTGAGGGGAATCTCCAGGAGGGCGGAGAAATGGGAAAGGCGGAGATCCGAGGCGTCCCAGCCGCCGCCGTACATCGGCACGCACGACGGGTCGTAGCTGCCCTGCACATACTTCTGGACGGCAGGAAGCACA
>JAFZME010000038.1 GCA_017553405.1 Bacteroidales bacterium
GAGAGCCTCACCTTCACGACAAAGACCTACCGCGAAGGCTCGCTTCCATTCATATATTTTAATGGAGTGGAAAGGGATGAGCAGGGCCGCTTCGCAGCCGGAGGCGAGATTCCCCTGAGAGTCTACAACGTCCCCAAAGCGGCTGAAGTCCGCTGGAGTTTCGACGGGCAGAGCATCGCTCCCGCAAGCAACTGTCTCTATAAGATAACGCGTTCCGGCATCCTCAAAGCCGACATAACGATGCAGGACGGCACCAAGGAAATCATAGTCAAGAAAATCAACATAAAATGAAACGTCTTACCCTTATAATTCTTCTGCTTGCCCTTGTTACGGCCTGCAATAAGAACAAGATGGAGGAAGAAGTCCTTGAAAGCGAGGACCTCTGCCTCATCATCAAGGGCAAGACCATCTTCTCCTACGACGAAAACGACTGCCAGATCAGCTTCAACCCCACATCCCGTATATTCCGCGTCGGCGACGACACTATGGACGACTATTTCACCCTCACCACGTCGGTCATCCCCTCCTCAAAGGGCGAGAAGGTGAAAGGCGACCTTCAGTGGACCTCCCAAAACAGCATCCAGAGCCGCAAGTACGTTCAGTTCGAGGTGCAGAAAATAGAAAACGGCAACGTGTGGCTCTGGTCAAAGACCGACCGCATCGCTGCCGTTGTCAAAATCCTGGAATAACCGGGGATCAGAAAGCCTCAGCTATAGCAATAAAGTCATCCGCCTTGAGAGACGCGCCGCCGATGAGGCCGCCGTCGATGTCTTTCTCGGCGAAGAGTTCCTTCGCGTTGGAAGGCTTGCAGCTTCCGCCATAGAGGATGGTCGTCTCCTCCGCCAGCTCCTTGCCGAACTTTGCGGCCAGAGTCTCGCGGATGAAGGCGTGGATCTCTTCGGCCTGAGCGGCCGTGGCAGTCTTGCCGGTGCCGATGGCCCAGACGGGCTCGTAGGCAATGACAATCTTCTTCATATCCTCTGCGGAGAAATTGAAGAGCACGTTTTCGACCTGAGCCTTGACGACGTCGAAATGGCGTCCGGCTTCCCTCTCGTCGAGGTTCTCTCCGACGCAGAGGATGACGCCGAGGCCGGCGTCGAGGGCAAGCCTCACTTTCACGACGAGCTTCTCATCGGTCTCACCGTAGTACTGACGGCGCTCCGAGTGGCCGAGAATGGTCCAGGCGCAGCCGGCGTCGACGAGCATATTGACGGCGACTTCGCCGGTGTATGCACCCTTCTCGTGATCCGCGCAGTTCTGGGCGGAAAGGCCGACCTTGCTCCCCTTGAGAGCCTCGGCAACGCTCACAAGATGAGTAAAAGGAGGAGCTACGATGAGTCCGACTCCATTATTAAGTCCTTCGGCTTTCTCTGCAACGGCCTTCGCAAGGGCCACACCTTCGGAAACGGTGGTGTTCATTTTCCAGTTTCCAGCAACAATCTTTTTTCTCATAGTTATTGTTTTTTTTTAATGATATTTCCTTTTTCATCAACTTTTGCCTCACTTGCCGGGACGTCGGCATCGGTGAGGGCCTTGATATGGCGCGCCACCTTGCCCTCGGCGTCGGTCCGCGGGCCTTTGCCGTAGAGCTGGATGAAACCGTGGATCTTGCCGTCCACGAACGAGCCGTCCTTGAGGATACGCGCGGTAATGACGGGCGCATAGCCGTTGACGCCCGAAATGTTGACGCCGTAAGGCGTACAGAAATTGCCAAGACTGTAGGCGATAAGGCGGCCTTTATAGACCTCCACGCAGCGCGTCACGTGAGGCCCGTGGCCGTAGACCACGTCGGCGCCCAGGTCGATGCACTGGTGGGCAAAGGCGCGCAGGTCGCCCCTGTTCTCACCCAGATAGCTCTCGGGCCCGTTAGGCAGGTGCCCTTTGTCCGAGCCTTCGGCTCCGCCGTGGAAAGATATAATCACGATGTCGGACACCTTCACGAGGGTGTCGACTATGCTTTTGACCGTAGCGGGATTGGTGTGCTTCAGCGTGTAGGAATTGTGGCCGAAAGCGGCTATGCCGAAGCGCACGCCGGAGCGCTCGATGACCACCCACTCACGGCGCCCGGCTACTCCGCTATAGGCAATCCCCTCCCCGTCGAGGGCCTTTTCCGTAGAATCCATCCCCGTCTTGCCGAAATCGTTGGAATGGTTGTTGGCCATAGAGAGGAAATCGTAGCCGGCCTCGGTCAGGAGCGGGGCATACGAAGTCGGGGTGCGGAAGGAGTAGCTGTACTTGCCGGGAGCCTTGGTCGAAGAGCCGCCGTCGCAGAGGGTGCCTTCGAGGTTGCCGAGGGTGATGTCGGCCTCCTTCAGCACAGGGGCGACATCCTTGAATATATATTTCCCGTCATTTTCCGGAAGGCGGACCGTCGGATAGGTCGTGCCCATCATTATGTCGCCGCTGACGGCAACCGTGAGGGTGTCGGGGGCTTCGGCCTGAAAGGCCAGGAAAGCAGATAGTAGAACGGCTGCGATCATCACGAAATGAATTCAAGGATGGCCGCGACATCGCCCAGAGGGAACTGACGCTGCTCTCCGCTGTCGAGATTCTTGATGTTGACGGTGCCGGAGGCTTCTTCCTCGGTGCCGTTGATGGAAAGGAAGCGGATGCCCTTACGGTCGGCGTAGTCGAACTGCTTCTTGAGCTTGACCTGGTCGGGATAGATCTCAACCGGGATGCCCTTGGCCCTCAGGGCCTCTGCCACGGGGACTATATACGGAACGCTGCCCATATTGGCAAAGAGCAGACGGGTCGTCTCCGTAAGGCCCGAAGGGAACTTGCCGAGGGCGCTGAGCACGTCGTAGATCCTGTCCGCGCCGAAGGAGATGCCCACGCCGGACACGCCGGGGAGGCCGAAGATGCCGGTCAGGTCGTCGTAGCGGCCGCCTCCGGAGATGCTTCCTATCTGATAGTCAAGCGACTTGACCTCGAAGATGGCTCCGGTGTAGTAGTTGAGCCCGCGGGCGAGCGAGAGGTCGAGCACGACCTCGTTGGAGATGCCTGCCCCGTCGATGAGGACGAAAAGTTCGCTGACTTCCTCCACGCCTTTCAGGCCGGTCTCGGAGACTATGCCCGAAGGGGAACCGCCGCCGAGAAGCTCCCTGATGGAGGCGATCTTGTCGGCATTGCTGCCGGAAAGAAGAAGGACGGGCTCTATGACCGCGACGGCCTTTTCGGAGAGGCCTCTTGCGAGCATCTCTTCCTTGACCTTGTCGAGGCCTATCTTGTCGATCTTGTCGATGGCCACGGTGATGTCCACGACCTTGTCGGGGAAGCCGCATACCTCGGCGAGGCCGGTGAGGATCTTCCTGTTGTTGATACGGATGGAGACATTGAGGCCGAAACAGGTAAACACGCGGTCGATTATCTCCACGAGTTCCATCTCATTGAGGAGCGAGTCGGAGCCGATGACGTCGGCGTCGCACTGATAGAATTCGCGGTAGCGGCCCTTCTGAGGACGGTCGGCCCTCCACACGGGCTGGATCTGGAAACGCTTGAAGGGGAAGACTATCTCGTCGCGGTGCTGGACGACGTAGCGGGCGAACGGGACCGTGAGGTCGTAGCGAAGCCCCTTCTCCGACACACGGAGGGAGAGGGCGTTGCTGTTGTAGGCTCCCTCGCCGAGGGCGTAGGCGGAATAGTCTATACCGGAGAACGCGTCGCCCGAATTGAGAACCTTGAAAAGGAGTTTGTCGCCCTCGTCGCCATATTTGCCGAGAAGGGTGGAAAGGTTCTCAAGGGAAGGAGTCTCTATCTCCGAATAGCCGTAGGAACGGTAGACGGAGCGGATCGTATCGAATATCCAGTTGCGCCCGGCCATCTCTGAAGGGGAGAAATCCCGGGTGCCTTTCGGGATTGAAGGTTTCTGCGCCATAAATCTTTTTAAAACAACCTCTAAAGATACGATTTTTTTGCTATTTTTGCAAAAGACACTTATAGACCTTACTATGAAAGAGTTTTGGAAAATGCTTCTGGCCGTTATCTGCGGCCTGCTCATTATGAGCCTCCTCTCCTTTATGTTCTTTGCCAGTATTATCGGCGCGGCCAGCGCCGGCGGCTCCAAGAAAGCCGTCCTCCCGAGGGAGGGCGTCCTTGACCTGGATATGTCCAAAATAATCCTCGCCGAGCAGAGCTCCGAGGGCGACATCAACAATATGTCACTCTCCGGCTTCTCGACCGAAGGCCAGCCCGCAATGATCGGCCTCCGCGATGCGACCGAGGCCCTCAAGGCCGCCGCAGACGACCCTTCAGTCAAGTTCATATTCCTCCGCCCCGACGGCCTGTCTTCCGGGATGGCCTCCCTGCACGAGTTCAGGGGCGCCCTCGCGGCGTTCCGCGCCAGCGGCAAGCCCGTAGTCGCCTACACCGAGTCTCCCTCGACCGGCAGCTACTACCTCGCTTCCGTAGCCGACAAGGTCTTTATGACCGCCGACCACGGCGCCAACCCGATGCTCATCGGCCTCTCCGGCCGCCTGCTCTACCTCAAGGACCTCCTTGACAAGTTCGGCGTCAACGTCCAGCTCATCCGCCACGGCAAGTACAAATCAGCCGGCGAGACCTTCATCCGTTCAACTCCCAGCCCCGAGAACATCGAGCAGAACCAGGCAATGATCTCCTCCATCTGGAAGACCTATTCCGGCGAGATCTGCCAGAGCCGCGGCATTTCCGAAGAAGATTTCAACTCCCTGATCGACAACCTCTCTCTCCTCCTGCCCGAAGATTTCGCCAAGGCCGGCCTCGCGGACGCCCTCTACCAGAGGGATTCCCTCATCGCCAAGCTCTGCGACATCGCCGTCGTCGGCAGCGAGAAAGACCTTCACCTGATTCCTTTCAAGGACTATGTCTCCGTCAAGGTCGTTCCTTCCTCCGCCGGCCACGACGACATCGCCATCATCTACGCCGACGGCAACATCGTCGAAGGCAGCTCCACCAGCGAGATCGCCGGCGACCGCTTCGCCCGCGTCATCGACAAAGTCCGCAAGGACAAGGATGTCAAGGCGGTCGTCCTCAGGGTCAACTCCCCCGGCGGCAGCGTCCTCGCCTCCTCCAAGATCAAGGATGCGCTCGACCTTCTCGGCAAGGAGAAGCCCCTCGTCGCCTCTTACGGCAACTATGCGGCATCCGGCGGCTACTGGATCTCCAACAACTGCGAGAAGATCTATTCCAACCCCGTGACGCTCACCGGCTCGATCGGCGTATTCAGTATGATCCCCGAATTCTCCAAGACGGCCAAGAACATCGCCCACGTCGGCCTCTACGCCGTCAACTCCAACGCCCACAGCGATATGTTCTCCCTCGTCCGTCCCTTCGACAAGGCCGAGCTCGACTATATGCAGGCCAGCGTCGAGGACATCTACGACCGCTTCGTCAACTTAGTCGCCGAAGGCCGCGAGCTCACTCCCGAGCACGTGGATTCCATCGCCCAGGGCCGAGTATGGACCGGCGCCGACGCCCTTGAGATCGGCCTCGTCGACGAGCTCGGCACCCTCGACGACGCTATTGCCTACGCTGCCTCCCTCGCCGGCTACGCCGAGGGCGACTCCTACAGCGTGACCGCCTACCCCAAGCCCCTCACTATGATGGAGCAGATTATGCAGATGCTCGGGCAGAAGAAAGACGCCGACGAGCTCTCGATCCTCTCGGGCACTCCTTTTGCAAGCGTGGCCCCGGCCGTACGCGACGTACTTGACGCCAAGCCCGCCGCCGTGATGGCCAGAATGGATTATGACATCAATTTTCAATTTTAAATACCCTCTGCAATGAAAAAACTCATCCTCATCGCGGCGACCCTGCTGCTTTCCACGTTCGCTTTTGCGAAAGACTATGTTTTCGTCACCTCCGGCGACGTCTCCGTCCTCAAGAACAAAGCCAACACCGTCTTTGTCCAGTTCGACTACACCCAGGCCCTGGTTGAAGGAATCAATTTCTTCGAGTGGCAGAAGAAACGCGGCGAAGAATGGGTCAGGGACTGGCCCAAGGACGAGGCCGAGATCAACGAGTTCTTCCTCAAATACTTCAACAAGAAGAACAAGAAGGGTATGAAAGCCATCTCCACCCCCGAGCTTGCCACCCACAAGATGATCATCACCCCGTCGCAGATCGATATGGGCAACACCGGCGGAATGTTCGTCCCCGGCTTCAACCCCAAGACCGGCGGCGCCATCCTCTGGGGCAAAGTCGAGATTCTTGACAACCAGACCGGTGCCACAGTCCTCACCCTCGGCATCGACGAGGTCCGCGGCAACTCCGGCTGGAGTGAGAGCCAGCGCCTTAAACTCGCCGTCTACGACCTCGCAGGCGAACTCGCCGGCGTGAAATAAGCGTGGAGCACAACTAACTGTAGATTAGCGAATTACGCAAAACCCCTTACCCGTTTTTGGGTAAGGGGTTTTTCATAAACGCCTGAACGACTGTTATTTACGCTCCACGGAAATCTTCGTAAGATTGACGGCTGATTCCGTGACTTTGACGGAGTCGTCGATTCTGAGGCCCAGGACGGCGGAGACGCGGTCGTGGGTGGCGTCGCCCTCGTTGAGGCCGGGCTTGATGGCGACAAGGATGCGCTCTTTTTCAGGGATTGAAAGGTGAAGGTCGGTGAAGAGGTCGCTGAGCTTCTTGGCGCCGCCGAGGCCGAGGGGGCGGAACCAGTCGCCGCTGCGCCAGCGGCGCACTATAAAGGGGAACGGCAGCGCCGCGGCATCGAAGACGATGGTGCCTTCCGGCTGCTTCAGAGGCATATCAGGCGTTTTCAACACCGACTCTACGCTGAACCGCACGCCGGCAAAATTGTAGATGCCCGGGACACGGACGACAATGCATTCCTCGTGCTCCGCAGCGAAGGAATCCGGTCTCTTCCTGAAGACCAGGCCCGAAGGAGCGGTCAGGGCTTCGTATCCTTCCGAAAGGAAGCGCCGCCCGGAGACGGTACCTCCGCTCTCGATCAACTCCGTCAGGGAGTCCGCCTGCGAGGCGTTGAAGCCCTTTTCTTCAAGGATTCTGAATAGGAAATACTTCCAGTGAGGCTCGGCGCGAAGCGCTTTTATGTCGAGATCGTCCCCGCGGACCACCCTCGAACGCACCTTTTCATAGGCCTCGTCGGCGATGGCGTCCACCTCTGCGATGTGGGCCGCATCGGCACAGAGAGTCTCCACGAATGAGGGATTGATCCCCTCGAATACCGGGAATACGAGATTGCGTATGCGGTTGCGCCTGTACTCGCTCTCCGCGTTGGTGGAGTCCTCCCGGTAAGGCACTCCGTGGCTTTCCGCATAGTCGGAAATCTCCTTCCGCGTCTTGCCGAGAAGGGGCCGCAGAAGTACTATATCGCCATAGCCATCGACAGGCAGAGGCGACTCTTCCTTCATCCCCGACATCCCCCTGCTGCCCGCTCCGCGGAGCATATTGAGGATGAGCGTTTCGGCATTGTCGTTGGCGTTGTGGGCCACGGCGACGGCGTCGAAGCCGTGCCCCCGCGCCGTCTCGGCGAAAAAGCGGTAGCGCAGCTCGCGCGCCGCCATCTCGATGCTGATGCCTTTTTCAGCCGCACAGGCGGCAGTGTCGAAGTCCGCCTTGAAGAAGGGAATCTCCCTTTCTGCGGCCCACGACTCCACGAGCGCCGCATCGGCATCGCTTTCAGCGCCCCGGAGATGAAAATTGCAATGGGCGATGCCTTTCAAGACACCGCCCCTTGCGTATAGGATGTCGGCCATCGTCATAGAGTCGATACCTCCGCTGACGGCCGCAAGAACAGAATGCATTTAATCTTTCTTGGACGTGATGGTGTAGGTGAAGCCGAGCTCGAGGAACTCCTTGAACTGGACGCCCTTGAAGGAGGTAGCATCAGGGTTCTTCTTCAGCTCCTTGTCCCTTGTGCTCTTGGTCGCGAGGGTAAGAGGGATGTTGACCTCGGGATCGTAGAGGAGGTTGGTGGAAAGGGTGAGCGAGAAGTACTTGGCGAGCTTCCAGAAGATGCGGTTGTCCCAGGCGATACGGGGGATCTGCTTCGGCTTGAGGTAGTTGTAGAATGCGACCACCTGGCTGGTGAAGGTGAAGTTGTCGTTGACGTCCACCTTGAAGTCGGCCTTCAACTGGGCACCGAGTTCGAAACGGTAGCTCTTGTAGTAGGAGCCGCCGGCCATCCAGTTGTCGTACATTTTGTACTTGTTGTAGGCAGCGGTCTGCTCGTCAGTGGCCGTGTCGGGATCATAGTTGTCGTAGAGATCCTTGTTGGCGGCCATAAACGCGGCCTTGTCGTCATACTCGGCCTGGGATTTCTTGCTGATATCCATACCGTAGGTCTCGCGGAGAGTAGGCTTCGCGACAATCACGACACCGCCGGTGAGGGGGGCGAAATTGAGGGTAAACCAGGGCTTGGGGGTCCACTTGATACCAAGACCGAGGGTGATGTAGGCCGGCGAGCAGATGCTCATAGTGAGCTCGCGGGCATCCCTCCAGGCCTGGCGGATGGCCTTCTTGTCGTCAGGATCGATATCATCGAGGCCCTTCGGGGTTACGTAGTTGTAGTTGTTGTCGAACTGCGTCTTGAAGCTGAAGTCGGCCGAATAGAAGAGGTTCTTGATCGGGGTGTCGAGAGCGGCGTTGCTCTGGAGGTAGATGCGGTCCTTGTTCTTCTGAAGGATGGGCTTGTCGGCCGAATAGAGGAAACCGTAGTCGAGCTGGAGGCGGTTGTCCCACTTGAACTTATCCTTGGCGTAATTGGCGTTGGCGTCGATGAACGCGGCAAGGGTGATGTTGTTGTAGCCGCCGGCCGCCCAGTTGACGAGGGCGGTCTGGCCGAAGTTGATGTTGGTCTGGAGGGAAGTGGTCCAGAACTTGGGCTTGGGAGCCGGAGCCGGAGTCTCTGCAGCGGCAGTGAGGGCCTCGGCCGCCTCGGTCGCAGCAGCCTGCACGTCCTGTGCCTCAGGGGCATCCTGCGCAAAAGCGCTCGCCATCGCCAAAGCGACGGCTGCAATAGTTAAGACAATCTTTTTCATATAAGACATAAATTAATAAGATCTTGCGAAAATAACACGGCGGTGGGAAGGTTTGCCGGTGTAGACGCACTTGCCTTCCTCCTCACAGACGAAGCTGTCGACAGGGATGCAGCGAATGGTCGCCTTGGTCTCCTCCTGGATCTTAGCCTCGGTCTCGGCGGTGCCGTCCCAGTGGCAGAGCAGGAAGCCGCCCTTCTCAATCTCCTCCTTGAACTCATCCCAGCTGTCGACCTTGCGGACCTGGGTCTCGCGGAAATCGAAGGCTTTCTTGTAGATGTTCTTCTGGATGTCGTCAAGAAGGTCGACGATGCGCCCGTCGAGGCCTTCGAGAGGCTCGGTCACCTTCTCGAGGGTGTCGCGGCGGTGGACCTCGACGGTGCCGTTCTGGAGGTCGCGGGGCCCCATCGCAAGGCGCACGGGAACGCCCTTGAGCTCCCACTCGGCAAACTTGAAGCCGGGACGCAGGGTGTCGCGGTCGTCTATCTCGACGCTGTGGCCGCCGGCCTCGAGGGCCTTTTTCAGCTCCTGCATCTTCTCAAGAACCGCACTGCGCTCCTCCTCGCTCTTGTAAATAGGCACCATCACTACCTGGATGGGCGCGAGGGCCGGAGGAAGGACGAGGCCGTTGTCGTCGCCGTGAGCCATTATGAGGGCGCCCATAAGCCTGGTCGAAACGCCCCAGGAAGAAGCCCAAACATACTGCTGCCGGCCCTCCTTATCCGTGTAGGTCACGTCGAATGACTTGGCGAAATTCTGCCCGAGGAAATGGGAGGTGCCGGCCTGAAGGGCCTTGCCGTCCTGCATCATAGCCTCGATGGTGAGGGTGTCGAGAGCACCGGCGAAGCGCTCGCCCGGGCTCTTGTGGCCCACCACCACCGGCATAGCCATATAGTTGCGGGCGAAATCGGCATACACCCCGACCATACGCTCGGCCTCTGCCGCCGCCTCTTCCGCTGTCGCGTGGGCGGTGTGGCCTTCCTGCCAGAGGAACTCGGCGGTACGGAGGAACAGACGCGTACGCATCTCCCAGCGGACCACGTTGCACCACTGGTTGCAAAGTATGGGGAGATCCCTCCAGGAGTGGATCCAGTTCTTATAGGTGCTCCAAATAATGGTCTCCGAGGTCGGACGGACCACGAGCTCTTCTTCGAGCTTGGCGGTGGGATCCACCACGACGCCGGGGCCGTCGGGATTGGTCATCAGGCGGTGATGGGTGACGACGGCGCACTCCTTGGCGAAGCCTTCGACGTGCTCCGCCTCGCGGCTGAGGAACGACTTGGGGATGAACAGAGGGAAATAGGCATTCTTGACGCCGGTCTTCTTGAACATCCCGTCAAGGACTGACTGCATCTTCTCCCAAATGGCATAGCCATAGGGCTTTATGACCATACAGCCCCTGACCGCCGACTGCTCGGCAAGGTCGGCCTTGACCACAAGGTCGTTGTACCACTGGGAATAATTCTCGCTTCTGCCTGTTACCTCTTTTGCCATTTCCTTTGTTTTTTTATGTTTTTTCGACTAAATTGCACGAAAATTGCAGGTTTGTTGCCAGCCATTTCTGGCGAACAAATATATAAAAAATTTATCAATAGGAGACTATCCGTATGAAAACGAACACCGCTCTCATCCTTTTGCTGATGATCGCCGCTGTTCCCGCACAGATGTTTGCGCAGGGAAGTTCTTCGCGCACACAGAGGTTCAGCGACGGGATCTATTCCCAACCCGTTTTACGTGACAAGGCCTCCAAAGGCGCCGGTGCCTCCTCGGAAGCCGTCAATTCCCTCAAAGACGAGACTCTCGCATCTGAGCTTTTCGTCAATAAGGAAGCCCCCGCTCCAAAAGACTCGGTCAAGCTCGATTTTTCCGACCTCTACAACGACCCTGCCTGGTACAACGATTCCTTCTACTGGTACCCTTCCTGGTACTGGCGTTTCTCTCCGTACTACAGTCGCGCTTTCTACGGCTATTCCTATTATTACCGTCCTTACTGGGGCGGCCCCTATTACGGCCGCTGGTCTATGTACTACGATCCGTGGTACTATGACTCCTGGACCTGGGACTACGCCTTCTACGGCAACTGGTATCCCTGGTACGGCCCCTATTACGGTCCCTATTTCTCCCCTTACGGCTGCTACGACTACTGGTACGACCGCCCTTACCACGGCTATGACGGCTACGTTCCCGGCTATTACGCCGATTCCTACACCGGCTCGCGCGGTTCCCGCTCCGCCGGTTCCGGCCTCAACAGCGCCGGCGGC